>JAIQFW010000249.1 GCA_020073105.1 Terriglobia bacterium
CGGCGGCGTTCACTTCATCGAAGATGGCAAAAATCGCGGCGTCGTCCAATGTATGAACGGCCGCTGGTTGGCTGGTGTTTGACGCACTCATGGACACTACAAGCGAAAACATTGTGCCGGCGAGCAAAACGAGAAATGGGGTACGACTTAGGGCCTTTCCTTTTTTCATGAAACCTCCTCCTTGACAACGCCAGTGTGCCCCAAAGTTCGTATAGTGACAAATTCTATTTATAAATAGTTCTTATAGACTGTTACTATAAGTAGATGAACCTCAACCACCTTCGATTTGTGCAGAGCGTTGCGGAACTGGCATCGTTTAGCCGGGCAGCGGAGAAGTGTCACGTCACGCAGGCCAGCCTTTCGAACGCCGTCTCCCAACTCGAGGACCAACTCGGCGGCCGCATCTTTTCCCGTACCACTCGCAAAGTCGGCATTACCCCGTTCGGCGAGCGCATCCTCCCCATGATCACCAGTGTGCTCAGTGCCGCTGATGAACTGACCAAGGGCGCCAAGGAATACCTGAACCCTTCCTACAGGATCATTCGCCTTGGACTGACTCCGCTGATCGACACCCGAATTGTGGCTGCGGTTCTCGATCCCTTCCGCCGCCATCATCCCCATGTCGACATCATCTTCAAGGAGTGTCACCTGAATGACCTGCGGCAACGCTTGTTGGAAGGAACACTCGACTTTGCCTTTCAGCCCTGCGGCCCCTATGACAAGCGCCTCGGACGGCTGACGTTTCACGGCGAACAACTTCTCTACTTGCCGAGAAACCCTTCCCGACATCAGACATCGGGTACCGGGCCAGTTCGCCTGGAGCAAATCGCCTCCGAAAGCTTCGCGCTGTCCGTAGGTTGTGGACTGGCCGACTCGACGCGGGAAGTCTTCCGACAGCACCGGCTGAAGTTTCAGGAGTATCCAGGCCAGGCGCTTAGCTACAAGGTGATGGAGGATTGGGCGGATCTCGGCGTAGCCGCCGCTATTTTGCCCGAATCTAAAGTCTCTCCCACATACCGCGCGGCGCGCCTTCTCTGTGATTCGAACGGTCCGCTCTCGATTCGCTACGAAATGATATGGAACCGCAGATTGCTGAGGCCAAAGCACGTGCAGGAATTTCTTGCCTACTTCAGCACAACCGCAAAGGGAATCGTTGGCGGCTTAGCTCAAGCCAGGGCGGCAAGCTAGGAAGGCGGCCGCAAGACTCTCGTTTGCCCAGTTCCAACTACGGAAGACAAGAACTAAGGTTGCTTCGGGTCTCGCAAAATTGGTCGGCTACTCGGAAAACGAGGAGCCCTCTCTCGTCGCGGCTAGCTTCTTTCTCAGGTTTGTTTTCCGCTCGACCTCGGCGACCAATCTTCGAGTAACCGGCACATCGAGATTATGGCGAGGAGCGGCACGCAAGATCGGTCCCGCGATCGCGTCCAGTTCAGGCCGATTTCCTCGTTCCACGTCTTTTTGCATGGAGCTGCGGATGTTGCCGGGCAAGCTCTTGATCGTCGAGATCACAGAATCGGCGTCAACCTTCGCGCCTTCGGCGAGCGCGACCGCACAGGCCTCACGGACACAGATCTCCAGTTCCTGCCGCCATGTCGCGTCCGCTGCGATTTCCCCGCTAGTTTTGTCTGCGGCCGTAGTGACAAGTGCCATCGGACCCAGGAATACGAGCTTGCTCCAAAGCAACGTTTGCTCATCGTCTACGAACTGGCAAGTGAAGCCGAGCTTCTGCAAGTCCTCAAGGGTGCTCTGCATCAGGGTGCGCCCGATCGAGGAGACATTCAACCGAGCGAATGGTGAACGGTGCACAATGTGCCCTGGGGCAGTTCGCTCGGACTCGACAAAGATCGTGGCCGGGACGACGCGAGCCGCGCCGTATCGCAAGCGGAGCATCGCCACGTGGTCGATACCATTGAGCAACGGAATGATGGCCCTGACTGAATTGCCATTGGGAAACGAATCGAGCGCTGAGTCCAACTGGGTGGCCTTCACAGCGATCCACAGCACGTCAACCGCCGGAACGGTTGTAGTCCGCTCCACTCTGACACCGAATTTGCCAAAGGGACTCTCAAGCTTCAGTTCGTCGGGATACTGGTTTATCGCCTCGTTCCTCACAACGAGTGCGACTGTCGCTCCAGATTCCGCCAACGAGGCTGCGATCAGTCCGCCCACCCCGCCCGGACCCAGAATTGCGTGGCGCATCAATCGAGACTCCCATCATGAATTGTCTTGCACTCACCCTGTGCCGTCATCCACACCACCTCGAGGATTCGGTGTTTTCAGCGTCGACGGCCAAACTTCGTCAGCGTTTCCGCGTAACGCTTCATAGTCTCCGGCGTTGCCCGGTTGTAAATAAACTGTCCTTCCCGTCGCGAGTCGATCAGTTCGGCCTCCGCCAGGACCTTGAGATGGTGAGATACAGTGCCCGGCGCCAACCCTACCCTTTCCACCAGTTCCCCACAGTAGATCTCATCTCTCGCCGCTATGGCTTCGTAGATGCGCAGACGGGTCGGATCGGCCAGGGCCCTTGAGATCTTCGCAAGCTGTTCGATATCCATGGATTGTTCACTGATTCTATCTGGGCGACCTGTCTTTTCCACAATTGCGATTTCAGGAAGCGTGAAACTTATTACTTTGATAGTCATCAAATTATCGAAATACACTCGAAAGTGGCTTGGTCGCCATGCCGAGAGATCGCAAAGGAGTGTCTATGAAAAGGCTCACAGGAAAAGTTGCTGTTGTGACCGGCGGAAACAGCGGAATCGGGCTGGCAACGGCCAAATTGTTCCGGACGGAAGGGGCGAAGGTCGTCATTTCCGGACGTAACCAAAAGACACTGGATGAAGCGGTGAAAGCCATTGGAGGCGATGTGATCGGCGTTCGCGCCGATGTCTCAAAACCGGAGGACATCAATAAGCTCTTCACGGCCGTTGCGGAGAAGTGGGGCAAGATCGACATCTTGTTCGCGAATGCAGGGATCGGGAAGTTTGTCCCGGTTTCGGACGCAACCGAAGCCCATTTTGACGAAATCTTCGATATCAACGTTCGCGGGCTGTTTTTCACGGTCCAGAAGGCACTCCCTCATTTGAACGACGGAGCCGCAATCGTGCTCAATGCCTCCGTGGTGGACGAGCTCGGTATGCCTGGGGCGAGCGTCTATTCTGCCAGCAAGGCTGCCGTGCGCTCTTTTGCGCGTACGCTGACGGCAGAGCTGGCCGACAGGGGCATCCGCATTAACGTGGTCAGCCCCGGTCCGGTGCCGACTCCCATTTTCGAGCGCACGGGCATGTCGCAGGAAGCCATCGATGAGACCCTGCGCGGCATCGTCTCGCAAGTTCCGATGAAGCGCCCGGGCAAGCCGGAGGAAATCGCCGATGCGGTGTTGTTCCTCTCGGGTCCTGAATCGTCTTACATCACGGGCGTAGATCTGAACGTGGACGGCGGGATGGGACAGGTCTGATCGGCGGGCACGCGCACCGACCCCGCCCATCGTGCGGTGCCAATTCCGTGGAGGCAACATGAAAGCGATTGAATTGACCGGGCTCGAAGGATTCGAAAGCCTGCGAGTTGTGGAGGCTGACAAGCCGAAGCCCGGTCCAAACCAAGTCCTGATTGAGGTAAAGGCCGCGGGCATCAACTTTGCCGAGCTTGAGCTGACGAAGGGAAAATATCCGGCGCTCAAGCCGCTGCCTTACATCTTCGGTTTTGAGGCTGCCGGGATCGTCGTGGAACTCGGCTCGCAAGTAAAAGGCGTCAACGTAGGCGACAGCGTTGCCGCCATCGTTTCGAGCGGCGGATACGCAGACTATGCCACCGCCGATGCCGGCTCTTTAATCCCTGTTCCCAAGGGAATCTCGTTCGCTGAGGCAAGCTCGATCCCAGTTCAGGGTCTGTCAGCATATGCCCTGTTGAAGTTTGCAGCCAAGCCCCGATCTCACGAGACTGTGCTTGTGCAAGCTGCGGCCGGGGGAGTCGGGCTTTACCTGGTACAACTCGCGAAGATCATGGGGGCAAGACAAGTCATCGCGCTGGCCAGTTCCAGGCAGAAACTCGATCTGGTGAAAAACCTTGGCGCGGACACTGCCGTTGACTACAGCGAGAAGACGTGGCCAGACCAGGTTAGAGCAGCGACGGGCGGAAAAGGAGTGGATGTTGTCTTGGAAGCGGCATCGGGCGAAGTGGGAGACGAGAGCTTCAAACTCGTCGCCCCTTTCGGACGTGTGGTTTTCTTCGGGGCCAGGAACATTCATGACACGATTTCTTCCGAGAAGATCCAACAGCTCATCTACAAGAACCAAACGTTGATTGGCTTCAATGTTCCCACACTGGGAGCAGAGAAGATCGCTGAATGTGTTCCGGAGCTCCTGAAGTTGATTTCGCAAGGAAGAATCAAATTGTTCGCAAACACCACTTTCCCGCTTGTTGAGGTCAAGAAGGCGTTCGAAGCCGTGTCGAACAGGCAAACAATCGGCAAGGTCGTCTTGACGCCTTAAGTAAGGCAATCAGACATGGAAACCAAATCCGCAGAAACGCGGCAATCTTCCCCAGACTCGATTGAGCTGAGGGACCTGGCGACGCGGGGATACTCGATCGGCGCAGCTCAGGCCGAGCAGATTCCTGCGCTCCCTGCGATCGAGCTGGCGGCGGCCCGGCTGCTCAGGGGCTACGCCCCGGAGTCCGTGCTGGCCGAGACCACGGACGAGCGCACGTTCGCGGATGCCGCCCGCGATGGGCGGCTGTGGGTGGTCTCGGCGGGGAATACGCCAGTTGGCTTCGCGTTGGTGAAGATGCTCGCGCATGACCTGCCGCATCTCGAAGAGATTGACGTCGACCCATCTCATGGGCGGCGGGGCTTGGGCACGGCACTCGTCAAATCAGTGTGCGAGTGGGCGACCGACTCGGGGTATGCCGTGTTGACCCTGACGACGTTCCGCACCGCACCCTGGAACCTCCCCTTTTACGCGCGCATGGGGTTCGTAGAGCCTCATAGGCGAGCGGTGATGGGGTATCGATGCGGGCCGACTGCCATACGTGAACCACGAAGGTAGCTCCATTCAACGTGACCGTGTCTTATCTCTCGTGAGCATTCCGGCGTTGGCGAGCAGCATAGGCCGCAACTTTGAGGCGGTTTCCACACAATTGCATGCTGCACCAGCGGCGTGTCCCCTTCTTACTGGTGTCATGGAAATGCAGAACGCACTGTCCACACTTGCGGACACGATTGTGATCGACACCCGCAAACAGCCTCGCTGCACTGTGTGCCAGTGGGGCGAACAGGTCTTCGGGTTGGCGCGGTTCGAACCACAGCTCCAAAGAGGGAATGTTCCCGCTAGCCTGTAACTTGCTAAGCATGGGATGCGCCGCCATCAGCCGATTCAGCTCCTCCACGGTGGCGTGATGGACGTCGGCACCACCTTCCCATGCAAGAACCTCTTTCCTCAGCTTCTCGCGAAACTGCCGCATTGCGTCCAGGGTTCGCCGTGCCGCCGCCGATTCTCCTGACTGCCGTTGGAGCTTTGCCACCGCATGAGAGCTCAGCAACCCAGCCGCCTGAAACCATCTTAAGAGCGCGCCGAAATCAGGGAGCAATTCCGTGGGCTCGCCGTTCTGAACCGGACGCGTATTCAGGAAATCCAAAGCCAAATCGTTGCCGACGAAGAGAAACCCGTCCCTCCAGTCGGAATCAGGGATTGTCTCGTTCTTTCTCATGTTTCCACCACCAGAGTATAACACCGATAATGTATCTTTTTATCAGTTAGTACATCTGATGGGGTGAGCGGGCAAAACGTTGCTGAGACGCTACCAGCATCGGATTGCCAGAACGCATTCTTGAGGAGACACACTATGACCAGGTACCAACATGCTATCGTCGACGGTTCCAAGATCTTCTATCGTGAAGCCGGCCCGAAAACCGCCCCCGCCATTCTCTTGCTGCACGGCTTTCCGACGTCGTCGCACATGTTTCGCAACCTCATTCCAAGCCTGGCCGACCGCTACCACGTGATCGCGCCCGACCTGCCAGGATTCGGCTTCTCGGATGCACCCGACCGAAAGCAGTTCCGCTATACGTTTGAGCAACTAGCCAAGCTGATCGACAAGTTCGCACAAACGATCGGCCTCGAACGCTACGCAATTTACGTCTTCGATTACGGCGCGCCCGTGGGATTCCGCCTCGCGCTAGCGCATCCGGAGCGAGTCACGGCCATCATCTCGCAGAACGGCAATGCTTATGAGGCGGGCCTGAGCCAAGGCTGGAACCCGATCCAGAAATACTGGAACGAGCCAACCGCCGAGAATCGCGCTGCTTTACGTGACTTCCTCACGCCGGAAGCGACCAAGTTTCAATACCTTCATGGCGTCCAAGACGAGACGTTGGTGGCGCCGGAGGCGTACCAGCTTGACTCTGCGCTGCTGGCCCGGCCCGGCAATGATGAGATCCAGCTCGACTTGTTCCTGGACTATGCCAGCAACGTCGCGCTCTACCCGAAGTTCCAGGAGTACTTCCGTACAAAACGGCCGCCACTGCTCGCGGTCTGGGGCAAAAACGATCCGTTCCTTCTTCCGCCCGGGGCCGAAGCGTTCAAGCACGACAACCCGAACGCCGAAGTACGCTTCTACGACACCGGTCACTTCGCGCTGGAAACGCATCAGCGGGAGATTGCCGACGCCATTCGGGAGTTTCTCAATCGCAAGCTAACAACGCAGGCCAGTGCTGCGTGAATGTGATTTGTGAACGAGAAGCTGAAGCGCATTCGGGCTCGCTGCAGCTACAGTCAAGACAGGGCCGCATGCTGACGCGGCCCGCGTCTCACATCGGTTCGTAATGGGGAGAACACCTGTGCAAGTCATTTCGGTAAATGTTGGACTGCCACGTGAAGTCGTCTGGAAGGGTATGACGGTCCAAACAGGAATTTTCAAGGAACCCGTGGATAGGCCGGTGACGATCAGCAACCTGAATCTCGCTGGCGATCAGCAGGCGGATCTCACGGTGCACGGCGGAGCCGAGAAGGCAGTGTACGCGTATCCCGCCGAGCAC
>JAIQFW010000049.1 GCA_020073105.1 Terriglobia bacterium
TTGGGCGCGATGGGTTTCTCCGGGAACTGCGATCTGCTCTCAGGTTTTTTTCGCAAGTCGTCACCGCGGAATTTCAGGTCACGACCATTGACGCAACCCGACCCCGCAATTTGCGCACTCGCGTTCGTTACGACCTGGTCGGCTCGGGAGAAGATTTCCACCGCGAACAACGTATCGGCTATTGGGACTTGGAATGGGAAGCGGATTCCACCGGCGAGTTTCGCCTCAGCACCTTGAGGACGCTGGATGAGACGCGCAGCCGCGCTGCCAGCCCGGTCTTTGCAGATATCTCCGCACAAGCGCTCGGCGGTTCTCCCTCCTACTCCGCCCAACTGCTGCACGGATCCGACTATTGGAGAACGGTTCTCGACGGCGCGTGCGGCATCGACATCTACGGGCACAATGGAGTTTCCGTTGGTGACATCGACGATGACGGGTTCGACGATCTCTACATATGCCAGCCGGCCGGCCTTCCCAATCGGCTGTACCGAAACCGGGGGGACGGAACGTTCGAGGACATCACCGAAACTTCCGGCGCGGGAGTCTTAGAGAATACCGCATGCGCCCTCTTTGCCGACTTTGATAACGACGGACGCCAAGATTTGATCGTGGTGCGGACGAGCGGCCCACTTTTGTTCGTGAACCAAGGCAACGGCAAGTTCAGCCCGAAACCCGACGCCTTCAAGTTCGCCAATCCTCCGCAAGGAACTTTCACCGGCGCGGCGGCCGCCGACTACGACCGTGACGGTTGGCTGGACATCTACTTTTGCCTGTACGTCTACTACCAGGGCACCGATCAGTACAAATACCCCAGTCCTTATTATGACGCGGAGAACGGCCCGCCTAATTTCATGATGCACAACAACCGTGACGGAACGTTTCGCGACGTTACCGCGCAATCGGGCCTCAATCAGAACAACACGCGTTACAGCTTCTGCTGTGGCTGGAGCGACTACAACCGCGACGGCTGGCCCGATCTCTATGTGGTGAATGACTTCGGCCGGAAGAACCTCTACCGCAATAACGGCGACGGGACATTTACCGATGTTGCCCCGCAGTCGGGAGTTGAGGATGTGGGCGCCGGCATGAGTGTGTGCTGGTTGGATTACGACAATGACGGCATGGAAGACCTCTACGTCGCCAATATGTGGACCGCGGCGGGGGAGCGCGTATCAAAGCAGGACAGCTTCAAGAAAGACTCGCCCCAGGAGGTCCGGGCGCTCTATCAAAAACATGCGCTGGGAAATTCCCTGCTGCGCAACAATGATGGCGCGTTTCAGGACAAGACTGGCGTCGCCGGAGTGGGCATGGGGCGCTGGTCGTGGTCGAGCGACGCGTGGGATTTCGATCACGACGGCTTCCCCGATCTCTACATCGCGAATGGCATGGTCTCTGGTCCCTCGCGTGAAGATCTGAACAGTTTTTTCTGGCGGCAAGTGGTTGCCAAATCGCCGGACGAAGCCAAGCCTTCTCACGGTTACGAACAGGGATGGAGCGCTATCAACGAACTCATCCGGGCGGACGGCACCTGGAGCGGATACGAGCGCAACGTCTTTTACGCAAACAATCGCGACGGGACGTTCTCTGACGTTTCAGACGCGGTCGGCATGGACTTTCTGGAAGATGGCAGGGCGTTCGCCCTCGCTGATTTCGATCATGACGGCCGGCTTGAAGTGTTCCTGAAGAACCGCAATGGTCCGCAGTTGCGCCTGTTGAAGAACGTCATGGAGGCTTTACCGCCGTCGATCGCATTCCGCCTCCGGGGAACGAAGAGCAATCGCGACGCCATCGGGGTGGTTGTCACCGTGGAAACCTCCTCTGGACGCCAGACTCGCTCGCTGCAGGCAGGATCGGGGTTCCTTTCTCAGCACAGTAAAGAGGTTTTTTTTGGCTTGGGAAACACGAAAGGTCCGGTGCGGGCGTCGATCCGCTGGCCAGGTGGTTTAGTGCAGGAACTGCACGACTTGCCGATCAATCACAGAGTTTGGGTGGAAGAGGGATCGGAGCCAAGTCGGGTGGAAGCGTTCAAGACGCCCCCGGTAGGACGACACAGCCAGGAAACAACTGCGACCAAGCCGCGCAGCGGCGGGATGGGACAGCCCGGCACGGGAGTGCCGGGACAGCTGGCGAGGGAAGAGCCCGAGTCCCTTCAGGGACGGCACCCAGTTGGTTGGCCAGCCCTCGAGTCGTTCCCAACTCCCGTCGAGACCTGGTTGCTCGCTCCCGTCGCCGCGCCGGATTTTTCTCTCCCCGACCTGAACGGAAATATCCACACGCTCGTGCCGCTGCGCGGCAAGCCTGCTCTGCTCCACTTTTGGGTTGCGGGATCAGCGGAATGCGAGCAGGAATTGAAGACCCTCAACCGGCTCCGCGCGGGCTGGGCGGCACAAGGTCTCCAACTGCTCACGATTAATGTTGACGATCCCGTCGATGGCGGCAAGGTTCAATCGCTGGCGCGCGGGCTGTCCCTCCCGATTCTTCGCGGATCGGATGACGTGGCCGGCATCTACAACATTCTCTATCGTTATCTGTTTGATCGGCACCGCGACCTCAGCCTGCCAACCTCGTTCTTGATAGACGCCAACGGAGACATCGTCAAGGTTTATCAGGGACCGGTGAACCCAGAGCACATCGAGCGAGACTTCCGGCACATTCCGCAAACCAAGGCCGAACGCTTGGCTAAGGCGCTTCCATTTCCGGGGGTGGCCGAAACCACAGAATTTTCGCGCAACTATCTCTCTTATGGATCGGTCTTCTTTCAGCGTGGCTATTACGGTCAAGCTGGTGCGTCGTTCCAGCGCGCCCTAAGAGACGACCCATCGAGCGCGGAAGCCCTCTACGGGCTCGGCAGCGTGTACCTGCAACAGCAGAAAACCGCCGAGGCTCGCGAGAGCTTTGCGCAGGTCACAAAACTGCAAGCCAGTTATCCTGACACTCTTCCCAACGCCTGGAACAATCTGGGGCTGCTTGCCACGCGTGAAGGGCGTACAGCCGACGCCATTCCCTACTTTCAGGAAGCGCTGCGGCTGAGCCCCGATCACCTGATCGCACTCGACAACCTGGGGAACGCATACCGCCAGCAGAAGCAGTGGGAGGAAGCCCGCAAGACGCTGGAACACGCGGTCGCAGTGGGCCCCGATGACCCGGAGGCGAACTATAGCCTGGGGATGGTCTATGCCCAGCTCGACGATTCCGGGCGCGCGTATGAGTATCTGCAGCGGGCGTTGAGGCTTCGGCCGGGCTATCCCGAAGCGATCAACAACCTCGGGGTGCTTTACCTGCGTACCCAGCGGCGCGATCAGGCGGTTGCAAGTTTTGAAGAGTGCATTCGGGTTGCGCCTGCCTTCGACCAGTCTTACTTGAACCTTGCCCGGGTCTACGCCCTGGAAGGCGCGCCAGACAAGGCCCGTGCCGTCCTCCTTGAACTGCTCAAACAACATCCCGATCACGCGCAGGCAAAGCAGATGCTGAAGGAACTACAGAGGTGACGTGAGGGGTGGGCCCGCTTTCGGCTCAGTTCAGGCCGCCGGTTCCGGATGACATGAGTCGCGGGCAGTACGCTACGTTGAAGAAAGCAGCCCACTACAACAGTCGCGCAGCGACGGGATTCAATAGCCCAGCACGTCAGTGCTGGGTAGGGATGCAGAATGATCCCGAGTCCCTTCAGGGACGACACTTGCTTAGAACCGGTCTGATAAACCCCTATCCCGCACGGCAGGCAGCCTCTATCGTGCCTTTGGCAGCATTCAATGTTGCCTGGGTTTCGCGGGCGATCTTACCTTTTGCGATTAAGTTGAGGAGCTTGGCTTTCAGGGTTGTCGTCGAGTAATAGTGGCTAATTTCCACCTTGGTTGACCGATGGCCGAGCGTTTGGAACGTCGTTTCCACTCTGTAATCGCTGAGAATCTTGCTGATCCCGAATGTGTCCTCCGGCAACACAGTGACGATCTTCTGCAGCGGGACAATTTCGATGTCCTTCTCGATGCACGTGTGCTTCCCGCCCGAAAGATGACATTGATATGACGCGCCTGGTTCGCGGAGGGTCTTGCCAGAAAGAAGATCAACCTTGACCACGCGAGGATGGAACTCCGGGATCTTCGTGAGATCCATGCTGAACGACCACACCGCTTCCAAAGGCGCGTTGATGATGACTTCCTGCTTGGATCGGAACGGTGGCTGCAAATCTTGCCTCCAAATTAATGGGTGAGCTTTCGTTTGAAGTCACGCGGACGCGACTAATTCGGTCCCCACAAATAGCGCAGCACTATTTTCATGCAGCCAAGCCGGACCGCATCCGACACCTCTCCCCGCGCTCGCATTCGTGGTTCCGCCGGCATCGCCAGTGCCATTTCTTTTGTGCCGTCATCTGCACGAAAACTCAAGCCCAAAACAACCTCAGCTATTTATCGGACAGGTTCTAGTGTTTGGGCGTCTCCGCCGTCAGCAGCTCCACAAACATCTTGTAGAACTTCTCACTATCGAGATCGACCTGGATTTCGACTGGTTGGACTTCGACTTTGGGTTTGTCCTGGTCCGTCCACGTCAGGATGTTTCCGTACCCCGCGCCGCGGTCGAGGTCCACATCCATGTACCGCGTTTCTTTCTTCGTAATCACGCTGGGATCGAGCCACGCGGCCGCTGCCAGTTCGTCCCACAGATAGTTGTACTCGCCGTACAGGCGCGAGTATTGGCCGATGTATCGCGCAGCTGGTGAATTGGCCCCTTTGATCCGGTTGATCAATTCCGCGGTCAGCTGTGTCTTTACCGAGATGTCCACCGGCGTGCAGACGATCTTCTTCCACGGCGCACGCAGCATGATGTGCGCCGCCTCGGGATCAAACCAAATGTTGAATTCATGCCGGGGAGCATTGATGAACTCAGGATCGGCGGTCTGCGGATTCAGGCTCGCACCCATGAACACCAGCTCCTTGGCCAGTCCGGCAAACTCGGGGTTGAGCGAAATGGCCAGGGCAATGTTGGTCATCGGACCGCCCGCGTAGATGGTGATCTCGTGCGGGAACTTGCGAACCATGCGCACCAGAAAATGCGCGGCGTCTTCGTCGGACGGCTTGGTGGTAGGCACGCCTTCCGGCATTTCTCCCAGCTGGTCTGGCGGATGGTAGTACTTGGGAGTCCACGCGCCCAGCCAGGCGACCGAACCGTAACGCTGTTCCCAGAGTTCCGTCGCTACCTTCTGCCGAACCAGCGGGTACTCCGCCCCCGGCACCACCGGAATGTCAGTTCGCCCGATGAGCTCCAGCATGCGCAAGGTGTGCGCTACCTCCGCCTTGAGCCACTGATCGCCCGTGACCACGGTGACGCCCAGGACCTCGGTCTGTGGAGACTGGATCAGCATGAGAATGGTCTGCTGGTCGGTCCCGCCCGGACCCGCTCCGTCCTCGTCGATGATGATCTTGCGTTTGTCCTGAGACCAGGCGGGGAGAGAGAGGGCAAGCAATAAAGCCGTTATCAAGAGTCGGCTGAGTTTCATCATTGCCTCTTCGGCAGTCTACAAAGAAGACCTAATTCTTGTCATTCCGAGGATCGAAGTGACGAGGAATCCCGAGCGAGCACATCCTCAGGGTAGGGATGCTTCGACTCCGTCTGGACTTCGAGCGCGAAGTCCAGTCTCGCTCAGCATGACACAATCTTCTTACGTCTTCCCCGCCAACCGCCCAATCAGCAGATCGAAGAATCTTGCCGAATCCACATCCACGGCCACGTTGGTGTTGGGCACAAATTTGTCTCTCACAATCGCCGACGTCTTGGTACTGGCCAGGGTGGGAGCCGATCCGCGAATCTGCATTGCCATAGCCGCCTGCTTTGCCAATTCCGGACGGCGTTGGTCGTCGCCTGCAGTGGGGCTGTAGCCGACGGTTTCTCCTGCAGTCAGTTCGCCCGCGGTTTCAACATCGACGTAGTACTCCTTCCACTTCAAGATCGAAGGATCGAGAAATGCCGCGAGGGCGAGCGAATCGTGCATGTTCGGTCCGATCAGAAATCCCTGCGCGCGGGTGTGATCGATGGCATTGCGGGCGATCTTTGCTGCGGCCTGGCTAACAGCATTCTGTCCAGCCTGGAGTGTGCGGACATGGTCCTCCGTCAGTGACGTTTTGCGGGTGACGTCGAGACCGACCATGGTGATGGGAATGCCGGATTGAAACACGACGCGTGCTGCCTCCGGATCCACATAGATGTTGAACTCCGCGGCGGGCGTAACATTGCCTCCCGACAGCGACCCTCCCATCATGACCAGACGTGGGACCAGGCCTGCGAGTTCCGAGTCAGAGTTCAGCGCGGTGGCAATATTCGTCAATGGGCCGATAGTGATCAGCGTCACTTCTCCGGGATGCTTACGAACGGTATTGCGGATGAATTCCGCCGCTGGCTCGGCGATGGGTTTAGTTGTCGGCTCGGGAAAAACTGCTCCCCCCAGTCCGTTCTCGCCGTGCACCTGTGCAGCAGTAATCAGGCGGCGCACCAAGGGCGCTTTCGCGCCTGCAGCCACGGGAATGTCGGTGCGTCCGGCAATCTCGACCATGCGCAGGGCGTTAGGAAGCGTCAGTTCCAGGGGAACGTTTCCCGCAACCGGCGTGATGCCTTCAATCTTCAGCTCCGGCGACCGCATGGCGAGCAGCAAGGCGAGCGCGTCGTCCACTCCCGGATCGGTGTCAATGATGACGCGGAAAGGACCGCGGGCCGCTGACTGCTCGAGCCCTGCGGCCCAGGTGGCGCGGGCCAGGCTACCTGCCACTACCCCAGCCGCGGAAGCAGCTACGAATTCGCGGCGTGTGATGCGACCTGACGTTGATCCCATGCTGGTTGTCCTCTTATCTCCCATTCCGCGTACTGCTCTGCGTTGCCAGCGATCAGGGCTTAGACCTTGGCGGCTGCGTCATCAGTTTGATGTACAGATCGTACAGTTTCTTAGCGTCCACATCGAACTGCACGGTCGCCAGCCGCTCGTAGGACGGAAGCTCGGTCCCTTTCTCCCAGAATAGGGTCTCGCCGTAGTTGGGCCCGTGGTCGATGTCGATATCCACGTAGAGTTCTTTCTGGCCGGTAATCATCGAAGGATCGATCATGGCTGCTGCCGACAATTCATCCCACATGAAGCTCTCGACCGAATACTCGGTAAGGTAGCGAGCCACTGGTGTATCCGCCTTAGCGATGGCGGCCATGATGTCCGGTGTGAGCTTGGTTTTGATCGAGATGTCCACAGGTGTGATCGTGACTTTCTTCCAGGGAGCGCGCATGGTGATGCGGACGGCTTCCGGATCAAACCACCAGTTGAATTCCCGGCGGGCATCCCCGCTGATTCCGCCGTTGTCGGCGTACATTCCACTGCCCATCAGCACCAGCTCCTTGGCGAGCGACGCCACTTCCGGGTCAAGGCGCAGAGCGAGCGCAATATTGGTCAGCGGCCCCCCTGCCCAGACCACTACCTCTCTCGGATACTTGTGGACCATGCGCACGATGAAGTGTGCAGCGGTTTCGTCGAGTGGCTTGGTGTGCGGCACGCCCTCAACCAGCACCGGAACCACAGCGGGATCGTGATACCCTTCGCGAAATGCAGGCGGAGTGTTTGCCGGCCGCTTGGAAAAATCACTCCAGCAGCCTTTGTAGTGCAGCTTGCCGTAGAGAGCTTCCCAGCGCTCGGTTTCCGCCTTGGAATTCAGCAACGGGAACTCGGCGCCCTCGACCACGGGAACGTCCGTGCGCCCGGCGATTTCCAGCAGCCGCAACGTGCGCTGGGTCTCCTCTTTCACCCACTGATCGCCGCTGACCGTCGTCACACCCAGCACGTCGAACTTGTCCGACTGCAGAAAAATCAGGATGGACTGCATGTCGGTCGTGGCGGGGCCGCGCGAATCCTGATCGACGACGACCTTGATCTTCTCCGCCCGCGACTCAGCTGCTGCGATTGCAAGAAGAACCGCTAGAAAGACACCGATGGATTGCCTCTTCACCGTAAGCCCCTCCTGGAAAGAGTGCCATTGTAATGCCTGCCCGCCACTCCCACCAGCGCTTTTAGGACTGCCCCTGAGGGTTGCGGGAGCCGATTGCGGATCGCGGCCCCGACCGCTAGAATAGCGGTTCATCGCCAGGTTAGTTGACGTCATTACGCATCGACCTTGACCATGAACCACATTTGCAAGGCGGCAAGTAGATTTGCGGACGCACCTGCCCTAAGCTGCCTGGCAGTGGTGACGATCAGTCTTCTCGTTCCGGCCCAAGCCTTGACGCAGTGTCAGCCAGTCACCGATTCGGTGAAACCGCCCGCGACACGGCAAGACACCCAATCAGTAGCCCCCGCTTTTTTCGACGAGCCGAAGTTTACCGTTGCCGGAGTCACCGACGCCACCACTCCCGGCGGGCATGGCTCTGACACGGTGTTGCGGACCAAAGAGTCGCTTGCAAAGGACACAGTGTCGCTTGGCAAGGACTCATCGAGCCAGGCCCATTCGGGCCAAGCCGCCACCGAAAAGTCTCCGCGTGCCGCGGCACATGCACCCGAGAGCTTCGACGCGAACTACCAACAGGGAGAGTCCCTCCTTGCGGAGGGTAAGCCTCGAGAGGCGCTTCCCTACCTTGAGCGGGCTTCCCGGCTCAACCCGGCAGACAGGACCACTCAGGACAAGGCCTCCCTGCATCACTTGATGGCCAAGGTCGAGGAACAGCTCGGCAATCCTCTCGAAGCCGTGCATCAATTTCAAGCGGCCGCGGAGTTGGACCCCACAGAGCCTAACCTCTTCGATTGGGGAGGAGAACTTCTGCTGCACCGCGCGGTTGATCCCGCCATTGAGGTTTTAGCAAAGGGCAACCGTTTGTTCCCGACTTCCATGCGGATGCTGCTTGGCCTCGGCGTCGCGTTGTACGACCGCGGTTCTTACGATCAGGCTGCCCGCTGTCTCTGCCAGGCGTCCGATCTGAAACCCTACGATCCGACGCCCTACCTGTTTCTGGGGAAAATAGAGGACGTGGAGATCGCCCCGCTGCCGGGAGTCGCAGAAAGGCTGGAGCGTTTCGTAAGACTTGAACCCGAAAATGCTTTAGCTAACTACTACTACGCAGTGAGTCTCTGGAAACAGCGGAAGAGTCCCGAGGACACCTCCAATTATCCGCAAGTGAATTCCCTGTTGCACAAAGCCGTTCATCTTGATCCGAAGCTCGGTGCCGCATATCTGCAAATGGGAATTCTCTATGCGGAGCAGAAGGACTTTCCTCAGGCAATCTCGGCATACCAGCGAGCTATCGAGGCCACTCCCCGTCTTGAGGAGGCATATTACCGCCTCGCACAGGTCTATCGACAGAATGGGAAACAGCTAAAAGCTCAACAAGAACTTGAAGTCTACAGCCAGCTAAAGAAAGAGTCGGCGGGCGACGCGGAACGCCAGCGCCATGACATCAAGGAGTTCGTTTACACGCTGCGGAGCCAGCCTCCTGCCTCGCCGCCTAAGTAGACCGACACTATGAAAAAATTGGCAATCCTCTCCGCCGTCTTGCTTTTGATCTTCCCTGCCGCTTTCGGGCAGCAGAAAAGAATCAAGGTCATCGCCGATCAAGACAGCGGTGGCCCTACCGGCACCAACTTCCTCTCACTGCTCATGCTCCTTCGTGCCCCCCAGATTGACCTGCTGGGCATCACGACCGTGAGCGGCGATCAATGGGTCGAGCCGGCAACCGTGTTCGCCCTGTGGGCCACAGAACAGACCGGGCGCACTGATGTCCCTGTGATCAAAGGTGCCCAGAATCCTCTGCTCAACACCCGGCGCGAGCAGGAGTTGCGGGAAGCGATCTATGGCTCGTACATCGAGTGGCACGGTTCATTCAATCCCGATGCCCCGAAGCCCAGCGAGACCTGGCCGCCGCCCGGCGGCTATCCCAAGGTCAAGCCGAAACCGGGTCGTGCTGCCGATTTCATCATCGACACCATCCGCGCCAATCCGGGCGAGGTCGTCCTCTATGCCGCTGGCCCCCTGACCAATGTCGCCCTTGCAGTGCGCATGGATCCCGCAATCGTGCCGCTCACGAAAGCTCTCTACATCATGGGCGGAAGCAGTTCCGGGGGACCGGAACTCAATTGGTGGTGGGACCCGGAAGCCGCTTCGATCGTGATGCGCGAGCCGTGGAAGGAAATCATCATCACACCGTTTGAAGCGGGTGCGCAGGTCTGGTCCAGTGCGCAGCTGATGCAGCGGATCGTCGCGTCCGGTGGCCCGCTGTCCAACCATGTGAAGCAGTTGTACCTGGAAGCCAAGCCGCCGGAGGGAACCTCCACCTGGTCGATGATGTGGGATGAGCTAACCGTGGCTTCCATCATCGATCCTTCGGTGATCAAGAAGTCTGAAACCATGTATCTGGACGTGGACACCGATCACGGGCCAAAGTACGGCCACACCGTGATCTGGAAGCCTCTCCCGGACATTCCCACGTTCTTCCTGCCGTACAGCGGTCCCGGAAATGTAGATCGCGAGAAGTGGTTGGGGCATCTTGCGCCGCCCGCCCGGCTCCATCCTGCGAGTGTTCAGATGGAGGTCGATGCACAGAAGTTCGAGAACCTGTTTGTGGAGCTTATGAGTCACTAAGCCATCGCGGAACCACATTGCTCGATCGCTATTTCAAGCTCGCAGAACACCAAACTACAGTGCGCCGGGAACTGCTCGGTGGCTTGACCACTTTCATGACGATGGCCTACATCGTGGTGGTAAATCCGCAGATTCTGGCGCAGGCGGGAATCCCCGCCGAAGGGGTTGTCTTCGCGACTTGCATTGCATCGGCAGCGGCTTCACTGGTCATGGGGCTCTACGCCAACTATCCCATCGCCATGGCGCCGGGCATGTCGCTCAATGCCTACTTCACCTACTCGGTCTGTATTGGGATGAACATCCCCTGGCGCACGGCGTTGGGGGTCGTTTTCTTCTCGGGTGTGTTGTTCGTCCTGCTCACCGTCACGCGAGTGCGGGAGCAGATTGTCAACGGCATTCCTGACTGCCTGAAGCACTCGACTGCCGCCGGCATCGGATTATTCATCGCCTTTGTCGGATTGCGCAATGCCAAGCTGGTCGTGGCCAATCCCGCGACGTTCGTGAGTATTGGCACCTTGTCCCATCCTGAAGTGCAGACAGCTTGTCTGGGAATCGTTCTGACGCTGGTGTTGATGGCGCGGAAGGTCAATGGCGCCATCCTGCTGGGAATTCTTGGCACGACGCTGGTGGGCTTTGCTCGCGGGATCGCCCACTGGCCCTCAGCGCTGGTCTCGATGCCGCATGCCAGCAGCACGTTTTTGCAGCTGGATCTGCGGGGTGCGCTTCACCTGGGTTTGCTCGAGATTATCTTTGCCTTCCTATTTGTGGATCTGTTCGACAACGTAGGGACCCTAGTGGGAGTGTGCGAGCAGGCCGGGTTTGTCAAGAACGGGCAGATCCCGCGAGTCGGGCGGGTTCTGCTGGCCGACGGCGTGGGAACCATCTTCGGCTCGTTGACCGGGACCTCCACCGTGACCAGCTACATCGAGAGCGCTGCCGGCATCGCCGTGGGAGCCCGTACCGGACTGAGCAATGTTTTCGTGGCAGGCCTGTTTCTGGTGGCGGTGTTCTTCTCTCCCGTTGCCGTGGCCATTCCCGGTTTTGCCACCGCGCCGGCGCTGATCCTGGTTGGTGCGCTGATGACTCAGTCTATCGCGCGCGTTGATTGGTCGGAATTCACCGAGGCGTTCCCGGCATTCCTGACCATGCTCGCCATGCCGCTGACCTTCAGCATCGCGACAGGATTGAGCCTGGGCGTGATTGCTTATTCGATCGTGAAGGTTGCGGCGGGGAAGTATCGTGATGTGAGTATTGTCTTGTGGATCCTGACCATTCTCTTTGTCCTGCGCTACGTCTACTTGGCCGCCGCTTGAGCTGGTAGTGTAGCGGCAGTCATCAGGCCCACGAACATCCGGTTGAACTTCTCGCCGTCCAGGTCCACTTGGATTTCCACCAGTTGAACGCCGGTTTTCGGTTTGTCACGCTCCGTCCAGGTCAGGGTGTTTCCGTATCCTGCACCGCGGTTGAGGTCCACGCTCATGTAGCGGGTTTCGCGCTTGGTGATCAGGGTAGGGTCGATCCACGCCGCCGCGGCGAGCTCGTCCCACATGTAGGTGCCGCCCTGGCCGGACTCGTAATAGCGGGCAACGTAGTGCGCGAGCGGCGTCCCGCCGGCGTCGATCTGCTTGATCATCTCCGGCGTCAGGTGGGTTTTGATGGAAATGTCCACCGGCGTACAAACGATCTTCTTCCAGCCTGCCCGCAACACGATCTGCGCGGCCTCCGGATCAAACCAGAAATTGAACTCGTGGCGGGGATTGTTAACGAATTCAGGGTCGTCGGTCTGCGGGCTCACGCTCCCGCCCATGAAGACGAGTCCCTCCGCCAGAGAGGGGAAGTCGGGATCAATTGAAATTGCCAGCGCGAGGTTGGTCATCGGCCCACCTTCGTAGATGGTCACCTCGTGCGGATACTTGTGCACCATGCGAATCAGGAAATGAGCGGCGTCTTCGTCCGCGGGCCTGGTGGTGGGCTGGCCTTCGGCGAGCTGAGGGACAACAAATGGCTCGTGCCACCACCGGTCGTCCCAGGCACCCGCGAAGGCCACCTTCCCGTAACGCTCCTGCCACAGCTGGGCTTCTTCGCGGCGGCGAACCAGGGGGAAAACGGCGCCCGGCACGACTGGGATATCGGTACGGCCAATGATCTCGAGCAGGCGCAAGGTGCGCGCGACCTCTTCATCGCGCCATTGATTTCCGCTGACCACTGTGATCCCCAGAACTTCAACCTGTGGCGACTGGATCAGCAAAAGGAGGGTCTGCATGTTGCTGCCGCCGGGCCCGGAGCAATCTTCGTTGATGATTACCTTGGCGCGTGGCTGCGCGAGGGCGAAGGAACTGGACAGCAACAGGATGACAATCGTGAAGCCGAATCTGCGCGCCGTCATCGGGCAGGCCGG
This sequence comes from Terriglobia bacterium, assembly GCA_020073105.1. Classification (GTDB taxonomy): domain Bacteria; phylum Acidobacteriota; class Terriglobia; order Terriglobales; family Acidobacteriaceae; genus JAIQFW01. The sequence goes on from JAIQFW010000049.1 coordinate 12,988, forward strand.
GTCATCAAATCTATGTAGAGTTTGTAGAACTTCTCCGCGTCAATATCGAACTGAACGTTGGCCATTCGCAGGTACGATGGCACCTGGGTCTTGGGGCCCCAGAAGAGCGTCTTGCCATAGCTGGCCCCGTGATCAACGTCAATATCCATGTAGAGCTGCTTCTGGCCGATGATGATAGAGGGATCGATCAAGGCCGCGCCGGCGATCTCGTCCCACATGTAGCCCGGCAACGAATACTTGTCCAGATACTGAGTGACCGGAGTGCCTGCCTTGGAGATAGTGGCCTTCATCTCCGTGGTGAAACGTGTCTTGACGGAGATATCGATCGGGGTGACGGTTATCTTCTTCCACGGCGCACGCAGCACAATGCGGGCAGCCTCGGGATCGAACCACCAGTTGAATTCCCTCCGAGCGTCGAGCGCGCCGGGATCGATCGCACCCTTGTCGGCGTAAAGTCCGCCGCCCATCATGACAAACTCCTTGGCGAGGGTCGCCACGGAAGGATCCAGCTTCAGAGCCAGGGCATAGTTCGTGAGGGGGCCACCCGCCCACAGAACCACTTCGCCCGGATACTTGTGGACCATCTTGATGATGAATTCCGTGGCGGTGCCGGGTGCCGCCTCAATGTGAGGCTCCCCCTCGGCCATGGGTGGAACAACGTCAGGCGGGTGATAGGGCTGCTCGTAGACCGTCGAGCGATTGGCGGCGAAGCGCTCGGTCCAGCATCCCTTGTACTCAAATTTCCCGTAGATTGCCTCCCAACGCTCGGTCTCCTCTTTGGAGTTAACCAAGGGAAATTCGGCGCCCTGGATCACTGGGACGTCGGTACGCTTGGCAATTTCCTCCAGGCGCAGGACATGCTGCGTCTCTTCCTTAACCCACTGATCGCCGCTGACGGTAGTAATGCCGAGGACTTCAAACTTTTCTGACTGGAGGAAGACCAGAATGGCCTGCTGATCGCTCGTGCCGGGCCCACGGGCGTCCTGATCGACGATGACCTTGATCTTCTGACCTGCGGCGGAGATAGAAAGGAAGACGGCCAGCAGGAGCGCAGGCGCGGGTTTCCACAGGCATCGATTCATTTCTCTCCACGGAACGTCTTATTTGCAAACTTAAGGGCAGACTGAGCGAAAGCCTGGGTTGGGACCAGCTTGCTCGGTCTGCCCGAAGTTGAGTCGTCGACCCGCCTGCCCTAGAACTTAAGCTTGAGGGCAAACTGGACCACGCGGGGGTTGTTCACAGTACCGTTCACCACCCCGAAGCTGGAAGCCGCATTGATGTCCTGCATGCCGCTGCCACCACCCGACATGAAGAACTGCGCATGGTTAAAGATGTTGAAGAACTCCGCCCGGAAATCCAGCATCATGCCTTCGCGATAGGGCAGCACAAAGTGCTTGATGACCGAGAAGTCGGTGTTCACGAAACGCGGTCCGTAGAGGGGCGCGCGGTTGGCATTACCCAGCTCCCCGGGTGCCGCAGCCATGAAGGCGCACTGATTGAACCAATGATCCAGTGTATGCACTGCGGTGGGAGGGTTCTTGCAACCGGGGTTGGCAGCCACCGGTCCCGGTTTGTTGGGGTCGCCTACCTGGTCAGGCCGGTTCAAACTGTTGCCGTTCCATTGGAAATTGACTCCCGATGCGTTGGCGCTGTTGACCACAAAGAGCGGGAACCCGGAAGTGACCTTTTCGATGACATCCACTTCCCAATTCCCCAGGATGGTGTTGACCGGACCACTCCAGTTGCTGCCGAACTGTTTGCCCTTTCCGAAAGGCAAATCATAGAGGACGCTGGCGGTAAATTGGTGGTTGAGGTTGATCTGAGACAAGCCCCAATCCGCCTGCTGCGTCCCGGGCAATGGGAAGTAGGTGGCCCCTGGGAACGTACCCAGGCCATCCGCGAACCCGGAGTCAAAGGTGCGGGAGTAGGTATAACCGATCAGGGCATAGATCCCGTGCCGTGCGCTCTTAGTTTCCGCCTTTATCTGAAGAGAGTCGTAGCGAGCATTGCCTGCGTCATTCTGGTTGGAGATGACTCCGAACTGGTACGGGGGAGTGGTTGGACTCAGGCCGCAACCAAGAGTGTATCCGGGCACGGCGTTCGCCCCGCCGGGGCACGCACTGGGGGAGGTCACGTTCAAGTTCAGACCATCCACTAGAATGTGATGGCTGCGCGAGCCCGCATAGCCAACGGTCAGCACGATATTTCCGGGCAACTGGTGCTCGACATTCAGGTTGAACTGTTGCACGCGACCCTGTTTGAAGTTCAGGTTCTGCGAGAAAACCGTCCCTGGAAAAGTCGCAGGATTCGGAGGCGATGTGATGGCGGGGAGAAACACACGCTGAATACCGCAGTCGATCGGGTTCGCGGAGGTGGCGTTGCCAAATGGGCAGGACGGCACACCATTGAAGTTATCTGACTCCGCGAAGTAGGGTGGATTCTCCCACAACCCCTGCCCGCCCTGGTTCCAGGAGGAATCGTGGAATATCGCATATCCCGCGCGTACCGCTGTGTTCGACCTTCCGAACGGCTTCCAAGCCACCCCAATGCGCGGCTCGAGCGCGGTTTTATCCATCTCAATACCAACCCGGCCGTCGCTGTGAACGCAGATAGCGCAACCAGCTATCGCCGGGCTTGACCCAGCAACATAGAGTTTGCCGGTGGCAAAGTCGAAGTTGGCCTGACGATTCTGGGCCTCTGTGATCGGGGTGGTCAGGGCCCAAGCCAGCCCGAGGTTCAAGGTTAGATTGTTGGTGACGCGCCAGTCATCTTGGACATAGGGCCGGTACATTTTCCAGCGGCGACCCGTGGTTGCCCCGCTTAGCGTCTGGTCATGGATGCCAAGGCCGATCTGGCCCATGAGGAGATCGGCGGTCGTATCCCCGGTAATACCAAAGGGGATCAGGAAACCATCCTGAAACGCATTGGTCAGCACGTTCATCTGTTGGGCGCGGACTTGTCCGCCGACTCGGATGTGGTGCTTGCCGCGAATCATGTCGAAAGAGTCCGCAATAGAGAACACGTTGGTGCCGCCCTGGAAGGGAGCAAAACCGCGGTCCCCCAAAGCCCAGTAGTTGCCCATAAGAGTCGAGGACAGGCCGCAACTGACGCAGTCTGTCTTCGACTGCGACACGCCTCCGGGCGCGCCTGGACACTTGCTGTTCAGGTTGGCGCCTAGAATGCCAAGGACCGCCGACTCACAAGTGCCATCGCCGAAGGACCGGATATGGTTGAAAATGCGGTTGAAGCCCGCGTTGAATTGATTGATGGTGCGGTCGGAAAAAACGTGGGTCTCCGACACCGCCACGTTGCGTCCGTGGTTGGTAATGTCCTGGGTGCTGGCAAAGGCGCTTTGCTCGGCGAATCCCGGTGAACCACCCGGAACAAAGGACACTGCCTGATCATAGCTGAAGCGCGCAAACACCGAATCTTTACTGGAGAAGTTGTGGTCCACCCGAACGTCGAATTCACCTTCGTTGAGCTTCCGGACCGGAACATTCGTGAAGTTGTAACCCAGCGCGGCGTTGTTGGCGTTGCTGGTAGGGTACAAATTCATCATCGCCTGACCCACCGGGTCGATCATGTTGGCCGGGATCTTGTTGCAATCTGTGCCAGCGGCCTGCGCTCCCCCAGGCCCCGCCGGGATCGGGTTGCCGGCCCCGTCACACTGGAAGGGCGAGAACGTGTACAGATTGGTGATATCACCGAAACCGTTCGGGTTATTAGGTCCTCGGGCAGCGCCGAAAGGATCCAAGGTAAAGTCCCCGTTTTTCATCGCAGGGGTCGGGATCAACCCCACGAACGGCACGCCATGCCGCTGCATCTTGGCCTGGTAGTCAACGAAGAAGTAGGTCTTGTCCTTCTGAATCGGGCCGCCCAACGAGCCACCAAACTGGTTCAGATTGAATTGTTCCCGGGTGGCAGCAAAGTAACTGCGGGCATCCAGTTTGGTGTTGCGGAAGAACTCGAACAGCGATCCGTGCAGCTGGTTCGAGCCCGATCTTGTCGTCACCAACACCGTCGGACCCGAGCGCGTACCGTACTCCGCCGAGTAGTTGTAGGTCAGGACCTTGAATTCCTGGATGGCATCAATCGAAGGCACGATCGAGATGCCGCCGGCGGTCAGCTCGTTGTTGTCATTGCCATCAAGCAGCCAATCCGTACTCTGGGCGCGCGATCCGCCGACGGAAAGCGAAAAAGACCCACGAGCCGAGACTTCACTGCTGGGACCGCCGTTGAAGAAGCTGCTGGGACTCGTCTCCTGGGTCGTACCAGGTGTGAGGGTCGCGAGTTGCACGAAATTACGTCCGTTCAAGGGGAGTTGGGCCACTTGCTCGGACGTGATGACCTGACCCAAGGTCGGAGTCGTCGTCTCCACAACTACTTCGGACGCACTCACTTCAATCTTCTCCGTGACCGAGGCGGGCACGAGCGTAAAATTCACTTCACGGTGCTCATCGACTTGCAACCGAAGATCCTTCTGGTCGCCGGGTTGAAAACCCTGGGCGTCCACATGAATCGTGTAGAACGCAACCGGGAGCAGGGGAACAAGATAATGTCCTGAGTCGTCGGTCTTAGCGTCGCGAGAGACACCTGTGCCTTGCGAAGTGATCTTGACCGAGGCCCCCGCGATCACCGAGCCAGTCTTGTCCGAGACGGTCCCGGAAAAACTCCCACTGGCCTGGCCATACAGCAGCGGGCAGACGGAAAATACGACCAAACAACAAACTGCGACTAGCAGCGCCTTCTTGGTCAGCATCAGAACCCCTTTTCGGCCCCTCATCAAGAAGCGAATCGGACTCGGCCAACCCCACTTTGCGGTTTGAAGGTTTCTATACTAGGAAGTGCCGTAGAGTCAAGAGCTTTTTGGCTGTTGGGCGCTGCGAGAGCGGTTCGCTTTCCCCTCTTTTCGTGGATTGGCCGCATCCGTCCGGCGCGTGACTCACTTCTCCGTGGTTCCGGTTCCCTCGCGGATACGAACGACTTGATTGGCTGAGACGTTCTCCAGGCGTTGCACCAGCCCGCTGGGCCAGCGAATCTCGATTGCATCCACCTTGCTCGCTCTGCCGAGTCCGAAGTGCAGGCGGAAATCGCTCTGCGAGATGTATCCGCCACCGCTCCTCACCTCGCGGGTCTGCTGGTGATCTCCCACGCGTACAGTCACCTTCGCGCCAATAGCATCGCGGTTGGACTTCGTCCCCACCAGCTTCAATAGAACCCAGTCTCCGTGATCGCCATTGTTCTTGAGCAAGCTGGGGCGATCGTGGCTGTTGTTGACCAGGATCTCCACTGCGCCATCGTTGTCGAAGTCGGCAGCCGCAACCCCATGGCTGTTGTAAGGTGTTGTGATACCCGCACCCGAGTCCAACGAGACGTCCCGAAATCGTACGCCGTGCTCATTCCAGTACAGGACTTTACGCTCGCGGAAAGTGTTGTTCAGTCCCTTGCTATCCACTTCCGGATAAACGTGACCGTTAGCCATGAAGATGTCCGGCCAGCCATCGTTGTCGATATCCACGAACAACGTGCCCCACCCCAGGAATTGCGTGTTCCTGCCTAATCCCGCCTCGAAGGTAGCGTCGGAAAACGTCCCGTCGTGGTTGTTGTGATAGAGCGTGGCCGAGTCGTCGGAGAAGTTGGTCTTAATGATGTCGAGCCAGCCGTCGCCGTCGTAGTCCACGGCATCGGTTCCCATGCCCGCTTGCTCGTGGCCCTGGTCGTTGTAGGCAACCCCATCCTCCACGCCAGCTTCGGTGAACGTCCCATTGTGGTTGTTGTGGAAGAACAGATTGGGGGTGGAATCGCAAGCTACGTAGATATCGGGCCAGCCGTCGTTGTCGAAGTCTCCGGTAAGAGCTGTGAAGCAGTAGTACGCCGGGGTCTTCGCGACCCCGGACTTCTCGCTCACATCGGTGAAGGTTCCGTCGCCATTGTTGCGATAGAGTTCGCTGCGGGTCCCCTTCAAGCCACGCGGCCCGCACATCACCGCAATGCCCTTCCACTGGCAGGAAGCGGCGCTGCCGGGCTCAGGTGTGTGCTCTGGATCAAAGTCCACGTAGTGACTGATGAAGAGATCGAGGCGGCCATCGCGGTCGTAGTCCACGAACGCGCAGCCGGTGGACCAGCGCACCTCGCCGTGCCAAAGGCCAGCCTTCTTCGTGATGTCGGTGAACGTGCCATCCCCGTTGTTGTGCAGAAGGACGTCATGGCCCCAGAACGTGACGAACAAGTCAGTCCAGCCATCGTTGTCGTAATCGCCGGCGCAGACGCCCTGCCCCCAACCCTTCAGCCCAACGCCTGCTGCCTGGGTAACATCCAGAAAGGTCCCATCGTGCTGGTTACGATACAGGTGGCTGGTGGGTTCCTGGCCTTTGGGGAAACCCTCCAAGCGGCTGCCGTTGACCAGGAAGGCGTCCGGCCAACCGTCGTTGTCGAAGTCGAAGAAGGCCGCGCCGCTGCCGGTGGTTTCAATGATGTACCGCTTTGCCTTGTCGCTGCCGTCTTCCGTTTTGGCGGTCAAGCCAGCGCGTTCCGCAATGTCCACGAAGTTGATCTTGGGGGCAGTCGGCGGTGGGGACTTGGAAATTGGCTTGGCTGCCGCCGGCTGTTGCGCCACCGACATGGCGAAGCAGCAAAACGCGATGACCGCCAGGGCAGCAACAGCGGCGAGCTTGGAATTGCTGGGCGTCGGCATCCACCAGAATCTTACAACCAGGACTCCAGCCGCGCAGCGGCGGAATGGGAAAGCCCAGCACGGTAGTGCCGGGAAGGAAGAGCAGGAAAACCCGAGTCTCTTCAGGGACGGCACTCGACCCGACGGACGTCTAGCCTCGAAACCGTTCTAACCTCTACCCTTCGCGGCCCACTCCCCGTCAAATCTGGATCGGTCGTAGAACGATTTCTGCGTGCCTACGCTGGTGGTAGACAGTCCAGCGTAGAGATTCGCTCGTCGCACGGCATCGCGCTCCGGCAATCCCTCTCCGAGAAACGTCGCGAAACTCCCGATGAACGCGTCGCCCGCGCCGGTGCTGTCGACAGCCTTCACGTTGAAGGCGGGTACGTGCTCCATGCCTTCGCGTCCCGCCAGCAACGATCCGTTCGCGCCCAGAGTAATGATCACCCTGCCGATGCCGGAAGAAAGCAGTTTCTCGGCGCATTTCTTCGCGTCTTCGACATTGCGAACCGGCATCCCCGTGATGGTTTCCGCCTCGCTTTCGTTAGGGACGAAATAGTCAAGGTCGGATATGGCTTTTACGTCGATCAGCTGGGCGGGCGCCGGATTCAAGATGCAGCGAATCCCGTTCTTCCGCGCAAAGTGAACCGTGTAGTAGACCGTCTCCAGAGGAATCTCGAACTGTAACACGATACAGTCTGCCCTCTTGAGATCATCTGCTGCCTCATCGACGTCGGCCGCCTTCAGCGTGTCGTTGGCGCCTTTCACGACCAGAATCCGGTTCTGTCCGGAAGGGTCGACAAAAATAGGCGCGACTCCACTGGACACGCCTTCCACCTGCCGGACATGCGACGCATCAATGCCCAGGTTCTGGAAGTTCTTGATAGTCGCCGGGCCGAACAGATCGCTGCCAACCCGCGCCACCATGAAGACCTCCGCCCCACATAGCTTCGCCGCAACCGCCTGATTGGCGCCCTTGCCACCAAATCCGAGGTCGAACTTCTGCCCGAAGATGGTTTCTCCGGGCTTGGGAAACTGCGCGGTGAATGTCGTTAGGTCGATATTGGCGCTTCCAACCACGGCAATGCGAGGACGTTTAGCCATAAGGTCTGGTGAGTCCCGCGACTCCCTTGGAGCTCCTTGAACTTTGAATTCTTGTCATCCCGAGCGTAGCGAGGGATCTGCAGTTCTTGAGAATTCCTCGTTCAGCCCGATTCCTGTAATGACAACAAGCTCCCAAGGCACGTGCGGTCGGGAGACCTGAGTCTAGTGACAGCGATCAAACGGTGTCAACCGCAGCCATCCTGCACTTCCAAATTGGCCCCCTTTGCTGCTAGAAATACGGAGTCCATTGAAGCGATGAACAGGCCGATTCTTTGAAACGACTTCCCGAATCTCGATTCCTTCCTCTTGTCCTCGCTGCGGGATGGCTCCTTACATCTCTGACCTTCGCCGATGAATGGAAAGCCAGCCACGCGCTCATCTCCCCCACCGGCGTGATGAATCTTCCCGCTGTGCCCCAGCCCGAGGACACGTTCTTCTTTGGGCCGGCATCGCCGGGCGACACGGACAGCTGGCTTGCCGGGCTCAAAGCCTGGCGTGCCGACCGCCTTACCCGCCTGCGCTATGACAGTTCCGAGTATGCTCGGCTGGAACTGGAGTGGACGCAACACGTCTTCTCCCAGGTGCAGGTGCTAATCTGGGACCGCTCTCTCTACGATTCGGACAAGGCTGAATATACAGTGGACCGCTTCCTCAGCGAGACCGAAAGCCGCCTCGGTCCCATTGACGCCGTCCTCATCTGGCATGTCTACCCCAACATCGGCGTGGACGATCGCAACCAGTTCGATCTGCTGCGTGACCTGCCGGGCGGCATCCCGGTACTTCGCAAAGTGGTACAACAGTTCCACGATCGTGGCGTCAAGGTCTTCTTCCCGATTCTTGCCTGGGACACGGGCACGCGCGACGAAGGTGAGCCGTCTTGGACCGCGCTTGCGCGCCTGCTCAAAGACATCGGCGCGGATGGCATCAATTTCGACACGCTGGAATCCGTGCCCGCACAGTTTCGCGCCGCTTCCGACGCCACCGGCCATCCTCTCGCCCTCGAGCCGCAATTCGATCCGCGAGACGAGTCGTTGGCCTGGAGCAATCTCGCCTGGAACGACTGGGTCGCGTGGGAGGGCAAAGAATATCCCTTCGTTCCCATGGTGAGCCGCACCAAATGGCTGGAACCGCGGCACACCGTGAATGTCACCGACCGTTTCACCCGCGACAAGACCGACAGCCTGCAGCATGCTTTCTTCAACGGACAGGGCTATGCCACGCTCGAAAACCTCTGGGGCTTCTGGTACGGAACCACTGAGCATGATGCCGAGGCCATTCTGCGTTTCACTCGCATCGAGCGCACGTTTGCAGACAACCTCCGAAGTCCTTCGTGGGAGCCACATACGGGGACCCTGCAGCCCGGCGTCTTCGCCAGCAAGTTTCCAACCGCGGCCAGCACTCTGTGGACCATCGTGAACCGCAACCAGTACGACGCCACCGGTGAGCAACTCACTGTTCCTCATCACCCGGGCATGCATTACTACGATCTCTGGCATGGCACGGAACTGACGCCAACCGCGCGCGACAATCAGGCAACGCTCAGCTTCGACATCGAAGGTCGGGGCTTCAGCGCGGTCCTAGCCACCGAGAAACTGACGAGCGATGCGAAACAACTTCTGGCGTTCATGGCGGATCGCTCCAAGCGTCCGCTCGCCACCTACTCGCGAGACTGGAAGGCTGTGACGCAGAAGATGGTCGAGATACCTGCAGCGAAGCCCGCGTCAGCTCCGCCGCCGGGCATGATTCGCATTCCTGAAGCAGACTTCGATTTTCTGGTACGCGGCATCGAGATCGAGGGCGGCAACGACCCCGGCGTGGACGTGCAGTACCCCTGGGAAGGTATCGCGCGACGGTCGCACCGCCATCGTGTGCATGTGCACACCTTCTACATCGATCGCACTCCCGTCTCCAACGCCGAGTTCAAGAGATTCGCGGACGCAACCCACTATCACCCGGCCGACGACCATAACTTTCTGCGCGACTGGAAGAATGGCTCCTACCCTGAGGGCTGGGGGAACAAGCCCGTCACCTGGGTCTCGCTTGAAGACGCCCGTGCCTTCGCCGCCTGGGCGGGCAAGCGGCTGCCGCATGAGTGGGAATGGCAGTTGGCCGCGCAGACCACCGACGGCCGCGTCTATCCCTGGGGCAACGACTGGAACGCTCAGGCACTATCTCCGCCGAACCACGGCCCGAGCGCGCATCCGCTGGCGGACGTCGGCGGCTTTCCGCAGGGAGCAAGCCCGTTCGGAGTTTTCGACCTCGAAGGCAACATTTCACAGTGGACCGACGAGTACCGCGACGAACATACTCGCGCGGCCATCGTGCGCGGCGGCGCAGCCTATCAGCCCTTGGGTTCGATCTGGTATTTCCCGCAGACCTACCGGCTGGACGAACACCAGAAGTATTTGCTCATGTCGCCTGGCCGCGATCGCGCGGGCACGATTGGGTTTCGCTGTGTGGTGGATAGTGAGTAGAGGAAGTATCTGGGACCCTGTCATGCTGAGCGAGGACTGAGCTTCGCGCAGCGAAGCTCAACCGCAGTCGAAGCATCCCTACCTGGACTTAGAGATGGGGGCAAGGATTTCCTCGTCGCTCCTCGGAATGACAAACTTCTTCACTCCCCGTACGGCACCCAGATGTTCTTCACCTGCGTAGCATGATCGAGGAACCATCGCCCTTCCGCCTGTTCGGAATTGAACCAGTCGATGGCGCGGCCTTCGTTGGTCCACACCTGCTTCAAGTTGCCGACAGAATAAGACTTCGCAGCCGCCGCACTCGCCTCGTCGGTAAACGACCAGATGGCGTCCACGTTGTCATGCTCCGCCAACGTCTTCAGCAGTTGTACTGCCGAACCGGTAACGATATTGACAGCGCCGCCCGCCATATCACTGGTGTCGAAAAGCTGGTAGAGATCGCCGGTGATCAGGGGGTAGGTCTCCGACGGGATAGCAACGACGGTGTTCCCGACCGCGAGGGCCGGCATCACCAGCGACAGGAACCCCAGCAACGGAACCTCGTTCGGACAAATGATGCCAACGGTGCCAATCGGCTCGTTCATCGCGATGGCGATAGTGCGGAAGGGCGGATTATGTACCGTGCCGTCAAATTTGTCGGCCCAGGCCGCATAAGAGAAGATACGTTCGATGCCCAGATCAACTTCCGTCCCCGCTTGCTTTTCCCCGACGGCGGCGGCCAACCGGCGAGCGATCTCGTCACGGCGCTGCGAAAGATTTTCGGCGCAGTAATAGAGAACCTGGGCACGATTGTGCGCCGTGGCCTTAGCCCAAGCCCCTGCCTTGCTCGCAGCTTCGACTGCATTGCGGATGTCTTTACGATTGCCGACCGGGGCCTCGCCCAGCAAACGTCCGTCCGGACTTCGAACCTCCATGCTGTAACCGGAATCTGGCCGGGCCTGCTTGCCTCCGATGTAGAGCTTGACTGTCCGGTCGATGGCAGGAACCGCAGATTCTTCCATCTCTTTCGGTGCGGTCTGCTTGACCGCCGGCAGCTTTGGCGCGTTCTTGAACCACACCGGCTCCAGATATTCGCGGAGGCCTTCCCTGCCGCCTTCGCGCCCGTAGCCGCTCTCGCGGTATCCGCCGAAACCGCAAGCGGCGTCGAAAAGATTCGTGCAGTTTACCCAGACCACACCCGCCTTAAGTTGAGCCGCGACGTGCAGCGCGACGTTGAGGCTCTCGCTCCAGACGCACGCTGCCAAGCCGTAAACCGTGTTGTTCGCCAGTTCCACTGCTTCCGAAGGCGTGCGAAAAGTCATCGCCGCCAGTACCGGCCCAAAGATCTCCTGCTGCGCCACGATGGATGTAGGATGCACGTTGCTCAACAGCGTCGGCGGATAATAAAGCCCTCGCGCAGGCAGGACCATCGGTGGTTGCCAGCAGGTTGCGCCCTCAGCCACTCCCTGATCCACCAGCCGCCGGATACGATCCAGTTGCACCGGCGCAACGATCGCGCCAATGTCGATGGCCTTGTCGAGCGGCGGGCCGGCGCGCAACGTGCTCATACGGTCGCGCACTTTGGCGATCAAGGCTTCGGCAATGCTTTCCTGCATCAGCAAGCGCGATCCGGCGCAGCAGACTTGTCCCTGGTTGAACCAGATGCCATCCACCAAGCCCTCGACCGCGCCATCGAGGTCAGCAT
>JAIQFW010000050.1:0-24901 GCA_020073105.1 Terriglobia bacterium
CCGTCGAACAGCCGCGCGCCGCTCCAGGTCAGGCCGCAGGCGACGAACAGGAGCGCGTTCGCAAGATCGATCGACATGAGGTCCGTCAATTCTCTGGAGATATGATCCTTTGACAGGAGTTTCACGCGCTCCAATTCTGCAAAAAGGCTTGCTGCGTCCGGAAACCGTCGCATTGGCGATTTTTCCAGGCACCGGTGGATGATCTCTCCGAGCAGCGGGGGAACATCACTGCGCATACTGGAAACCGACGGCGGTTCTTCGTTTGTAATCGAGTAGAATACAGCTTGTTCGTATTCAGCGCTGAAGGGAGGCCGGCCCGCCACCATCTCAAACATCACCGCCCCGAGAGACCAGATGTCCGTTGCTGCACTAAGCCTCTCCCCCCGTATCTGCTCCGGAGACATGTATCGCGATGTGCCGGGGCGCGTTTCCGATTCGGCCGCCGCCGGAGGGTCCATCTTCACCGCCAATCCGAAATCGGCGATCTTCGGAGTCCCATCCCTTGTAAAGATCACGTTCTCGGGTTTGATGTCTCGGTGAACAATACCGCACTCATGGGCCGCCCGAAGACCTGCGGCAACCCCGAGAGCGACATTTATGGTGTCATCGAGGGTCATCGGACCCCCGGAAAGCCGCTGTCTCAAATTCTCCCCGTCGATAAACTCCATCGCAAGGAACATCTCTCCGGCGGTATGACAGCGCTCTCGGCGGGCGTAAGCGGATGCTCCAGGTTCCGCGCGAGCCCATCGTAGGAAGGTGATATGCTCCACTTGGTCAGAGTATTCGGCGGCATGGGCGGAAGATGCCGCTCCCAGGGCGCATCGGGCGTTGTCCGTACTTCGAAATTCGAGAAATAGGTCTCGCCGGTCAGCGTATACAGGGCCACCTGACCTTTCTGAATGCCGCTTTTCAGATCGTCCATGACCAGCGCGGGCTGGTCCATGTCTTTGACATAGAGCTTGGCCTGCGCGCCCGTCACCTCCAGGCGCAAGTGGAACCAGACATCTCTCGGGATATCGACTGCGCCGGTGAAACCTGGCCCGTTAAAGATTTGCCAGTTGCGGCCGGTGTTGAGAACCGGGGTATACTGCATGGCGTCGGACAGTCCGGACTCGTGCTGGCGAAGATAGATTTCGTCATAGTTCGTGCCGTCTTGATCGAGCCGAATATCAAAGCCGAAAAACCCGCGCTTTGCCGGGGTAGCGACGTCCACATCAATGACGCCGTCGCGCATTTCAAAGTCCTTCAAAATCGCCGCACCACCATCGAGCAGGAGGCACTTGCGGCCTTGATATTCAGTTGCCTTGGCTTGTCCCTGCAAGTCCCAGCGCGGGGAGTCCGGGGGAACGGAGAGTGTCTGCGGCGTCTGGGAATGGGCAGCGGATGCAAAGAGGAGAGCAACAGCACAGAGTGCGAGGTGTCGACTAGTCATCGGTGTTGTGACCTCTTGTTTTGTCTGGGATTTCTTAAGACTCGAACACGTAGACGAGTTGACGAAGGAACCGGTAGCAGGCCGCCGCAAGAATGCTGCTTGGTGGCCCAGGAACCAGCCACAGATTTTCGCGGATTCACCCGAATTTCCATTGGGAGATGTATCTGCGTTGATCCGCGAAGATCTGCGGCGCTTTTTAGAAGCCTCAAATTCTTGCAGGGGCAGGTCTGAGCCATGCGTCCGGCACATCTACATAAGACCGGTTCAGTTCTGCCACCGACGGACAACCTAGCAGACTGAGAGTGCGTTCCACATCCGCCCGCAAGATCTCGAGCGCCCGCGCGACCCCCGCCTGCCCTGCGGCGGCCAGTCCATAGGCGTAGGCGCGCCCGATCAAAACGGCACGCGCTCCGAGGCAGATCGCCTTAACGATGTCGCTGCCCCGACGGATGCCTCCGTCCAGCAGCACCTCGGCCTGACCATTCACAGCCGCCACAACTTCTGGCAGCGCGCGAAGTGACGCCGAAACACCGTCGAGCTGGCGTCCACCGTGGTTGGAAACCACCACCGCGGCGGCACCTGCATCCACCGCGCGCCTGGCATCTTCACCGGTCAGTACACCTTTCACCACCACCGGGCCGGGCCAGGCTTGACGCAACCACTGGAAATCCTCCCAGGTCACCACGGCGCGGGCCAGGGCAGCAGTGACGTCAATAAGCTCCATCGGGCCTTGGCCGGGAATAACTACATTTTCGAGTTTTGGCAACCCGCCATCAAGCAGGAAGGCAGCCAGCCATTCGGGACGCAGCAGAATCTGAGGCAGAAAAGGAAGCTTGGCAAAAGCTGAACCGCTTAACAGTTCTTTCATGCCGTTCCGGTGATCGCGTTCCCGCATGCCGCCGACCGGCGTGTCGATGGTAACGACCAGCGCGGAGAAACCGGAACGACGGGCGCGATCCAGAGCGCCTTCCGCTGCTTCCCTTCCTCCAATCAAATAGAGCTGGTACCACACTGGGCCAGTGGAGGCCGCCTTGACGTCCTCGAGCCGGTGGCCAGAAATTGTGGAGAGAATGTAACCCGTCCCCGCGACGCCTGCAGCGCGAGCAGCCGCAGCCTCGCCACCGGGATGCATCAACCGGCTATAGCCAACCGGAGCGAGCATCGCCGGAAGCGAAAGCTCATGCCCGAGTATCCTCACGCCCAAGTTGCAGGCGCCAACCGCTACGGCGTGGCGCGGACGGAAGGTAACCTCTTCAAACGCACGACAATTCTCCCGTAATGTAACTTCGCCTTCGGCGCCGCCGTCAAGATAGTCGAAAACCACCTTGGGAAGACGCCGTCTGGCTTGTTCCCGCAAATCGCCGATGTTAATCACGCGGGGAACCATGGGTTCCTACCTCCGCAATCGCCATCCCGGGATGCTGCATGTACTTCCGAGATCGTCCCATAGCCTACAACAATCGTCGCTGACCGCAGCAGGGCAAACTCAAAACCGCACGATATCGAGGAGTGGGGCCGGAACACGATATCGGCCTCGTCTCGTCGCTATGCGGAAGCGCTTGGAAACCATCAGGTTCTGGTGATACTCTTCTACCCGGTTCAGATAGGTTTCGGCTGCCCGTCTTCCCCATGAAGTCAGAATTGCCCTTATATTGATCGAGCGGTCGAAGCATTGTGGGGTACCATTCCCAATTCGGGAAATTGCCGCGAAACTCCGTCAGTGGCTTTGGCAGCGTGTTACGAATCTGGAACAAGAAGCTGCAGCTTAACGGGGTGATCACAGGGGCCCAAACGGCGGCAGGAACCTTGAATCATGCGATTGGATTCCATCGCTAAGTTGTTATGATTGCGGGTGCTTCTGCCACGAAAGAGGGGGAGAAAATGTTTTTGGGGGGACAGAAGCTGAGGTTGTTGCGCGAGCAGCTCGGCTTAACCATGCGGGATGTGGAGAACGCCAGCGCCCGCATCGCCTTGAAACACGACAACGACGAGTTCTCCATGCCTCTAAGCCGGCTTTCCGATATTGAAACAAAGAACGTGATTCCGAGCATCTTCCGTTTGTATTCCTTTGCCGTCATCTACCGGCAGGATATGCGGGTGCTGATGTCCTGGTATGGGGTTGATTTAAACGGGCTGGTCTTTGATTTGGATGTCACAATGCCCCCGAAGTCTCATGTTTCTGAGGCTTTGGCCAATCTTTCCAGCGTGCAAATGCCGCTGCGCCTGGATCCCAGCTTCGATCCGCGGCGGACGGTGAACTTCGGCCGCATGGTAGAGCAGTGGGGGCTGGTTCCGCTGGCGTATCTGGCGCAATTCGCCTCCTGCCAATACACCTACGGCTACATTGGCAGCGAAGATCTAACCATGTACCCGATTCTTCCGCCCGGAAGCTTCGTGCAAGTGGACGAGTCCAGAAACAAGGTGCTCGATGGTGGCTGGCGCTCGGAGTACGAGCGCCCGATTTACTTCGTCGAGACCCGTGAGGGACATGTGTGCTGCTGGTGCACCGTGACCAAGGAAGAGATCATCCTGCAACCGCATCCCCTCTCGCCGGTTGCCGCCCGCGTCTTGCGCTACCCGCAACAGGCAGAGGTGATTGGCCAAGTAGTGGGAGTTGCCATCAGGCTGGGGGACTGGCGTCCGGTATTTGATTCTTCAGTAAACTCGAAAGAGCATGAAGCACTGAATTAAGGTGGCGCACGGAACCCGCCCCGGGGCTTTCCGGCAAAAGATCAGGACCGCCGGCGGAAAGCCGCTCCAGATAAGCGCCAGGCGGGACTCCTGTCAACTCACCGGATTGTTCCGCATCTCTCACCAGATTTCGCAGTGGCGTAGACAGTATCTGCGAGAGCACGTCGCGGTGGGCTTGGCTTAGCGCCTTAGCCGCGCTCCGGTCGCCGTAAACCCGAACCAGTCCCCAGTGGCCATAGCTCCCTTCCTTGTCCCGCAACCGGGCGACGTATTCCAGCCTGCGCAGACATCCAGGGATTGCCCTCAGCGTATTTTCCTGCAGGTCTTCGAGCGGAGAAATCAAGGTCACGGCTGTTACGTTTTCGGAACGCTGAAATTATCTAAGCCCCACAAATAGAACGCCTTCAGTTCGCAGATTATCACGGCGCAGTTCCCTTGAAAAGGAGATTTCGCCGTGAAAAAGCATCTACTTTGGCTGGCTTCCCTGTTGTTCCTTGCATCCGTTGCTGTGCCAACCCCGCTCCGGGCGGACGATCCTCCCCCACAGCCCCCGCCTCTCTGCGGCCCCAGCGGGTGTCAGAAACCCGGGACCACCCTGGTCGTAGGGCTGGGACGATGAGGAATTTCCATTGTGGGCTACCGGGGAAAGAGTTATCCTCCCCGGTAGCCCATGTCGTATCTGGCCCCACTTTGGCACCTCTTTTGGTTTGCCCGCGTTCTTTTTCTGCTGGTCCTTCTGGCGGTGGTGATTCGGCGCAGGTCCTACCAGCGTTTTCCGATATTCGTCGCGTATATAGGATGGTCCGCGTTCGCGAGCGTTGCTTTGGTGGCTATGAACTACGCTCCCTCGGTTACCGGAAACCAATATCTCCTGGCCTTCCTGATTGATGGTGCAGTGGTAACAGTTCTGGGCTTCGCAATCATACATGAGCTCTTTGCCGCCAGAGTGCGCCCATACCCTGCACTGCGTGCGTTCGGGACTTCCGCCTTCCGCTGGACGACTGTCTTTCTGCTAGTCATCGCTGTGGCTCTGGCTTGGTTCGCCCCCAGTCGAGATGAAACCCATCCGATGGCGACATTCGATGTCCTGCAACGGACGGTGGATACCCTGCAGTGCGGCTTGCTGGTTTTTCTCTTTGGGTTTTGGGCCTATTTTCGGTTGTCCTGGCGAAGTCACGCTTTCGGGATCGCGGTGGGACTCGGAACTCTCATCAGCGTGAACTTGGCGACGGCGGCCATCCGCTCCCAGATCGAGCCTGCCACCCCAACCCTCGGTTCGAACCTGTGTACGCTGGTTGGTGAGGCCAGCAACCTGGGCTGCGTACTGCTGTGGCTGGCTTACATTCTGTCACCGGAACGACCCCAGCAACCAGTGGTGAGGTCATTACCCGAATACGATCTGGAGAACTGGAACCAGGAGTTACGCCGTTTCTTGCAACAATGACTCTCTCGATTATTCTCGCGGTGTTGGCGTTGGGCGTGCCGATTTTCCTGATCTGGCTGGCCAAAGGTCACGTCTTACCGCTTCAGGCTGTGAAACAACCTGCGGAGCATATCCGGCCGGTGGATCTTGAGGCTTTTCGGAATCTGATCGATCCGCAGGAAGAAGAATATTTGCGGGCGAACCTCCCCCCTGCCGATTTCCGCAAGATTCAGCGGGCACGTCTGCGGGCTGCGGTGCAATACATCTCCTGCGTCAAAGACAATGCTGCCATCCTGTTGCGCATCGCAGAAACCGCCCGCCGCAGCCCGGACGCGGCAACCGCAGAAACCGCGGCAAGACTGGTCGATAGTGCCGTCCGCTTGCGCATGTACGCATTTCTTGCCATCCCCAGGCTCTACCTGGGGATGATTCTGCCCGGACTCCGCATCATGCCGGTGCGTGTAGCCGACAGCTACGAGCAGATGACCCGACAAGTCTTGCGATTGGGACTGCAAAGCCCCGCGAGCAGGGCTTCCGCATCGCTGTAAATGCAACCCAAGCGTGATCCAGTTCTGTGCACTCCCCTCTCAGTCAGCAGCCGCCGCACTTCCTCCTGCTTCCACCAAGGGCATGTTCACAAGGTGCTCACTGACGAACCACGCCTGCAGCTCGTTGGTGCGTAGCACATCGCTGACCGCGAGATCGTTGGTGCCGTCGTCTCCCAACGCCGAGGCCCGTTTGGCCAGTGCGCGGCATTGCCCGATGATGACCTGATGGGCTTCCAGCAAGCGCGAGATCTGCACCGGCACTTCTTCCCTTCCCCGAGGCGGCCGTTCGATCTGGGTCGTTTCGGCGATGTCATGCGCCATGGCGATGGCTAAACCGCCGAGTAGCTGAATCCGCTCGGCGATCGTGTCAACCAGCTCTGACTGTTCGTTGAAATGCTTGTCGAAAAGCAGGTGCAGTTGATAGAAGGTCGGGCCCGCAACCTGCCAGTGCGATTTTTTGTAAAGGTCGCGGAGCGTCATCGTATCGGCGAGCAACTGGTTCAATTGTTCTGTCATCTCCAGGCGCACCGGTTCTTCCAGCTCCAATGGCAGCGCGTGCGTGACCGTACCGTACTCCTGGATTTCCCTTGCCCGTTGGTGGATCCGTGGCTGGGCGTTCAGTTTCTGGTAATTGCCGGGGGCGGTTTTCTTTGGCATAGAAGTTCTCCTGCATCAGGTTGATTCCCTTCCCTGTTCGAGAAAGGTCGATTTACTTGTTGGTTATCTCCTGGGAAAACGTCAAACACTGCGACCGGAACACAACATCAGATCTTCGTTGTTATGGATGTTTGCAGTGCCCCTGGGGATTCCAGACAAGGGAGATTTTCTCTTGGGCCCAGTTCCGATGACCGGCCGGCAGCAAAAATTCACGCAATTGTCTATCATGGAGGATTCCCACTGTGAGGATGGAAATGGCACCCGTAGCTGAGACCCAGACGGACGGACTGGAAGTCCTTGAAACCCGAGAATGGCTGGATTCGCTGGACTATGTGCTGTCCAAGGGCGGCCCGGAACGTGCCGGACGCTTGCTGCAGCAGCTTTCCCTGCACGCCAGGCGCGCTGCGGGAGTGAATCTGCCGTTCACAGCAACCACGCCTTACCAGAATACGATTCCCTCAGTTCAGCAACCGCCCTTCCCGGGCAGCCAAGAGATGGAGCGCCGCATCAAGAGCCTGGTGCGCTGGAACGCCCTGGCCATGGTGGTGCGCGCCAATAAGCTCCAGGAGGGCATCGGCGGTCACATCTCGACTTATGCCTCGGCTGCCACCTTGTATGAGGTGGCTTTCAATCATTTTCTGCGGGCCCAGACCGCGGCCGGCGACCGGGACATTGTTTACTTTCAGGGGCACGCGGCACCGGGAATCTACGCGCGCGCTTACCTCGAGGGCCGCATCCCGACCCAGAAGCTGGAGAATTTCCGCCGGGAGCTAAAGCCCGAGGGCGGTCTGTCTTCTTATCCTCACCCCTGGCTGATGCCGGATTTCTGGGAGTTCCCTACCGTTTCTATGGGGCTGGGTCCGATTCAGGCTATCTACCAGGCACGCTTCATGCGCTACCTGGAGAACCGCGGCTTGAAGCAGGCCACCGGAGGGAAGGTCTGGGCATTCCTGGGCGATGGCGAAATGGACGAACCGGAATCTCTGGGCTCGATCACGCTGGCTTCGCGGGAAAGACTCGACAACCTGATCTTCGTGGTCAACTGCAACCTGCAGCGACTGGATGGCCCGGTGCGCGGCAACGGCAAGATCATCCAGGAACTGGAGGCCATCTTCCGCGGGGCGGGCTGGAACGTGATCAAGGTGATCTGGGGCGGTGACTGGGACAGCCTGATCCGCAGCGACCGCGACGGGTTGCTAGTCCGCAGGATGGGCGAGATCAGCGACGGCCAATACCAGAAATACTTCGTCGAGAGCGGCGCCTATTTCCGCCAGAATTTTTTCGGCACCGATCCGCGGTTGCTCAAGATGATCGAGCATCTATCCGATGAGCAATTGGCGCGTATGCGCCTTGGAGGCCACGATCCCATCAAGGTTCACGCCGCTTACAAAGCGGCAGTCGAGCACGAGGGCTCACCGACCATCATCTTGGCCAAGACCATCAAGGGTTACGGCCTAGGCGAGGCCGGTGAAGGCAAGAACATTACCCACCAACAAAAGAAGTTGAATGAAGACGAGTTACGCATGTTCCGCTCCCGCTTCGGCATTCCCATTCCTGATGACGAGCTTCACAACGCGCCGTTCTATCGCCCTGCGGACGACAGCCCTGAAGTGCGCTACATGCAGGAACGTCGCAAGCAGTTAGGCGGATACCTGCCCGAGCGTAAGGTGCGTGCCAAAGCTTTGCCCGCAATTGCAGAATCCCACTTCGAGGAGTTCTACAAGGGCACCGAAGGCCGCGAAGTCTCCACAACCATGGTGTTCGTGCGCTTGCTCTCCAAGCTGCTGCGCGATCCGGAGATCGGCAAACTGGTCGTGCCGATTATTCCGGATGAGGCTCGCACCTTCGGCATGGAAGCATTGTTCCGCCAGGTGGGGATCTACTCGAGCGTCGGCCAGCTCTACGAGCCGGTGGACATGGATACCCTGCTCTACTACAAGGAAGCACTGAATGGGCAGATCCTCGAGGAAGGCATCACCGAAGCGGGTTCCATGTGCTCGTTCATCGCCGCCGGCACCGCCTACGCTACTCACGGCATCAACACCATTCCGTTCTTCATTTATTACTCGATGTTTGGCTTCCAGCGCATCGGCGACCTCATCTGGGCCGCCGCCGACATGCGGACGCGCGGATTCCTCATCGGCGGCACGGCGGGACGAACCACGCTGGCGGGCGAAGGCTTGCAGCACCAGGATGGACACAGCCACGTGCTGGCGCTCTCCGTACCCAATCTGCTGGCTTACGATCCTGCGTTCGCTTACGAGATTGCCGTCATTATTCAGGACGGCATCAAGCGCATGTACATCGACCAGGAATCGGTCTTCTATTACTTGACCGTCACCAACGAACCCCTCCCCATGCCGGAGATGCCGCACGAGGAGGGGGTTCGCGAGGGCATTCTTCGGGGCCTCTACCGTTTCAAGGCCTCGACGAAGAAGGATGCCAAACTCCACGCTCAGCTCTTTGGAAGTGGCACGATCATGTACGAGGTGCTCAAAGCACAACAGATTCTGGAAGAGAAGTATGGCGTCGCTGCTGATGTTTGGAGCGTGACCAGCTACAAGCGGCTGTATCGCGAGGCCAACCATTGCGAACGCTGGAACATGCTGCATCCTGGACAACCGCCGCAGGTGCCGTACGTTACTCAGCGCCTGAAGGGTGCCCCCGGCGTGTTTGTGGCTGCATCGGACAACATGAAGATTTTGCCGGAATCGATCGCGCGCTGGGTACCCGGGCCGCTAGTAGCTCTGGGTACGGACGGATTTGGACGGAGCGAGAATCGGGCATCGCTGCGGGACTTCTTCGAGGTGGACGCCAAGCACATTGTTCTTGCCACATTGAACGCACTGGCCAGCCAAAAGCAGATCGCACCGGAAGCCGCGCAGCAGGCAGTGCACGATTTGGGGATTAACCCCGAGAAACCGAACCCGGCGTTCACCTAGACATAGCGCCGCAGATTCGCGCAGATTGCGCTGATTAAAGCAAGTAGAGACGTAGCTCGCTTCGTCTCTTGTATGGAGAGAGATTTACAGTGACAGAATTCAAGCTACCGGAACTCGGTGAAAATATCGACCAGGGCGATCTCGTGAGGCTGATGATTGCGCCTGGCGCCAGCATCACCGAGGGCCAGCCCGTGATGGAACTGGAGACCGAGAAGGCGATCGTCGAGGTGCCTTCTTCGGTGAGCGGTACCGTCAAGGAGATACGAGTCAAAGAAGGCGAGAAGGTCAAGGTCGGCCAAGTGATCTTCACTGTCGAGAACGGCGCAGGCGGTGTGGCGCGGACGGCTTCGGCAGCGAAACAGCCCGTCCCGGCGCTGCCGTCAACGCCACCAGTTTCGTCGTCGGCTGCTGCTCCAGAGTCAAAACCAGCACCCGCCAGAACTGCTGTTCAGACAGCCGCCACAGCTCCGGCTCGCCGCGCCACGGACACTGGGGCGCAAACTGAATTCAAACTGCCTGAACTGGGCGAGAACATCTCAGAAGGAGATCTGGTGCGATTGATGATCTCCCCGGGCGCGAGGGTCGCGGAAGGTCAGCCGGTGATGGAGCTGGAAACTGAGAAGGCGGTGGTTGAGGTTCCGTCTTCGGTGAGCGGCGTGGTCAAAGAGGTCCGCGTCAAGCAAGGCGAGAAAGTGAAGGTTGGCCAGGTCATCTTCACCCTCGAGGGCGCAGCCGCCGCCCCAACTGAGCGTCCGCAGCATGTCCCTGTGGAGCATGTCTCTGGACAACAAGGGGCTCGGCTCGCCTTCCAAGCTGCCATCCGGGCGGAAGGCAAAACCGAAGAACAGGCGCTTCCACCCGATGCACCTGCCCCGGCGATACCCACATTCGCCATGCCGGCGCAGCTGGGAAAAGTGGCGGGAACGGCACACGGCGAACCGATACCGGCTGCCCCGCACGTTCGACGGCTGGCACGCGAACTGGGCATCGACATTCACGACGTCAAGGGCACCGGGCCGGGCGGCCGCATCAGCAAAGATGACGTCAAAGCCTATTCCAAGTCCTTGCTGGCATCGGCGGCAGCGGCGATCCAGGCGCCGCGCGGAACCCAGTTGGCCCAGCCGGAGCTGCCCGACTTCGGTAAATGGGGAAAGATTGAGCGGGTGTCCATGCGCGGCGTGCGGCGCAAGACTGCCGAGCACCTCTGGGAGGCCTGGAGCACCATCCCGCATGTCACCCAGAATGACAAAGCCGACATTACTGAACTGGAACAGTTGCGCGCACGCTTCGCTCCCAAAGCGCAAGAAGCCGGCGGCAAGATGACGGTCACGGCGATTGCTTTGAAGGTCTGTGCTTCCGCGTTGAAGATTTTCCCGCAGTTCAACGCCAGCATTGACATGGCGAAAGAAGAGATTGTCTACAAGCAGTACATCCATATTGGGGTGGCTGTCGATACCGACCGGGGCCTGCTGGTTCCGGTGATTCGCGACGTGGACAAGAAAAACATCGTCGAGCTGGCGACGGAACTGACGCAGCTCTCGAAGAAAGCCCGTGACAAGAAACTTATTCCGGCAGAGATGGAAGGCGGGACCTTTACGATTACGAACCTCGGCGGTATCGGTGGTACGGGGTTCTCTCCCATCGTCAATCACCCTGAAGTCGCAATCCTTGGGCTTTCGCGCTCCAGCATGGAGCCGGTATGGTTGAACGGCAAGTTCGAGCCCCGGCTGGTATTGCCGCTTTCGCTTTCCTACGATCATCGTTTGATCGATGGTGCGGATGCCGCCCGCTTTCTGCGCTGGATCGCGGAGGCATTCGAGCAGCCCTTCTTATTGTCGGTGCAGGGATAGAAAGATTAACCACAGAGGACACGGAGGAACACAGAGGACTGATATAGGAGGGATTCTCTGTGTTCGGAGCCTGCCCTGAGCGAAGTCGAAGGGTGCCCTCTGTGGTAAGTGATTTTTTTCATGACAGACGCGTCGAACATGCACATCGCAGTGATCGGCGGCGGCCCGGGAGGTTATGCGGCCGCTTTTCTCGCTGCCGATCTCGGCATGAAAGTCACGCTGATCGACCGGGAGCTGAATCCTGGCGGCGTGTGCTTGTATCGCGGCTGCATCCCTTCGAAAGCCCTGCTGCACGTCGCTAAGTTGATTGAGGAGGCCCACCAAGCGAAGAACTGGGGTCTCGAGTATGCCGATCCGAAGATCGATCTGGCACGTCTGCGGTCTTGGAAAGAGGGCGTAGTCAAGAAGCTGACCGGAGGGCTAGGACAGCTTTCGAAGCAGCGAAAGGTCGAGTACATCCAGGGACGGGCTTCGTTCGACACTTCGAACGTCTTGCGTGTCAGCCGGGAAGGCGGCACCGAGGAATCGCTCAGCTTCGACCGAGTCATCATAGCTACCGGCTCGCGGCCTGCCATCATCCCGGCCCTCAAGCTCGACAGCCCGCGCATGATGGACTCCACGTCCGCACTCGATTTGCCTGAACTGCCCAAGACCCTCCTTGTGATTGGGGGTGGGTACATCGGTTTGGAACTGGGCACGGTTTATGCGGCGCTGGGATCGAAAGTGTCGGTGGTCGAAATGCTGCCGGGCCTCCTGCCCGGAGCAGACCGCGACCTGGTGCTGCCGCTGCACAAGCGTATTGAGAAGGTCTTCGACTCGATCCTGCTGAATACTACGGTGGCGGCAGTCAAAGAAGAATCCGGTGGCATTCGCGTGAGCTTTGATGGCCCCGAGGTCAAAGAGCGGGAGAGAGTTTTCGACAAGGTGCTGGTTTCGGTCGGACGCAAGCCGAACTCTGAAATCCACGGCTTGGAGAAGACGCAGGTTCGAGTCGGTCAGCGCGGCTTCATCCAGGTGAACAAACAGCTGCAGACCGACGATCCCGCGATCTACGCCATCGGTGATGTGGTCGGCGAACCCATGCTGGCGCACAAGGCTTCGCATGAAGGACGCACAGCTGTTGAGGCTATCGCCGGACACAAGGTAGCCTTTGAGCCGAACGCGATTCCCGCGGTCGTATTCACCGATCCGGAGATTGCATGGTGTGGCCTGACCGAAGCTCAGGCGCAGAAGGAGAACCGCGAGATCAAGGTCGCGAGATTTCCGTGGGGTGCCTCCGGCCGCGCCATGACGCTGGACCGCACTGAGGGCATGACCAAGCTGCTTCTGCATCCGCAGACAGAACGGGTGTTGGGTGTTGGAATTGTGGGAGTGGGTGCGGGCGAACTGATCGCCGAGGGAGTTCTTGCCGTCGAGATGGGGGCTGTCGCGCAGGACATCGCGCTCAGTATTCATCCCCATCCGACGCTATCCGAGACAATCATGGAATCAGCGGAGGTCTTCTTCGGCACGAGCACCCACGTCTATCGGCCGAAGCGGTCTGCGTAGTGGCGGACGCCCTCGTGGGCCGGCAAATTGAACTCTGCAGTCTTCTGGCGAGCTTTGCTCGCCCGCCCAGACGAGGGCGTCTGGGCCTACGTGGATCGTGCTAGCCCGCTTTTACCCTCTTGTCATTCCGAGGAGCGCAAGCGACGAGGAATCTGCAGTTTCTTGGGAAATTTCAACAACTGCAGATCCCTCGCTTCTCTCGGGATGACAACAAAGTCGTACCAGACCACCGCTATCACAGACACATAATCTCTAGGCACAGCTATACTGGACTGCTCTCATAGCTCATGACGGAGGCCTTCCCGTGCGCCAGACCTACCTACTGCTATTCTGTCTCGCCTTTGCCGCAGTGAGACTCACCGCCCAGGAGATGTCGATGCAATCTTCCACTAAACCAACTGCGTCAGGTACTCAGCTCTCATGGATGCACGCTTCCGCCGCCAAACTGGAAACCGAATTGGCAGCCAAGTATGGCGACTCGCAGAAACCCCGCATCCAGCGTGGCTTGCACCAAGTCGCCGAGTTCTGGCGTGCCGACGATGGCGATGCAGCGGCATTTGAAGACTTTGTCCGCACGAGCTTCGCCGGCGATCAAGCCACGCTCGACACCATGTTTGATCGCTTCCAAAAGCTGATGGAGGCCCTCGACGGCCACATGCACGAGATCAACCGGGAATTCCGCCAGCAACTGGACCTCGATCTCGGCCCGGTGTTGCCGTTTGACGAGACTTTTGGCGGCTACGATCCTTCGGCACACGTACTCGATGATTTTTTCAACAATAAACTTGCTTTCACAGTGTTGTTGAACTTTTCGCTCGCCTCACTCGACGATTGCCTGAAAAACGGCACAACCTGGAGCCGCCGGCAATGGGCCGAAGTGCGGCTTGCGCAGCGCTTCAGCAAACGAATTCCTGCCGACGTGAATCTCGCCATTTCCCAAGCGGAAGCCGAGGCCGGGCAATACATCTCGCAATACAACATCTGGATGCATCACCTGGTAGACGCGCAGGGCCAGCGGCTGTTTCCCCCAATGATGCGCCTGCTCAGCCATTGGAACCTGCGGGATGAACTCAAGTCGGATTACAGCGACGCACAGAACGGCCCAGCCAAGCAACGCATGATCCAACAGGTCATGGAACGGATTGTCACCCAAACCATTCCGCAAACGGTGGTGGACAACCCGAACGTCGATTGGAACCCGTTTACGAACGAGGTCAAGCCGGCAGCGGTAAAGGATTCAGATTCGCCCGCCCCAGCCAACGCCACCGTCAGCAATACCCGCGAGCCCGACACCCGCTACGCCATGCTGTTCAGGACGTTTCTGGCATCGAAGAAGGCCGACCCCTACTCGCCCACGAATCCCACGCTCATTGACCGCCGTTTCAACGAAGACCGGGAGATTCCTGAAGCCCGGGTGAAGGCCATGCTGGAACAGGTGCTGAGTTCTCCTCTTGTGGCGCAAACCGCCAGGCTGATCGAGTCCCGCCTCGGCCGGCCGCTGGAGCCATTCGACGTCTGGTACAACGGCTTTCGGCCGGGGAGCAGTTATTCAGGCGCCGAACTGGACATGATGGTGGCGAAGAAGTACCCCACCCCTGAGGCCTATCAGAAAGACATTCCAAATCTGCTGCTGAAGTTGGGCTTTACGCTGGAGCGGGCGCAGTATGTGGCCAACAATATCATTGTT
Organism: Terriglobia bacterium; assembly: GCA_020073105.1. Lineage (GTDB taxonomy): Bacteria > Acidobacteriota > Terriglobia > Terriglobales > Acidobacteriaceae > JAIQFW01. The sequence goes on from JAIQFW010000050.1 coordinate 14,779, forward strand.
GATCCGGCGCGCGGCTCAGGTCACGCCATGGGGGCGGAAATGCGCTCCGAGAAAGCCCATCTGCGTACTCGCGTGGAAAAAACTGGCATGAACTATAAGGGCTTCAATATTGCTGTGCACGAAATGGGACACAACGTGGAACAAACGTTTTCGCTGGACGAAGTCGACTACACGTTGCTGCAGGGCGTACCCAACACGGCCTTCACCGAGGCGCTGGCTTTCGTCTTCCAGGGACATGATCTTGAATTGCTAGGCCTACCCGCACCCGATGCCAAGAGCCAGGCGGAGAAAACTCTAAACGACTTCTGGGGAGCTTACGAGATCGCCGGAGTCGCGCTGGTGGACATGGGAGTATGGCACTGGATGTACGACCATCCGCAAGCCACACCGAAACAACTGAACGACGCCACGGTGCAAATTGCCAAGGACATCTGGAACAAATATTACGCGCCCGTGTTCCATAAGAAAGATGTGGTGCTGCTCGGAATCTACTCGCACATGATCGATTCGTTCCTGTATTTGCCAGACTACCCGATCGGCCACCTGATCGCATTTCAGATCGAGGAACAAATGAAAAAGGCGGGAGCGATCGGCCCCGAGTTCGAGCGCATGACCAAGATGGGCCGGGTCACCCCTGATCTGTGGATGGAGAACGCCACGGGACGTCCGGTGGGGGCTGAGGCGCTGCTGGAAGCCACACAACGTGCGCTGGCGGCGGCGAGCGGAACAAAGTAACCGTGATTCGTATAGGAGGGTGAGAGGGTTTGTATCAGGGCACGACTTCAGTCGTACCGTTTCATCACGGTCGTTGACGCCCGCGCCTATCAGGCGCAACTATCGCAGGATCACCCACCCACCACCTCAAGAGCACATGGGTCGGCCAATACACCACTAGCGGCACCAAGATCAGATACGCCAGTAGATAGACCAACCCCGGCGCCACGTGCTGCTCGCGAAAGAACGGTCCCCGCGCCCAATTGATGTCGAATTGCGGACGCCAGAAGTAGTTGATTGGAACTACGATCCACGTAGCGAGCGTCTGGCACTTCCATCCTCGCTCGTCGTACCCCAACCTCCAGATCCCCCAAAGCAGGAGCGGTGGCATCACCACATGAAACAAACTGAGTAGCCGAACTAACAGTGGAATGCCTGCATCGAACATGAACTCACTACCGCCGATGATGTGCTGCCCCGTCAGCAGCGCGCCGACCAAATCCGCTGTATAAAGAGTCTGGAAAAGCAGCAGTCCACTGGCCTGCCAGGAGAAAATCAGCCGGCTCTCCAGCCATAATCCCAGAGCAATGATGAAGTTTCCCAGGTCGCAGAAATAGAGAAGATTCTGCACTCCATATTGGTGCCAATAGAGCGGGGCCCAGGCAAGCACCCAGATTGTCCACCCGACCTTGAGCCAGAGGGGAAGGCGCATGAGGCATTGTATGCATCCCGGGCCCTTCAAAGAGCTACGGACTCGACTTGAGGCAAGTCGGCTCGCACGGGCCCCTTTGGGTCCGTTACCTGCGTAACTTGCTGGTGCGTACCGCCGTACCTACGATTCCAGTATGAGCTATAGGGCCCTTCTGTTCTGTCCTGACGAAAAAACTGCCCGCGTCGTCACGCAGGTGTTGAGCGAATTGGAGTTCCAGGTGGAGCCCTGCAACGAACCCTTTGCAGCGGTTAAGAAATTGATGGCAGAGCACTTTGACGCCCTCGTCGTGGATTGTGATAACGAACAGAATGCGACTTTGTTGTTCAAGAGTGCGCGCAATTCCGGGTCCAATCAAACTTCGCTGGCAGTCGCCGTAGTTGAAGGCCAAAGCGGGGTGGCCAAAGCATTTCGCATCGGCGCCAACCTGGTCCTGACCAAACCCATTAATGTGGAGCAGTCAAAAGGAACGTTGCGGGTGGCACGCGGCCTCCTGCGTAAGGGTGAGGCCACGAAACCAGTAGCAAAACCCCTCCCAGAGCGGCCGGTCAGCTCCTTTAACCCAACCGACACGCAAGCTACGTCTGTTCCTCAAGCTCACTTCTCCAAGCCCGCATCCCTTATTACCCCCGCGCCGCCACTCGCACCTACAAGTGCGCCGGTGGCGAGTTCCGCCTTTGAGCTGGAGAAAGAACCCAGCCCCGAACCGGAGCCGGCAGAAGCTGCCCTGCTCGAATCCATGCCGGAACCGCAGGCGCCGGTGGCTGCGAAGCAGTATCCCTGGCAACCGACCTCGAAGCCTATGGCCGAACCTATGGCCACGGCACTGAAGCGCGCAGCCGAGGCTGCGGGGAAGACTGACTTCCCAACCTTTGGTGACACGACGCCGGCTGAAACACGAGTTTCCAGCGGCTCTACAAGCCGATCTCTTTCGGGTAGTACACGGCTAGCCCAAGGCGCCGCCGCAGCAGCTGCGCCGGCTAAGGTTGTTCCCCTGGCGGACCGAGAGGCGGTCGCGCCGCAGGTCGAGCCGCCGACTTTTTCCAGTTCGATTGGGGAATCATCCTCTGAACCCGGCAGCAGCAAGAAGATATGGTTGATTGCCGCCATCATTCTCATAGCAGCGGCGGCCGGGTACTATGGCTGGACCAAGATGGGTACGAGCGTGTTCTCTTCGTTCTTGCACAAGACGGCCCCGGCTCCGGCTCAAGTTCAGTCTCCGCAGGCTGTTTCGCCTTCGGCGATGCCGGTTCAGGGCCTGGCTGGAACTTCAACGCCCGCAGGCACAAATGCAGTCGCCACTCTTCCGCGAGTTCCTGAAAAAGCTCCGGTCGCTCCGGAAGCCACTCCAACCGCGCCGAAGAAATCCCCGTCGACTCTGGCATCAACCGATGAAACTGATAACGGCGTGGTCAAGACCATCGAAGAAGGCAGCGAGTCGGATGCCATCGTGGTGAAGAGCGAAGCCCCCAAACCGGTGGTTCATCACGCTGCCCCGGCAGAGGCTGCAGAGCCGGCGGCACCCGGCGCCATGGATATCGGGTCGAATTCGACCGACCAGGCCATCTCAGGGCTAGTCAGCATGCCCGCCCGTGTACCCACGGCAACGCCTCAGACTGTCAAGGTATCGCAAGGCGTCTCGCAAGGATTGCTGATCAAGAAAGTTGCGCCCGAGTATCCTCCACAAGCCATGCAGATGCGGCTGCAGGGCGCGGTCCAGTTGGTGGCCACCATCAGCAAAGCGGGAGATATCGAAAACCTCAAGGTGCTCAGCGGCGACTCGGTTCTGGCCCGGGCGGCCATCAACGCCGTCAAGCAGTGGAAGTACAAGCCCTATCTGCTGGACAGCCAGCCGGTCGAAATCCAGACCCAGATCACGGTGAACTTCAAGCTGCCGTAGGCCGGACCAGTTCGCCCCGCCACACCAAACCCATTCAGTGGATGGCGCGCTGAGCATGCTTTACCCTTGCTGTCTTCCCATTTGCGTTCGGGTCAGCAACAAAGATGTAGCCCTCCTGGATGTTCCAGCCGGCAATGACGGAATCCCACATGTGATAGCCACTCTCATGTTCAGAAACATCTACTCCCAAGAATTCATCCAGCATTTTCACGAAGTCCTGAACCGCAGGATCAGTGCTTTCTCTCACTGAAATTCGGTCAATCGCCGACAGCGAATTGCGATCGAGATTCCTTAAGTGAGAAGAGAGATAGCTGATCACTGGCCGCGTCCCCTTAGAATCAGCCCAGGGAGCGCTGACCACGAGAGTCCACCGATCCGGCACCTCGGGCAGAGTCTGCACCAACATAGCAAGCGAAATGTCGCCCTTTTCCTTGGCGACCTTCTCCAGAATCTCTCTAATTTTCTCCCTTGCCTTGGCCGTCACCACCGTTTTGTAAGCCATGTTAGAACTCCGTTCGGTTTACTTCGTATACAAGCGAGCATCTCTGCTGCCCTCTTCTTGTCGCAAGTCCCGACCGGAGAGTACCGCAGCCCGGGATCCCACTCAGTCACTTTCGACCAATTTTCAAATAGTTCAGTGTCGCTGGCCGCCGAAATCTCCGATTGCAAGCCAGCAAGCAGTTTCAATCTATCGAAGTCGTGCGTTGCAAAGTATTGCTTTTCAGACTTCGATTCCACAGGGTAGTTGCCAAGCTTCAAGACTCTGCACACCCTCGCCTTCAGAGCAAACTCTACCACGTAACCGCACAAGTAAAAACAACCGTCAAAAAGCCCTTTGCGGTAAAGATGCTCGGCCTCTTTGAGGCGTAACCGGGCGAGTTTCTTCAGTTCACCTCTGGTAAGAGCGGGGTTCTTGGCCAAAAATGGGCCTCCTCTACAATGTCCCCACTGCGTCGTAGAATAACAAGCATAGCATCCGGCACAAGCCACCAAATGGACTTCAAGCTCGTTTCCGACTACAAACCGCGCGGCGATCAAGGCAAGGCGATCGATTCGCTGACTAGGGGTGTGTTCGACCGCGAGCAGCACCAGGTGCTCCTCGGTGTCACCGGATCAGGCAAGACCTACACCATGGCCAAGGTCATTGAGCAGGCCAACCGGCCTACGCTGGTGATGGCCCACAACAAGACCCTAGCGGCGCAGCTCTATCACGAGTTCAAGAACTTCTTCCCGCACAACGCGGTCGAATACTTTGTCTCCTACTACGATTACTACCAGCCCGAAGCCTACGTTCCCGCCGCCGACCTTTACATCGAGAAAGAAGCCACCATCAACGATGAACTCGACAAGCTGCGTCTGTCGGCAACCCGCTCGCTGTTCGAGCGGCGCGATTGCCTGATCGTAGCGTCGGTCAGCTGCATCTACGGCCTGGGATCTCCGGAAGCCTACTACGGCATGCTGCTGTTCCTGGAGAAGGGCCAGAAGATCAAACGCGAAGACATCACTCGCAAGCTGGTCGAGATTCTCTACGAACGCACCGACGGCGACTTCCGCCGGGGGACTTTCCGGGTGCGTGGCGACGTGATCGAGATCTTCCCGACTTATGACGACATGGCGTATCGCGTCGAGCTGTTTGGAGACGAGGTGGACGCGCTTTCCCAGATCGATCCGCTGTTTGGCACAGTGAAGCAGAAGTATGTCCGCCTGCCCATCTATCCCAAGACGCATTACGTGATGAAGGAAGAAACCCGGTCGAGCGCGGTCAAGACCATCAAGGAAGAGTTGGCGTGGTGGGAAGTGGAACTCGAAAAGCAAGGACGGTTGGTCGAGTCGCAGCGTATCCATCAGCGCACCATGTATGACCTGGAGATGATCAAGTCCGTCGGCTACTGCCACGGGATTGAAAACTACTCGCGGCACTTCACCGGACGGCTGCCGGGCGAGCCGCCGCCGACCCTGCTCGATTACTTCCCGCGCGATTACATGATGTTCATCGACGAGTCGCACCAGACCGTACCGCAGTTGCACGGCATGTATCATGGCGACCGCTCGCGCAAGGAAACGCTGGTGGAGTACGGGTTCCGCATGCCCTCGGCGCTCGACAATCGCCCGCTCACGTTCGAGGAGTTCGAGCACCGCATGAACCAGTTGGTGTATGTCTCGGCCACGCCGGGACCGTATGAGCTGACCAAGTCGGCGGGCGTGGTGATCGAGCAGATCATCCGGCCGACGGGGCTGGTCGATCCTCCCGTGGACATTCGCCCGGTCAAGGGACAGATTGACGACCTGCTGCACGAGATTCGAGATCGTGTGTCGCGGGGAGAGCGTGTGCTGGTGACCACGCTGACCAAGCGCATGTCCGAAGATCTGGCCGAGTACTACAGCGAAGTCGGCGTGAAGTGCCGCTATATGCATTCGGAGATCGAGACCCTGGAACGGGTCAAGATTCTGCGCGACCTGCGCAAGGGCGAGTTCGATGTACTGATCGGCATCAACCTGCTGCGCGAGGGTCTCGACTTGCCGGAAGTTTCGCTGGTGGCGATTCTCGACGCCGACAAGGAAGGCTTCCTGCGTTCCAGCGGATCGCTGATTCAGACCATCGGGCGCTGCGCCCGCAACCTGAACGGTCGGGCGATTCTCTACGCCGACCGCATGACCGATTCGATGAAGAAGGCCATGGGCGAAACCGATCGCCGGCGCGCGATTCAGGAGGCGTACAACGTGGAGAATGGGATCACGCCGGAGTCGATTGTGCGGCCGCTGGAGATGTCGCTGGCCAAGATTGTCGAAGCGGATTACACGGATTTGACGGGCGGAGAAGCTGAGGGCATGCCCGAATTTAAGTCACAGGAAGAGTTGGATGTCTACGTCGGCAAACTGGAAAGCGACATGCGCGAAGCCGCCAAGCGGTTTGAGTTCGAGAAGGCAGCGAAGCTGCGGGATACGATCAAGGAGTTGCGGACGAAGGAGTTTCTGTTTGCGTAAAAACTACAATTTCTCCCCTCTGGCCGGTTGACCCGCCGGGTGCCCCAGGTCTCGCTGGTGTTGCGAGACCTGGGAGTGGCTACATCTGATGTGTCGGCCGTACGTGTCGCCCTCTTTTTGTTGTCATTTTGGCCTATGCGCGCCGGCGGGTTCACTCCCGGCCCAATTTTGTACCCATTTTGTACCCAATTTGGTTCGGGGTTCCTGAGGGATTGATCTTTCTTATGTTCGTTCGTCACATAAGCTGCCGTCTTGCATCATTAGTCTTGGCTCATGCCTCAGGCACTGCACCGTTTCTATGGCACGGGGGACTTGCATTTTGTCACATTCAGTTGTTATCGTCGCCAGCCGTTTCTTGATAACGCCGCCCACTGTGATCGGTTGCTCGAGGTTCTTGAGCGAGTGAGGCAGCGATATCGTCTTGTGGTCCTGGGATATGTAGTCATGCCGGAGCACGTTCATCTGTTGGTGAGCGAACCGCAGCGGGAGACGCTCTCTACCGCTATACAGGCACTGAAACTGGGGTTCGTGCGGAGTTTGGTTTGTGATCCCCGGTCTCGCAAAACCAGCGAGACCTGGGGCACCCAGCTGCTCCCGAAGCGATATTGGCAGTCTCGTTTCTACGACTTTAATGTTTGGACAGAGCGAAAGCGTGTGGAAAAGCTGCGCTACATCCATCGCAACCCGGTGAAGAGAGGGCTGGTAACGTCACCAGAGCAGTGGCCTTGGAGCAGCTTTCGTTGGTACAGTTCTGCGGAGTCGGGCCCGGTGCGCATTAACGATACCGAGATCTTGGTGATGAGAATCTTGGGGCATGTGAGTTGATGAGTTCCCTCCCAGGTCTCGCAACACCGGCGAGACCTGGGGCACCCGGCCAATCAACCGCCGGCGCTACTATACCGCCGCCACTGCCCGAGCCCGGCCCTTGGTTTCTTTCCCTGCCTGCCGTTCCACCACGGTGAGTTCTTTTTCCAGCGAGGAAAAGCGCTGCAGGATTTCGTGCATGCGCAGCGCCATGTTGCGGATGGTTTCGATCTGGGAGCGGGCGGCAGCTGAGAGTGATCCTGGCTCCACCAACAGAAGTTCGGAGTTGCCCAGCAGCGCGGTCAGGGTGTTGTTAAAGGTATGGCGCATCTCCAGCATGTAGCGCCCGAGCGTTGCCTGGCGCTCGAGCAATGCGCTGGCACGCTCCGCCCGGCCGGCGCGGGTCTCGGCGATCGCACGGTGGACCGCTTCTCCGGCTACCGGAACCAGAGTGTCGAGCCATTTTTCGTGCTGCCGTAGAACCAGGATTCCGGGCCAGCGATCGCGGACTGATTGCACGGTCCGCACATCGTCGGACAGAAAGACCACCCGCTTGCCAGCCGCATCCATAGCTTCCAGAACGACAGAAAGCGCCCGCGGGCGGATTGCGCCGACGATGGCCAGCTGGAAGTTATCCGGGTCGAAACCCAGGCAGACATCGCTGCTCATGAGGGTAAATGCCGGGACGGTGCGCTCGGATTGCCAGCGGCTAGTGATGACCCGGGAGAATTCCGGGTCATCAGAAATGATCAGTACGGTGGGCTGGTCCACAGTTTTCTTCCTTGTTGCCGATCGCGGTCTCTACCACGATTTCCCGTGGTCGTCGGATGGAGGCTGCTCTTCAGCCGCAGCGCTGTCACTCCAATCCGGCGCCGAGCTGGCCACTCCGAATTCCGCGGCTTGCGAGGAATCCGCGCCGGATTGGACCCCGGCAGCAGCGGCGGCGTGGGCGCGGGCTTTGTCGGCAGCCTTGGCGCTCTTCTCCACCGCGGTGTCGATGGCGGCGCGGAGGTCGACCAGCATGCGCAGCGGCTGGCCGGAAGAGTACTCGGCGTGGAACATGACCTTCCAGGACTGGCAGATCATGCGCAGCCGGGCCGTAGGTTCCTCGGCGGAGAACTGGGCGCGGCGGCAATCGAGCGTGTGCACTCCTCGAGCCTCCAGCTCCCGCAGCCCATCCAGAATAGCGTTGAGGTCCTGATGCATCAGCCGGAAGAACACTCGGCGCATCAGGAAGCTGAAGCGGGTAAACGCGACCATGGCGGCGGGCAGAAAGTAATTCTCTCCCGCACTGGCTTTCAGCTTTCTGCCCTTCTCCAATATCCGGTTGCTGAGCAGATCATTCAGGTTCTTGCAATCATTGGCCTCGCGTACGAACTGGTCGAGCGGTGCGAGCCAATCCGGCTGGGTCAAGTCGACCGTCCCCAGGACTGGTTCCAGGACCTGCGCGACATAGGCCAAGTCGACGTCGGTGTCTTCCAGGCGGGAAGGCGCGGAGTGCGAGAAGAATTGCACCAGCAGGAAGTCAATCTTGTCGCGGTCGGAATCGCTGCGCTCCGGCTTGCGCAGATGGTGGACCAGCAGCTTGCGCAGCGCTTCATCACTGGCCAACGTGGTGGTTTGCAGGAACTGCCGGAGTTGATAGACCTGAATACGCTGGTCGACATCCAATAACCACTGTCGCGCTTGCTCGACCGATTCCTGAGGGGGTGCCTCCAGTCCAGTCTCCAAGTCATTGCACGGCGGCAGGTCGATCACGAATTCGCGGGCCAGCGCGGCATACAAGGGATAAAGCTCACGGGCATCGTGCCACTCGGCGGCGAGCCCATTCAGATCGGGTGTGGGCGTCATGATTTCACAATCCAGTTGGTGACTTGCCGGGTAAAGCGGGCGGCCACTGCGGTGTGTCCTCCGTGGTATTGCAGAGCAACCACGCAGGCTTCCGTGTCCAAGGAACCGTCGGAGTTGCGCACCCGTAACCGGTCGGCAAATTCCAGCGGCAAGGTTGAAGCAAAGAGCACTTCCTGTGGCGTGCCAAATTCAATCACCGTACTCTCCGAAGAAGTGGTGGTCGCATCTCCAAGACGCGTGAGGCGCACGGGGATACGCACCGGTGTCGCATGGGGAAAGAACTTCGCCAGCTTGGCAGTGGAGTTCTCACGGCTGAGGGCGGTGGCGGCGGCTGGCTTGGACACGGATGCCTCAAATTTCAGACCGATGCAGCCTGGGTTCCCGAGTCTGCCGGTTAGCACGGCTCAAGCACCCAGACCGCATCGCTTGAATCTACGAAGCACGGGCGAGGCCAAAGCCCAGCATTCGGCCCGACTTTGTAACCTGCTGTTTTTCAATCAGATAGAGGGGTCATCTCAGAACCTTTGGGGAGGGACATTCTTAGCTCTTCGTCTCAGATTGAAACCGTGTCTCAGAGCAGACTCGCTGAGCCCGGTCTATTGCAATGCCTGGCTGGTCGGCGGCAGGGCATGACCGCCGATGTTATAGCGCTTGAGTTTGCGGTAGAGCGTGGCGCGGCTGATGCCGAGCATTTTGCCGGCCAGCGCTTTGTCTCCTTTCACCTGTTCGAAGACCCGCTGAATCGTCACTCGTTCAATGTCTTCTAAGTCAGTCGAGGTCAGACCGGCAGAATGAGCCACCTCTCCACCATCGGTCACCGGAGAAGCCGATGCCAAGCTGGGGGGCAGATCACTCACGTCAATGGTACGGCGGTCTCCCAAGGCAACCGCACGCTCGATGCAGTTTTCCAGTTCGCGAACATTTCCCGGCCAATCATATTGCAGCAGGCATTTCATGGCGGCATTGGTGACCTGGACCGAGCTTCCCTTGGCATAGCGGTCAAGAAACCAATGCGCCAGCAGAGGTATGTCCGAACGGCGCTCGCGCAGAGACGGCAGGTGAACGGTGACCACATTCAGGCGAAAATACAGGTCCTTGCGAAATGTCCCGTTGCGGTATTCAGCCTCAAGGTCGCGGTTGGTCGCCGCGATCACGCGCAC
>JAIQFW010000050.1:24938-35045 GCA_020073105.1 Terriglobia bacterium
TTTGACTTTCTGATTGCTCCCGACGGGACGAACCTCCTTCTCCTGCAGAACCCGAAGCAGCTTGCCCTGCAATTCCAGTGGCACTTCACCGATCTCATCGAGAAAAATCGTTCCTCCATTGGCCGACTGGAACAGGCCGGTCTTGGACTTCACCGCTCCCGTAAACGCTCCTTTTTCGTAACCAAACAATTCACTCTCGATGAGAGTGGGCACTAGAGAGCCGCAGTCCACGGCCACGAAAGGCCGGTTGGCGAACGAGCCGCGGAAATGAATCGCGCGGGCCACCAGTTCCTTGCCCGTCCCACTTTCTCCGGCAATCAGCACCGGCGTGCGAGTGTCCTTCAGGCGGGAGATCATGCGCAACACATCCTGGATCTTCACCGACGACCCGACGATCCCGTGGAGATCGGCTTCCGTGTCCATGCGGTCCCGCAGAAACTGGTTCTCCTCGACCAGGCGCACTTTTTCCGCCATCCGGCGCAAGAACAGGCGCAACTCCTCCAGGGGAGAGAAGGGCTTGCTGATGTAGTCATAAGCCCCTAACTTCATCGCTTGCACGGCGGTCTCGACCGAACCGTGGCCGGTCATGACCGCCACCTCGGCGCGGGGAAGCAGCTTCTTTACCTTTTCCAGGAACTCGAGTCCGGACATGTGGGGCATGACCATGTCGGTAAGAATCATGTGGGCAGGTTGCTCCTCGAGCAGGGCGAGGGCGGTCTCGCCGCTGTTGGCTTCCATGCAGGTGAATCCCAAGGCTTCACCAACCGTCATGCAGAGTTTACGGATGCTGGGCTCGTCATCCACGATCAAGAGACGAATTCTCAAATCTTCGCTCACGGCGCCTTCCCCATGGTTTTCTCAACCACCTCGATGAATTGCTGGACACGGAAAGGTTTCTCGACGCAGGGCGCGCCTGTCCTGCGCAGCGTGGTCGCGGTGTCCTCGTTCGCGATATCGCCGGTGATGAAGACGATACGGGCGGCAAGTTCGGGGCGATGGCGGGTCAACCAGGCGTGCACATCAGCGCCGTCCACGCCGCCGGGGGTCCGCATGTCTGAGACCACGCCTAGAAAGTCTCCCGACTCAAGCAACCGGAGGCCCTCGGCCCCAGATTCGGTGCACACCACCGCGTACCCATGACGCTCGAGTGCTGTCCGGACGTATGCCATGACGGCGGATTCATCTTCGATGAGCAGCACCGGCACAACGGCTGGTTTCACGGCAGGCAGTGTCATGGCTGTATAACTCCCGCGGCGGCCCCGACTGAGGCCAGCTCCGAAACGGCTGGCAGACGCACCACAAACGTCGCGCCTTCGCCGTCCGAATTGTTGTGACAAAGGATCTCTCCTCCATGCTCCCGGACAATCCCATAGCAGATGCTCAGGCCGAGACCAGTCCCCTTCCCCACCTCCTTCGTGGTGAAGAATGGATCAAAAATACGCTCCGGGAATGCAATGCCGTGTCCGTTATCTCGAAACTGCACCTCGACCATGCTGCCAAGGTTCAAGGTCCGAATCTCAATGCGGGCAGGCCGTCCGGCCTCCCGCACGGCGTCATAGGCATTGTTGAGAATGTTTAAAAAGACTTGCTGAAGCTGGTGCGAGTCGCCTATCACCTGGCGGACATCTTGCCCCAAACGTTCCACCACCTCCACTCCACGGCTGTGAAAATCGTAGGCGCGCAACTGAACCGTGCGGCGAAGAATAGTGTTGATCTGCACCGGGTTGCGCTGCGGTGGCATCTGCCGGGCAAAGCTGAGAAGGTTCTGCACGATCTGCTTGGTGCGCTGCGCTTCCTGCAGGATGACCCGCACGTCCTTGCGCGCGCTCTCCGGCAGCTCCGGATGCTCCATCAATAGATCGGCGAATCCCAGAATCGCGGTCAGTGGGTTATTGACTTCATGGGCCACCCCGGAAACCAACTGGCCCACGGCCGCCAGCTTCTCGGCATGCAGCAGCTTAGCCTGCAGCGTGGCGGCATCCGTGATGTCACTCATTACCACCACAATGCTGGCGACATTGCCCTGCTCGTCACGCATCGGGCTCAGGTTGAGGGAGAAGTGCCCGACTCGCCCTTCCCCCCGCACAATCTGCAGCTCAAGATTGTCCACCTGCTGTCCGGAGAGGGTGGCGGCGAAGGCTTCGCAGAAAGCCTGGCGCCGAGGCGCAGCAATCAAGTCCTGCAAGGGCCTTCCCAGAAGTTGATGCTGGTGGTAGCCCATCTCGTACCAGCGGCGGTTGGCATAGCTGACCAATCCGGCGGTATCGGCGACCAGGATGAGACTCTGGGTGTTGTTGAGGATCTTCCCGGAGAAGTCGCGCTCCCGCTGCAACTCGGATTGAAATGTCTTCAGCCCGCTGATGTCCAGCATGACCCCGCGATATTGCACAATGTGTTGCTGCGCATCGCGCACCGCGAAGGCATTGACCAAAACGTGGACCGGAGCGCCGTCCACCCGGCGCAACGTTTGCTCGTGATTCCGTACCGCACCGTGCTCCGCCATCTGCGCCTTGAATTCTTCGTAGCGTTCTGCTGAAAAACATACCTGAGAGCGAATATCGGCCTGCAGCAGGTCCTCGCGGCTGCCGTAGCCCAGCATGCGCACCAGAGCATCGTTGACCTCGACGAAACGTCCGTCCGGCGTAGCGCAAAATACGCCCTCCTGGATGTTGTCGAACAACTCGCGATAGCGGCGTTCCGCCTCCCGCCGGTCGGTAATGTCCTTGAGCACGTGGATGGTCTGAAGGCGTTCGCTACTGGCGCCGTGGACACGAGACGTGGACACCAGGTAGGTCCGGTCCAAAACCGGAAGGACATACTCTTCCTCAACCGCCTCTGCGGTCGCGCGACAGAACGGACAGGACTGAGAGGGCGCGTCGCCACCTGCTGCCAGCAAGGCGCCCATCTTCACGCCGACAAGTTCGTGGGGCTCGATGCCGATGAAATCCGCCAGGGAACGATTGACGCGCAGCACATTGTCGGAGTGGTCGTGGGCCACAATGAAATCGGTGATGGCATCGAAAATCTCTATCCAGTGCCGGTTCGCCTGGTCCATGCGGGTGAAGAGCCGGGCATTCTCCAAGGCAACCGAGGCGTGGGAAGTGATGGCTGCCAGCAGCTGCTCATCCACCTTCTCTAAGGGTTTGCCACGATTGGCCAGGCAAAGCACTCCCACCATTTCGCCCGAAGCGCCCATCAGCCGCGCCAAGACACAATCATTCCAACCAAGATCGGAACTTAGGTCAGGACCCAGGAGTTCCGCCGGAGGGACGCACACCACCGCCTCCGGATGCCGGGCCAGTACGTCGCCGATGGCACGCTCCAGACGGCGCAAAACACCGGCCTGCCGCGCTTCCGCCACGGCCATCCCGTGTACGACAATCGATTCGAGGACAGTGCCCTGCTTCACTGCCAAGGCGGCGGCTTCCGCTCCCATCAGATCAGCCGCGCGGGTGACGAAACTCTTCGCGAACTCAGGAAGTTGTAGCTGGGAACTCAATTCCAAGGAGAGTTCCATGAGCGATTCGGCGCGCCGGCGATGCTGCTCGGACTGGTGCAGGTTGCGGTTCGCCGCCAGAGCGACGCTAGCCTGAGCTGCCAAAACTCGCGCGGAACGAACATCCTCTTCGGAGATCCCAGTGCCATCCAGGCGGTCCAGCACGCCGAACATTCCCACCACCTGTCCTCCCGGATCCAGCAGGGGCACGGTGAGCAACTGCTTAACGCGAAACTTCTCCGCGATGTCGAGGTTCGCTCCGGGAACTTGGCGCGGATCGTCAAACCAGAAGGCCTCTCGATTGTTCAAAGCGCGCGTCGTGGGCCCCTCGGGCAACGTAAGTTCCAGATGCTCGGTGCGCCCGCCCTCGGCTCCCCAGCGCACGCGGAAAGAACCATCCTCCAGCAGACCCAGGAAGGAGCGGCCAAAGCCCAGAAAATCGGCGGCCCGCAGCGCAAACTGCAGCATGAACTGGTCAAGGTCGCCGATGGAACCAAGTTCGGAAGATATATCGAGCAATTGCTGCAGCTCATGAGCCTGGGCACGTGCGGTAGCGCAGAGTTCGGCGTTCGCAATGGCGACGGCTCCAAAACCCGCTACAGCAGACAGCAGCGACTTCTCCTCTGGGCGAAAATCACCCTCTTGCCGCGGGTAGACCAGGATCGCACCGTGGGTGCGGGAGGTGCGGATCGGAACGGCCAGCAGCATTCCGGCCGGAACCAGGTCCCCGAGAGCATGGCTGGTGGGGTCAATGGCCACCGTGATAGGCTCCCCCGCGCCCACTGCGCGTCTAGCCAGCTCAGCGACGAACTGGAGGGCTTTACGGTCGTAACGGGCGCGAACCGAACATGCCAGTTGCGGAGACTCAGCCGCCACCGCATGTAGACCCACTCCCGTCCCCTCGCGCAGAACAATGCACACCAAGCGGGTGCGCAGGAGAATGCGCAAGTGGGCGGCCACTGCCTCAGCCACCGTGGAAGAGTCCGGCACCGTTTGAACGGCTTGAGCGACTTCCGTCAGGATCTCAGCCCGGCGATGTTCTTCCCGTGAGATCTCGGTTAGTCGGTTCGTCTCTAGCAAGCCCCCCACCTGACCAGCCAGGATGGTTGCCTTGGCCATCAGATCGGCGTTGAAGAAATCGGCGTGCGTGGCACTTAGAAGAACCGCCGCTCCGATGGTTTCGTTCGCCACCACCAGCGGAACCGCCATCAGGGAACGAGCGTGGAACTCCGCCGCCATGGGATAACGGCTCGGATCCAGATGATTGACATACACAGCCTTTCGCTGGCGAATCGCTTCGACCGCTACCGCGCTCTCCTGCGCCCGCAGGCGGCGGCCTCGGAAGTCGTCTGCCATCAACCCGTCCGCCTCGGCACCGATCAATACCTCCGGGGAGTCGAAGCGCCAAAAATATGTGCCATCGACTTGAAAGAACTCGCGCGCGCGTCGACAAAAGAGCTGGATCAACAGAGGGGAGGGGGCACCTGCGGCAGCCGCTTCCGAGAATTGCAGGAGCAGCCGCTGGAACTCGTCCTCAGTGCGCGGGGCGGGCGCTTCCGACCCTGTTCTGTGCACGGTATGCATAGTTGGCCAAGAACGCACGACGTACTGACCACAAGTAATTGAATATACAGGAAAAATAGCTTGCCATCTCAATTTGAGTCAAGAGAATAAGGGGTAGGTGTTGTCTATCTGGGAAATCCCCCTCGGGGAGAAAGATTTGTCCTGTCTCACTCTGAGAGTGCGGCTTGCGGCTGAGACGGACTGGGCCCTGTCAACCTCACGGCCGTCTCCTCCTGAGATCGTCGTAATTTATTGATAGATAAGGATGTTAGATCGCTCTTACTACTGGTCTAGGCCATCCCCCAGGATGGCAGCGCCATTGCACCGGAAACCGTAGCGATACGTGTCCTAGGAGACTGCTTGCCTTCACAAGGAGCCAGACGGTGCGCCGCGAATGGTGGATTGGCAGTGCTTGGGCTGGCCTTCGGTCTACTTGTTTTTCATCCGGTTCTGGCTTTTCCCCAAGGCGAGCTGACCCGGAAGGTAAGAGCCCGCGTGGCCCCCAATTATCCCGATCTGGCCCGGCGCATGAACATTCGGGGTGTGGTTAGGTTGCTGGTGGTGGTGTCCCCCGACGGCAATCTGAAGGACACAAAGGTCATCGGTGGCAATCCGATCCTGGTAAATGCCGCTCAAGACGCCGTGAAGAAGTGGAAGTTCGAGCCGGGACAGGAGGAGAGCGTGGGAACCGTCGAGTTCCGGTTCCAACCCTCGCGATAGACGCGACACTTCCGGCCATGTGCGCGAGGCACAGACCAGACAACGCAGTCGAGTGGAGGAATAGCAATGACGATTGGCAAAAAACTTTATGTAAACTTCGGGGCCATCCTCGCGATGGTGGTCGTGCTGTTCCTCGTCAATCTGGTCGCGGTGCAACGGGAACACAGCGCCAAGGCGGCAGCTTCGCAAGCCTTGCAGATGGCACAAACCACCGACAAGATCCGCTTCCAGATGATGCAAAACCGGCTGTATCTCAGCAACTACCTGCTGAGTGGCGATACTCGCGAGGTGGAGAGGCTGAACGATGGCATGCGTCTTTTGCAGGAGGAGTTGCAAAGTGGCCAGGCCCAAGTCAACTCCGAGCAGCAGAAGGCAGCTCTGCAAAGGGTCCAGGCCAGCGAACAAAATTGGGGGCGGGAATTTGCCACGCCCCTGATGGACAAGCGGCGAGAGGTCGATAGCGGCAACGCCACCGTGGCCGAACTACAGATCTTCTACTTGCAGAAAGATGCTTCCTCCTGGGTGAAGAGTGCCACCGAGCACCTGGACGTGGCTGACCAGGAAAATACGAAGGTGCTTGAGGCCAGGCGAAAGTCCGACGAGACAGCCGCCACAGCCACCATCGTAATCGCATTGATGAGCACCCTGCTGGCGCTGGCTCTGGGCATCGCCATCGCTTACTCCACGGCCAATTCCATTACGGAGCCGCTTCGCAATCTGATGAAAGTGGCCCGGCAAATCGGGAATGCCGGTGACCTCGATCACGAAATTGACATTCACCGCGACGACGAGATTGGTGAGTTGTCACGGACCTTTTCCAGCATGGTCACCTACCTCAAGGAGATGGCGGCGCTTTCCGAAGACATTGCGGGAGGGAACCTGAATGTCGAGGTGCAACCCCGCTCCAAGAATGACACCTTGGGCAATGCCTTTGCCCGCATGGTGGAAGGCCTGCGGAACATGGTACGCAGCGTACGCGATGCCGCGTCCCAGGTGGCAAGCGCCTCCAATCAAGTGGCCGGCGCTTCCGACGAATCCGCCAAGATCAGCCTGCAGACCTCGTCCGCCATCGATGAAGTGACCAGCACCATGCACGAAATGAGTGTCAACGTGCAGAACATGGTGAAAAGCACGCAGGTGCAGGCGTCCAGCGTGAGCGAGACCTCGGCCTCGATCGATCAGATGGTGGCCTCGATCCAGCGCGTCGCCGACACGGCCAAGGTGCTTCTAGACATCTCCAACCGCTCCCGCGAAGAAGTCCATAGCGGCATCGCCACCATGGACAAGGCCACCGACGGCTTGAACCGAATCAACACCACCATTCAGTCCTCGGGCGAAATCATCGATGTGCTGGGGCAAAGGGCCGATGACATCGGCAAGATCATCGAGGTCATCGACGATCTGGCCGAGCAGACCAATTTGCTGGCCCTGAACGCGGCCATCGAGGCGGCACGCGCCGGAGAACACGGGTTGGGCTTCGCGGTGGTCGCCGATGAGGTCCGCAAGCTCGCAGAGAAATCCGCGCAATCCACCAAGGAGATTTCTGAACTCATCCAGAGCATTCAGAAAGAAGCCCGCAAGGCGGTCGAGAACATGGACCGCAGCACCGGCATCGTGAACGAGGGGCTGGGCCTGGGCCAGGAACTCAACACGGCTCTGCGCAAGATCTCCAATGTGGTCACGGAAGTCTACAAGTTCGCGCAAGAAATCGGTGCCGCTACCAACGAGCAGTCCCATGGTTCGGCACAGATTGCGCGCGCAACCACCCGGCTGAACGAAATCACCCACGAGATCAACTCCGCAGTCGAGGAGCAGGCCTCCGGAGCCCACGCCGTGGTGAAGGCCATGGAGCGGATGCGCGAACTGGTGCAGCAAACCACCTCCGGCTCCACCGAACTCGCCGCCTCCGCCGAGCAGATGTCGAAGATGTCCCGCGATCTGCTCGACTCCATGGACCGGTTCGCGCTGGAGCACGCCGAGCGGGCAGCGGCCAAGATCAATGCGCGGCAAGCGGCTGCCGGCGCCCAGAGGTAAGGCTTCGGGAAAACTGCCATGAAGGGTGAACTGCATATCGTCGGCTTCAGGGTGGGGCGCGAAACCTATGGCGTACCCATCACTTCCCTGCACGAGATCGTGAGAGTGCCAGAAATCACGGCCGTGCCGGACGCCCCCGATTACATCGAAGGGGTGATCAACCTGCGCGGCAAGATTGTCTCCGTACTTGACCTGCGCAAGCGTCTCGGGGTGACCGGAGTCGTGCCGGGCCGGCGCAACCGGATTCTGGTCGTCGAGCACAAAGGAAGGCTTTCCGGACTGATTGTGGATTCCGCCTCCGAGGTACTCAAGATTCCGGCTGAAAATGTGGAACCCTCTCCGACGGAGTCTCTGGAGGGAGGCCTGAACTGCGTGACCGGGCTTGGCAAGCATCAAGGGCGTCTCATTATCTTGCTGGACATGACCAAGCTGCTGGAATTCAGCGGAGCACGGCCCGTGCCCAAAGCCGACAAGGCCAAGCCGCACGCCGGTTCCGCCGAGGAGGCGCGCAGTGCGGCTGCTTCGAAATAGTAGGAAGGATTGACAATAAAGCGCTATGGCTAGCCCCGGCTTGCAGCTGCAACTCACGGAACCTGAACTGAAGCTCCTGCAGACCCTTGTCTACCAGGAGTGCGGCATGCATTTTGACGCGCGCCGCACCCATTTTCTTCAGGACCGTTTGTTGCGGCGTTTGAAAGAGTGCCGCCTCGACTCCTTTTACAGCTACTACCGTCTGCTCATCAGTGAGGAAGGAAAAGAAGAATTAGCCAAGTTGCTGGAGAACCTCACGGTCAACGAAACCAGTTTCTTCCGCAACAAAGCCCAACTGGATTTCTTTCACAAGCACATTCTTGATGAGATTCTCCGCCGCAAACAGGAAAAGGCCAATTTCTCGTTGCGTTTGTGGAGTGCGGGTTGCTCGACCGGCCAGGAAGCCTACACCATGGTCATGCTTGCGGCCGACGCGCTTTCTTACCACTGCTTGCGCAATCCTTCCGGATATGAAGCTCCCTTGCCCAGGCCCCTGATCCCCCCACCTTGGAAAGTGGAGATCCTGGCCAGTGACATCAGTTACTCCGTGCTGCGAGCGGGCCAGGAGGGGATTTACAGCGAGAGCCAGATGGCCTCGGTGGACTACAACTACCGACTGCGCCATTTTGACAAGGTGGGTGACCGCTATGCCGTCAAGAAGGCCATGAAAGAACTGGTCCATTTTGACTTTCATAACTTGAAGACCGAGTACCTGCCTCAGCACATGGACGTGATTTTCTGCCGCAACGTCATGATGTACTTCGACGAACCCGAACAGAAACGGCTGATCGACAAGTTTTTCCGCTGCCTCAATCCTGGGGGCTACTTGTTCGTGGGCCACGCCGAGAGCCTGCTGGGACTCACCGATAAGTTCAACATGATCTACCGCAACACGGGCACTGCCTATCAAAAAGTTGAGGGGGGCCCGTGAACCAGTTTTCCGATGATCGCGGAGCAGAGTTGCGGGAACTGTTCTTCGAGAGCGCGGGCGAGCTGCTCCAGTCGCTGAATGACGAAGCGATGAAGCTTGAAAAGCGTCCAGGCGACCCAGAGACGGTACGCACTATCCGCCGCATCGTACATACGCTCAAGGGAGACGCGGCCGCATCCGGGTTTCAAGAGCTCAGCGAACTTGCCCATGAACTGGAAGATGCGCTTGCCCTGGAGACGGCTGCGGCCCATGGCTCCTTGCCGGAAATCACCTTCAAGGCTGCCGACATCTTCGGTGAGATGCTGAGCGCGTACCGTGGCCAGACGAAACTTCCCTCTACTGCCGGCCTGCGAAAGCGGATCAGGGAACTGGCACAGGCGCCGAAAGCCAGGAAATCTCGCGCTAAGAAGAACCAAGCTGCGAATGCGGCCCCAACTGTCTGGACGGAGTACGAAAAGCTCGCCACGCAAGCGGCCGCGGAGAAAGGCAGGCCGGTGTACGACATCCGGGTCCTGATCGACCCGCAATGTGCCATGCCGATCGCCGCGCGACAACTTGTCCTTAAAGCGCTCAGCGGGCTGGGGGAAGTCTTGGGATCACGGCCTGAGCCCGGATCCACCGAGAGCACAAAGCAATTTCAACTGCTCATGGCGAGCGACAAGGCACCGCAACTCTTGGCGGCAAAGTGCCGTATTCCTACGGTCGCGGCACAGGTGCAGGTCCAGCTTATCGAATTTCCGCCCCACAAGGTGGGACATAGGTCGAAAAGCACAGCTGCTTCACCCGCCGTGCCGATGGCCGGGACCCCGCCCGGGCTGTGGCTGGCCGGCGT
>JAIQFW010000250.1 GCA_020073105.1 Terriglobia bacterium
CTCCAGGCGTTCGGCGGGAGTCGCGCGTTGCGGGTCCAGCGCCAGCACCTTGGCCGCAACGAACCTGCTGTAGAAGCGATAGCCCAGCGCGTAGGTGCAGAAGGCCGCCACCACCAGCCACATGGCGTTGATCTGCTCGCCACGGTGCAGGGCGATGGTCGCCAGGGAAAACGCCCCAAAGACGCCGATTCCGAACCAGATCAATACACGAATCGTATCAGGCATTCTTCGTTTCGGCGTAGTGAGGTCAGTCATTCGCCGGTAACTTCTCCTGCATGCAAAGAGCGCGAGCACACCCGGTCCCGCAAGTCCCCGCACAGATACACCAGATCGACCGGCAGATCGCGCGTTTGCACAACATACTCTCCCAGTTCCACGGCCACCAAGTCTCTGTAGTCGTCAAGCACGAATGGATTCCCAGGCTGAGCCCGTAACCGGAATTGCCGTGACCACGGTTCGTAGTTTCCGTAGCTGAAACAGTGGCCGATGCATGCCCTGTCTAGTGCATGCTGTAGCGGACTGATGTGAGGGGTCCTGGTGGGAAAAAATCCGAGGGCCCGCTGTCCCGGAGGTAATTGCGCAACCAGCCGGTCAATGCTGTCTTCCAACCGGTTAAGTTCCCGGGTGTCGACAAAAAGCAGACTAAAAAACGCCGCGGCGACCAAAACCAGGACGAATTTCTCATACGGTTTGCTGGGCATCGCGGCCAGCATGATACATGCCATGACGCCAGCTCCCAAGGAAAAGCGATCGATCACGTAACTGAGTGGCAATGCATAACTGGGGAAATATATCCGGTTCGGCAACAGCGATACAGCGGCGGCGTTCAGAACCCACAGCTGAAAGGGCAGGCTGGTGAGCAGCTGCATCACGCCACGCTCCTTAACCAGCCTGCGAAATATCATGAGCCAGACGAAAAGCAAGAAAGCCAGAACCACTGCATAGTTAGGGCCAAAGACCACAACCTGGTTCGCACCAGTAATGAAAAAAGCTTGTGTCCAAGACCACGAGCACCAGAAATGGCCCATCAGAATCTGACGAATAGCGACCAGCAACGCCAAGCCAAGCCCCACGAGCCACATTCGCTTGAAGCGGTCGAGCTTCTGTGCAACTGCGATATACGCTGCTATTCCAATCGCCCACACGACGGGAAGCGGATGAGCAAGCCATGCCAGGAATAAGAGCGGTGAAGCCAGCAGGCGCCACAACCATCGGCCACGCCAAAAGAGGGCCAGATACCAGAAGCAGATACCCATGGAAAGGTAAAAATTGAAGAACCCCATGTGGTAAATGAAGCCGTACGCCAGCATGGCGACACACGGTACGGTGAACCACCAGTTTCGACCCGAGACCGTCGTAACCAGCGCGATACCGCCCCATGCAAAGATCAGCACGGCCACGGACACCGCGATCCGCTGTGCAGCTTCGACACCGGCGTGGGTCAGCAGCCATTCCAAGGCCAGGTCGAAGGCCACGTTGTTCCACTGTCGCACCAGATAAAGGCCGGGAGCCTGTCCTTGCGCAGTCAATGAAGCCAGCCAGGCGTCATAGATATGGCTGGAAAGGTCGGTCGCCTGAATGCGTTTCTGCCAGAAGCAAGGCACCAGCAGCAGAAGAGAGATCACCACCACCACAACAAGCTTCCCCCAGGTAGGGTTCTCCTGAGACGCTCGGCGAGTCTGGCCTCTCTCCTTGTCGGTTATAACGGATTCGGGCATCTGCGAGATTCTACACAGATTTCCAGCGGAAGAACCTTAGACCCGAAGTCCGTTTCATAGGCCGCCCCGCCTGCCGCTGCTACGGAGCACCTTCAGAGCCAGCTCGACGGATTCGCTTGCCAGCTATTTCCGCTCCGCTCACCACGGTGTACGTCGCCATCAGAATCACCGCCGGTTCAATTACATGGCGGTACGTGGGAAAAGTATGGGTGATGTAGTAAGGCAGAGGAAACGCCAGCATGGCGATGGCGTACGGCATAAGTTCTGTCCGCTTCCGTCCGAACGCCAACACGACACCGATCCAGGCCAGCAGGCTGACTACTGGCCACGCTGGTCCCTCGGGAGCAGTCCAATAAAGAAACACTCGCCTTCCTGACAATCGCAAGAACTCGCCCGGGTGTTCGCGGATAAACCGCAGCGCGATCTCCCGCTTGGTTTCCATGAAGCGGATTTCTCCCAGCCGGTTGTATTCTCCTGGGTTCAGAATGGGGAAATCGGTGTTGAACCGCTGCGCAACACCCTCGTGATTGCCCAGCCACAGTTCTAGTCCGAAGTTGTCGCGGATAGGCATCCAGCGATGGAACGTCGCGTAGTTACGGATTGTCCATGGCAGGATCGCCAGAATGCAGACTCCGACCGAAGCCACCAACTGGCGAGTGCACGAGCGGCCTTCCCGGCGATGGCTGATCCAGAGCCATCCCCAACAAAACGGAAAGACGGCGAGCAGCGAAGTGTTGGTCAGTGCGCCCGCTCCGGCAAGCGCCCCGAAACGAAGCCAGCGCGATGCCCGCAGCGTGCTGGCTAGCTCCGGCAGCCATAACAATCCAATGATCAGCAGGAATGCCGAAAGGGCGCTCTCCCAAAGCCGCACGGCAACCACGGCTTCGTACAACCAGCAGGACCACACCCACGCGGCCAAAACGCCGACCGGAGAACCGAAGGTTCGCTGCCCAATGCGCAGAATCAGCACCGCGGTGGTGGCCGACAGAACGGCATTGAGCCCGATGGCAATCCAAAGTGACCAAAAGCTGTAGGCCCCAGCTAGCTTGAAAATGCCGGCAAGAAGGTAAACGTAGACCGGAGGCTCGACCGCCGTCGGTGCCAAAGGTGTGCGCGCCCAGGGGGAACTGAAGCCATGCCCCGATACCACCGCCCAGGCGATTCGCGCGAATTCGTTGTACTGGTAGAAGTATCGCCAGGCCTTTTCTGGAGGCAATTGGGAGGCCGCCCAAAGTCGCCCCGTCAAAGCGATGAAGAACACGACTCTCGGCGATTGCACAACTTTCAGAAGAGCCCGGGCGAGGCGCGCAAAAGGCATCGGCGGAACGAATTGTAGCAGCGTCGATGCCGGGACGGCATCTCGATCTCATTGAGTTTCTTGACGTTGCCACATGGCAGGAGATCGGCACCGGCCCTGAGCTAGGTCACTGCCTCACGTTACTGGGTGATTTCGATCACAAATGGCTGGGCAGTTCCCGTTCGATAATGAGTTTGCAAGCTGGGCAGTGCGGCAGCTTGGAGGGAGGAGGACCGCCACATGAAAGCCTGGACGGTATTTTTCCTGATTATTGCCTTCGCAGCAGTCAGCGCCCCTGCGTTCGCCACCCCGAGCTCTCAGACCGGGGCAGCCGTTCCCAAGTACGATCCGGCCACCGAGGCCGTCTTTAAGGGTACGGTTGAGGAGGTCAAGGACCGCCAGTGTCCGGTCAGCGGCGGTATGGGGGCCCACCTGGTTTTGAAGCTAGCAGATGGAACGAGCATTGAGGTCCACCTGGCGCCGACCAAGTTTGCCAGCGACTACGAAATCGCCTTCAACAAAGGGGATGTGCTGGAAGTCACCGGGTCGAAGGTGAAGTTCGAAGGGGTTGACACGATCTTCGCTCGCGAAATAAAGCGCGGCAGTGACGTCTTCGTGTTCCGCGACAAAGACGGCAAGCCGGTCTGGTAGGACACCCACGGACTCGGCACCATCTTAGTTCAGGAGGTGGCCCATGACTCGTTCCCTGGGATTTGCGGCCTGCCTGTTGGCCCTGGCCGTCATCCCAGCCCCCGGGCAGGACAAGTCCACCACGCCGCTGCGCAACTTCACTACATTGCAAGTAGAGGACGTTCGCATCGCCCCGGAACTCGCACACCTCAGGTTTGGGATCCCGCCAGGTACAGCGTCAGGCTCGGAAGCTACCGAGGCTATCCGCCGGAATATCGTGGAAGAGGTGAAGGGGCAACACATGTTCCATCGCGTCACCGATGTCGAGAAGCCCGAAACGGTGACTCCTGAAACCGAGCCTGACGACGTGCAGGTCAAACCAGAAATCGCCTACGGCCAGGGGCTCAACTCTCGCTTTCGCCGCCGCGCGGACGTCGAGGATGCCAAGGTGCCCAAACCCGCAGCCGAGCGCATCCTGCTGCTGCGGTGCGAAATCGTGGAACACCAGCCCCCCCTCAAGCGCAAGCGCAACCTGCTCCTGGGCAATTTGGGCCAAAGGGGGGTGCTTTCGAGCACGACCAGATCACGGCCCGCTGTCAGCTGGTGGACAAGGCCGACGGAAGTGTGGTGTGGGAGCTTCAGGCGCGGAGCTCGGTGCACCTGAAGCGGATGAACCTATTCTTCTCGATATCTTGTGCGGAAGCCCGAAAGCATCCGGAAAAGTACACTATTGTGGACAGCCCGGGGCCCGGTTACCCCACGGGGTGGTGTTATAGCGTGACCGACACGATGGACGAGGTATTTCCCACAAGGCCTGGCTATGAGGTCGCCAAAGCCATCAAACGCAACTGGTGAGCCCAAGCCGGTTTTACTTTCGCCGCGAGGCACGAGCATAATGCCTCCGCCATCGCCAGAAATCCTTCCGGCCATCTAAGCTTCCCGACTTAGTACGCAAAGTCTGGACGCCCCCATGTCCAGCAACCCCTATTTTCCGTACAAGAAACCCAGAGCCTCCGGAAAGCGCTTCGCCCACTCGGCCTCATTGTGAGTCGCACCCTCGTCGATCCTCACCAACAGACGCTTGTCGTCCAACCCCGCACACGCCATGATTTTCTTCAGTTCCAGTACATCTTCCTCCACCTGCCGGTCCTTCTCGTCGCGGCCGGACTCCCGGGTACCGATCGCCAGAAAGATCTTTTCCGGCCACTGCCGGAAGTAACGGCTGTACTTCAACAACCGCCGGCCGGAGACAAACAGCGATGGACTCTCGAGCAGCAAGCCGCCGAAGATCCCCGGCCTATCCATCACC
>JAIQFW010000051.1 GCA_020073105.1 Terriglobia bacterium
ATTAAATACGTTGAAGGCGTCTGCCCGGAATTGCAGCTTCACCGGCTCGCGAATGGCAAAATCACGGTGTACCGCGAAGTCCCACTGGGTGGCACCGAAACCTCTCAGCGCATTCCTCCCCAGGTTCCCTTGCCGCAGCGGATTGCCGCTGACATCGGTTGGGGGAGGACAAAACGGGCCGGCACATCCCGGGCCTGCCAGGTTCGGAGTGCCGTTGATGGCCTTGCCCCCGGGGAATTCCCGGCCGTACAAGTAAAGCGGTATTCCCGGAACCAGGTCAGGGCGAATGTCGGCCCGAGACCCATTGAGCTGGAAAAGATAGCCATCAAAGATGTCGACGGGTGCAGCAGAACGAGCCTGTACCACGGCTTGCAGGGACCAACCGCGCAAGACGGCGTTGGCCACGTCTCCGGCATTCGGGACGGGAAGGTCGTAGGTCACTCCCGCTGAGAAAGCGTGTCTGAGGTCAAAGTCCGAGGGCCCACGGCTGGCGTTCCGACCAAGTGCTGGCACGAAAGCGTTGGCCGTGCGGCCGTACGCAGAGCCTGCGGAAGCCGAATCCGTCGAGTGCGACCAGGTATAGGAGGCGAGCGCCTGGAGGCCGCGCGATAGGCGCCTCTGAAACTGAATCTGCAGGGCGTGATAGTCGGAGGTGGCGGTGTTGCCCACCAGGAGGGCGGTCGCAAAATCCGGGTTCGGCTGGGAAACCAGGGTCGACTGCAGCAACCGCCTTCCTGCTGAGCCGATATAGGACATGGAGATGGTTTGCTGTGCCCCCAACGCCTGCTCCAGGGCGGCATTCCATTCCAACGTGTAAGGCAACTCGATCTGGGGGTCGAATGCCGATATGCCGCTTGCCGGAACGATGGCCGGCGGGGCGGCGGCCGCAGAACTCAGGGGGAACGTGCCTCCGAAGTTGAAGCCGGCCGCCTCAAACGGGTAGCCGGCAAAGAACAGGTTGCTGGCCTCTGAGGTCGCAAGGTCGTAGAAAACGCCAAACCCTCCGCGGAGGACGGTCTGCCAAGACTGACTCTCGGACAGCTGATATGCCACGCCAAACCTTGGGGCCACGCTGCCGTAAGGGGTGCGGAACGGGGGCGTTCCGGGGGCGGCCAGCGCCAGATTGGACAGGTCGCCCAGGTTGAGCCCGTTCACCGCGACAAACCTTGCTCCCTCAAGCGATACAGGGGCAAAATCCACGTCCCACCTGAGGCCGTAAGTCAGGGTCAAGCGCGGAGTGATCCGCCACGTGTCCTGGGCAAACAAACCGAGATTGCGGAACAAGGTTGTGGTCCCGCTCCTCGATTCGAGGAAGCTGAATCCCAAACTGCCGGCCTGAGTGGATGGCATGTCGAAGAAAAAAGGTTCCTGGGAGTACCGGTAAGGCCGGTAGGCAGGAGAAAGGCGGCGAAAGTCAATGCCAAACCTCAGCGCGTGGGAGCGTTTCTGTAGCGACACATTGTCGACCAGGTTGATCTGGCGCTGCAGGTTGTTCGATCCCTGCCCCATGCTCAGGCTGCCGTGCTCGAGCGAAGCGATGAAAAGGTCGAAGTATCCATCCTGGCGGGTGAACGGACTTGGCAGTGGCAGGGATGAGAGCGGGACCGCCCCGCCAAAGTCATCCTGATAGTCGTGGCTCGAAGCGCTTGTCCGGCTGTAGTTAAAACGGAAATCATTGGCCAGGGAGGATGCGAACATCCAGGTGGCCCCGGCGGTTGCCGTCTGGGTTGTGCTGTGAATGGGCTCGACCACGCTCAGGGCCCGGGAAGAGAACCCACGTTCCACAAAGGACGAAGGAGAATAGTTGTAGCGTGCAAACAGATTGACCGTCTTGCGGAGTTTATGGTCGATGCGGATGCTATAGGCATCGAGCGATGCGGCGTTGGAGAAACTGGCATTGAACTGTGCCGCGCCCGTCGGAGCGGCGTTGGCATCGAGCACTTCCGGGCCGTTCGCGACCGGAAATGCGTTCAGGTAGGGCCGCACGGCGAGCGCCGTGCTCAAGCCTTGCCGGGCATTGAGATCCGGGACGGTGGTGGCGGCGACGCGCGGCAGCCGGAGGCGCAGCCCCTCGTAGGAGAAGAAGAAGAACGTGCGGTCCTTCACGATCGGGCCGCCGACCGTCCCCCCAAAGTCGTTTTGCCGTTCTTCGGGCTTGGCCAGCCCTTGGTTGTCAGCGAACCAATCGTTGGCGTCGAAGAGGTCATTGCGGAGATAGTCGAACGCCGTGCCATGTAATCGGTTGGTGCCAGACCGGGTAAGGATCGAGATCTGCCCTCCCGGAGTGCGGCCAAACTCGGGCGCGTAGGTCGAGGTCGCAATGCGAAACTCCTGCAGGGCGTCGACCGAAACCAGGCTGTTGGTTCCGCCGAGCGCGCTGAAGGAACCGAGCGATCCGGAGAAGCCGCTGCCCGGGATGGCGGCAGAGCCGGCAATGCCGATATTGGCGCTGACGCCGTCCACCATCCAATAGTTGGAGGTGGTCCGCTGGCCATCCACACTGAACTGGCCGCCGTCGTAGATGCTGGGTGCCGCGACCACGACTCCGGGGGTGAGCTCAATCAAGGTCTGGAAGCTCCGTCCGTTCATCGGCAGGTTCTCCACGAAATTGCGGTCCACCACCGTGCTCACCGCCGCGTTTTCGGTATCGATCAGAGGCGCGCCGCCCTCGACCGTCACGGTCTCAAGCAGGGCGCCGATGGGCAGAGTGAAATTGATGGAGAGCGCGTCCTGAACGTTGAGAATGATGTCCGGTTTGATCAGCGTCTTGAACCCCACCTTGGAGACCTGAAGCCGGTAAGGGCCGGGGGGGAGATTGGGCAGCAGGTAGATGCCTTCATCGTTGGTCCTGGCAGTGTGCTTCACCCCGGTCACGTCGTTTACTGCCACGATTTCTGCGGCGACGATCACACGGCCGGAGGGGTCGAGGACCAGGCCGTTGATGTTCCCATCGGGCGACTGCCCAGAGACGGGAAGGGCACACAGCAGCAGACAGACAAAGGAGAGGGCAATCCGGGTAAAGCGCATGTCGATTCTCCAGCGAGCGCGGAACATCAGCCACTCTTCCGTTGTTCGCAGGAAGCCCGGGTCTTTTACCAGTTGCCCTTCATTTTAGTCTGAATCTCTTGCTGGGGGCGGGGGAGATGCGTGAGAGAAAACGTCAGGGATGGTTGGGATCGACCCGGAGATAAGCGAACAGCAAGGGTTTGCCGCTCGGCTTCTCGCTTCCACCGTGCGGTTCCACGGTAACAAAAACCGCGTCAATCTGGGCCAGCGTCCTGGGATCGTCGAGCTTCAGCACCCAGCGCTTTTTCGCAGCGTTGTCTTCGTAGAAGATGCCAAGATTCAGGGCGTGCTGGCGGTCCGGGCCGCGCCGCCCCCATGCTTGGAACGCGGGAGTGCTGCGGGCGCCCTCCTGGTCCAGATCGTAGGCGTAGAAGACCAATGACTTTCCTTTGGTATAGAACACGCGGCCGTAAGGTTTTCGGGTGGCCCCGTTGTCGGCGACGTCATAAACCTCCGCAATGTAGAGGTCGCGCGCGCCCATGAGTTCGCGAATGTCGCGGTCGTGGGCCAGCAACTGGTCCTGCTGATTGAGAGAGGCTTCGCGGTCCTGAAGCAGCCGGGTCAGATCGTCGACTCTGGCCCCCAAGGCCCGGGCGTGCGCGGCCTCCTCGCCGGACTCTTTGCTGGCCGCATCCAGCTTGCTCTCTAGCAGCTGAGATTCGGACTGGGCCGCGGCCAACTTCTGTGCCAAATCGCCGCGCTGCTGGACGAGATCCTGCTCGTCGGTTTGGCCGCTGCGCACACTGGCTTCCATCTGGTCCTGCGCCTGTTTCATGCGGTGGATCTCGGCCGACTGAAGCTCCAACTGGCGGCGGAGGTCGGCCAGGGCCTGGTCGCGCCGGGCGATCTGGGCGCGGGCGATTTCACGCTCGTGGGCCGCGTCACTCAACTGCTCTTCCAGCGATGACGCACCCGGAAGAGACTGGCCCTGGAGTCTGGCGGGTGGAACCGACTGAGTAACGTCGGTGCCGCGCCTCATTCCGAACCGGTACGCCGAAAAGGCAAGGGTGATGAAGAGCAGGATGCCGGCCGCGTACAACATCCAGACATGGTGCCAGGTGGCTTCCGGAGCGATCGGCAGGACCCGGCGAAAAGCCGCAGGCAAAGCGTGCATGGGTTCGCCGCCGCACCCTGGCTTCTCTTCCTGGGCCAGGCGCTCAAAGAAAGACTGCTCCGCCGCGGCTTCGGACCAGGAAGGCCCGGGTTCGCCAGCCGCCGCTTCGGCCTCAGGGCCTGCGGCGCCAATGGCGGGCAGGGCACGGTCGACGACAGCTCCGTACTGCCGGAGAGCTTCACGGCAGGCGGGGCAGGCGACGAGGTGTTCGCTCAGCCTGCGCTGTTCTTCCTCGCTGAGCTGGCCCGAGGCCGAACGGGCACAGAGCTTGAGGAACTCGTCATGGGATCCGCTGGGAAGCAACGCACCGACTCCTGCTATCGCGGACAGTGTCTATCATACCGCTTCCTTGCCGGGCAACTGCGGCGCAAAAATCTGCTTCCGCAGCCGGTCCAGTCCACGGTAGTAATGGTGCCTGACATTGCCCGGGGTCTGGCCCAGTTTGACGGCGATTTCCTCGACCGTATAGCCCTCGAAGAAGAACAGCCGCAGGGTTTCTTGCTGGCTCTGGGAGAGTTCCCCGAACCCGCTGAGCAGCGCCTCTTTTTCAAACTTCCCGCCGATTCGGTCCGTGCAACGCCCGGGGTTTGCAGACGGACCAGCCAGCTGATCAGCGGCCTGGTCGAGATCGAGATGGGTGTAGAAGTGGCGGGAGGTCAGATAACGCCGGCGGGAAATGGCGCGCCGGTAGGTCATCTGCAGGATCCAAAAGCGCGCCGGGCCCCTGGAACCGTCGAAGGTCCGGCAGAGCCGATGGACCAAGAGAAAGACGTCCTGGAGAAGGTCATCGGCTTCGGAGGGGTCGCGGAGAACTTTGTAGGCAACCCCGCGGACGATGCGGGCGTAACGGCGAAAAAGCAGCGCGAGGGCCTCTTTGTCGTCCTCGCAGACATGCGCCAGCAAGGCCTCATCGGACAGAGGGGCGGGGGCAGAGGCAGACTCGACGGGAGCCGCGGCCACCCGGCCTTTTTGAGCGGATGCCAGCGCGGGCAGACGAATTGTGACGGAAGCATCCATGGACATCCAAGCTGTTGGAATTACAAGCGCTCACCTCATCCGGGGGCTCTGGTTGCAGGTGGATCGCACTGCACACCGCAGAACACATTGAAAGCTTTTAGAATCAACCGTTTGCCGGATCAACTTGCGATGACGGACTCAGTCTTACCTTGCACTTTCTTGTTCTTAGTCCGCGCTTCGCCGCTTGTTGTCGTTCCTTTTCGAGCTGTTTCGCGATCCGCAAGTCACCTGAACACGCATTGCCTATTCCGTCTTGGAATAATCCATTTTGGAGTAATTGTCAAATGATTCCTATGCTCCGTCCATGGAGCGGATCGGAGGACTCTCTGCTGAGCGGCAGCGTGATCGAAAGACATTCCTCCGTTTGCTTCGTCGCGTTCGAATAGAGGCAAAATTGACCCAGACACAACTGGCGAAAATCCTTGGAGTGACTCAAGCGCGTGTCAGCAAGTATGAACAGGGCGAAAGACGAATCGACATGCTCGAACTCAAGGCAGTCTGCGATGCCATCAAGTTGCCTCTCACTGAGTTTGCAAGACGCTTTGAGGAAGCCTGCAGATGATTACAATCAAGTGATAACGACGTGTAATCCATTTTGGAGTATTCCATGTTGGGTACCTATGCTGGCGCTCAATGTCGGGATCGGCGCAGCGCGCAAGCAGAAAACAACGGGAACGTAAGATTCTGCTTGAAGTCCTACGCGAGCTGAGAAAGCAACGGAATCTGACACAAGATCAGCTGGCAAAATCGATGGGAGTCAAACAAGCATTTGTCAGCAAATATGAAACTGGCGAGCGACGCCTCGACTTCATAGATCTGATTGGCATTTGTGACGTTCTGGGGATGTCTATCGTAAAGTTCGCTGAGAGATTCGAGGCCTCGCGTAAAGCGTTCAAATAGAACTTCCACTCTTACGTTCCAAGCAGTGCAGCTTCCACTTTCGCAGCAGCGTCATCCTGCATGTGCGGCAGGACATGCGAATACACATCCAATGTGAATGCAGCGCTCGTGTGCCCGAGCTGCTCTGACACCACCTTAGGCGAAACGCCTACCGTTAGCGCCAAGGTCGCAGCGGTATGCCGCAGATCGTACAGTCGTATATTCGGCAGGCCGGCCCGCTTTAAGATTGGCTTGAAGTGCTTGTAGACGAGGCTATTCACATTCACCGGCCTTCCAAACTCCGTGACGAAAATGAGATCTACGGCCTCAGGCCACTCCTCTGGATCGACCACGGGGTTCTCTGTCTGGCATTGTTTCAAGTCCTTTAACTTCGCAAGAACCCAATTTTGCAGCCGGATGATTCGCCGACTTCCCGCACGCTTCGTCTCACCATATTCCCACTGACCCGTCGGCCCTTTGCGCAACGTTCTCTTCACACTAGCCGTACCACGCTCCCAATCAATGTCCTGCCACTTGAGACCGATGTACTCACTGGGACGCATTCCGGTTGTGACAGCGAGGGCGAATAAAGTTCCGTACATCGTTGGCAGCGCAATCTTCAGGAAGGTCTTTGCCTCCTCCACACTGAAGACTCGCATCTCGCGTCTTCGAATCCGCGGCAGTTTTAGGCCTTTAGTCGGCACCTCCAAAATCATTTCCCACTGTAATGCCTGTCTGAAGGCCGCATTGAGCACCCAATGGGCTCCTTGGACCGTTCTCGGAGAAAGCCCGCGATCTGACATGTGCTGGTAAACCGCTTGGACGTCCAACGGCCTAATTGCCACCAAGAGCTTCTTACCCAACGATGGGCGGATATATTTTGCGAGCAAGCTCTCGTAGCTTTCATAGGTCTTGCCGCAGATCCGCGATTTCACTGCCTTGAGCCATTGATCGAGGTATTGATCCAAGCGAATCTTTGCGCCGTCTCTTTCAATATAGGCTCCGAGTTCATTGATCTTCTTTCCAAGAAACTTCTGCGCTTGGCGCAGAGAGCCATGAACCGTACGGTTGTAGTAGCTGCGTTGTCTGGTCTGGGGATCGCAACCCATCGGGATGCGAATCATCCAGGTGTTCTCACGTACTGCGATGATCTGACCTAATTTTCGAGACATGGCCATACCTCCTTTCCCTGCTCGCAGAACGGAGCAGCCGGGCTGTTGATGATTGATGTTTTGGGGTTTGGCGGGGAAATGGGTTAGAACGACAGGCCGTTCAGCAGGGCTGCTTCCATCTTGGAAGCAGCTTCGTCCTGCATATGCGGAAGCACGTGCGAGTATGTGTCCAAGGTGAACGCGGCGCTCGCATGTCCAAGTTGCTCGGACACTACTTTCGGCGCGACTCCAACCGTTAGGGCAAGAGTGGCAGATGTGTGGCGGAGATCATACAGTCGGATGTTCGGCAAACCAGCTTCTCGCAAGAGCGGTTTGAAATGCTTTTTGACCAGGTACTCCTCGTTGATCGGTTCGCCACGCGCGGTGGTAAAGATCAGATCAGCGAATACAGAGTTGCACGCCCGAGCCTCATTCGCCCCGCCTTTCAACTTCCGAAGTAGATCAAGCACCCACACTTGCAGTTTAACGACTCGACGACTTCGGACCCGCTTCGTGTCCGCAAAGGTCCATTGCCCTTCGTTCCTGTGAAGAGTTCGAACGACGCTGATGGTTCCACGATCCCAGTCGATGTCCCGCCAGCAGAGGCCGAGGTATTCGCTGGGGCGCATTCCCGTAGTGAGGGCCACAGCAAAAAGGCACGCCTGTGGGGAATGCGATGCTGTCCTGAGAAACGATCGAGCCTGCTCTGTGGTCAGCACAGACATTTCTCGGCACTGCTCACGAGGAAGTTCAACTCCCTGCGTTGGATCGTTGAGGAGCAACTGCCAACGTATAGCTTGCCTAATTGCAGCCCGCAAAACAGCATGCGCGTATCGAACTGTCCGTGCCGAGAGTTTCCGGTCGATCATGACCTGATATGCGGCCTGGATTTCAAGAGGCGAGAGCGATGCCAAGATTCTTACACCGATTGCTGGACGGATGTATCTACGCAGCATGGCCACGTAGTCGCTGTATGTTTTCCCGCGGACTTTTGGTTTGACTGCCGTTTTCAGCCAGTGATCCAGGAATTCGTCTACGGTGACTTGAAGGCCTTCGACGCCACGGGACAGGTCCCGTTCATGCAACCGTCTTGTTAGGTACGCCTGCGCGTACCGTAGCGAGCCGTAGATTGTCCGATTGTGATAGGTGCGCTTGCGCGTTTCGCGATCGCGCCCCAGGTAAACGCGGACGAGCCACCTTCGCTCGCCGCGTGCGATGATCTGACCAACCTTACGAGACATAAATGTTCCTCCTTTCTCCAGAAGCAGACCTGGATCCGGGGCGATTTGCAGACTCAATTTCTCCTGAGAGAACGAAAAGACCTTTTGGGCGGCTAGTACGGACAGATAGGCAGCGTTAGAGGGGAGACACGATCGCTGATCTGGGTTTCGGCTGTGCAGCGATTCCGGCGCACTGGCCGCACACGGATTGCGCGAAATTACGAGGAAACTGGGGCTTTTTCACTCGCCGACAGTCAGCCGTCCTGTTTGCACGCTCTTGCGTCTCTAACTCGTTGGATTTGTCGGCGCTCATCGTGGAATAGAACCCCTTGTTCTCCGCTGGGCGTGCATTGTCCACGGCTTAGCGGGAAAAGCTACAAGAACGGGCTTGTAGCTTGAAGTTTGACCTACCTATTCATACGGGGCGGGAACGCTGATGTCCGATTCCGCTGATATGGGGTGGCGGTAGCAGTCGATTGGTGGGAGAATCGCGACTTATAGGGTTAATGTCGTGAAGGAGTGACCATGGGATTGGAACAGTGGAAGGTCGAAGTTGCCGAAGCCGAGATTGAAGAGAGTTTTGGCTCCGAGAGCGAAGCCACGGCGAGGTTCGAGGAACTAGTCGCCCAACGGCACGATGACGAGATCGTCAAGCTCTACCAAATAGGAAGCGGCGGAATGCAAATCTCCCACAGAACGGAAAGAGGACGCCAAAAAGTCAGCTACGCAACCCACCATAAACCCGACGATCTGCTTGATCGAAGAGCCTTTCTGACAATCTTCATCTGGTGGGCGACGTGGGGCTTGTTGGATTCTGGCAAGAACCTATCAGGTGTTGCATGGGACAAGCTCTTTGCTCCCGAACCTCAGCCCAAAGGCTCATTACCCGATAGTGAAAGAAGAAATCTCGCATTTGAACAATTCCTGAGTTCGCGAGCGCCACAGACCGAGGTGATCCCACCCTCAAACTGGATTCGCAGACCGCCTGACATAAAACTGGCGAGCGGGGTGGCGACGTATGGTCATGAGTATGCCGTTCTGAGGTCTATCACAGACTTCTACAGCCAGGCCCCAATCACATGGGATCGGCGAAGCGAGGCGTGGCTGACTCACGCTAACTTGTCGCAGGTCATCCTTGCGTCTGGAAATTCCAACCTTGCAAGCGCGGAGATCATCGGTACATCGCGAGAACCACGCTTCACGGTGAAATCCGGTGACTCACAAATCAAACTGACCTATGCCGTCGGAACCGGACATGGGAAGCTGAAGCGCCTCCAGTACGGCGAGGAGATGCCCTTCAACAAGAACTCCATCTGTGGAACCGACGGCAGGGCGCTGTTGCAGGCTGAAGGGGAGGGCGATCAGACCGACGACTATCTGCTCGTCACCCGAATACCGGGACGGGTTCCCAACACCGTCTTGACGATTTTGGCAGGACTGCATGGACCGGGAACTCGGTCGGCGGAGTTGCTTTTTCAAACTATCGCGGCGAGGGAACTTCGAGAGTTGGCGGATAGGATCGAGCATAAATCGGGAGCAGTGCCGTTCTTTCAGGCTGTCTTTCGGGCATCCCGGTTCATCGAAGCTGACGGGTCAAAAGTTCCGACCGAACTGGAACTGGTTACGGACATTTGCCCACCAGTGAGAATTGAAGGGCTGGGATAATCGCCTCGTTCCAGCCTTAACTCAACCCGCCACGTCAATTGGGCAGGGGAGTGACCTGCCTTTGGCATCTTTAAGCACCCACATGGTCGAGTAGCGTTCGCAAGCGGTTTCTTGTGGTACGGGGATTCGTGCAGTCACGCCCATGCGTTCCGCGCACAACAGAGCGGTCTTGACGATCACAAGCTGCGTGTAGCTGTTGGGATACATCTTGTCCTTGCATACATGCTCGTAGCCCCAGTCGCCCAGCAGCTTTTTCAGTTGCGGCACCGTTATCCCCAAGTGCTTTGCCGTAACGTTCTTTGAGCACAGCCGAGGATAGTCGATCATGCTGGAGACTCTCTCCTGCTCTTCTTCATTGATGTCGCCCAGGTTTAGGGTTAATCCCGCCACCCAGATGTGACAAGAACCTCCCTCGCGGTGCTCGTGCCAAGGCTGAAGCCTCTTAGCCGCTGCCAACTTCAATCGCTCGTAGCTATCCAATTCCATGCAGGACTCCGAGTGCTACACCCAAAGCTGATTAACGATCTCTACAGCCAAATTGATTGCGTCCAGCGCCGGCCCGGGCATTACGATCCACGCATCGTGCGGATGCGCGAACTCGTTCCTGAGATCAGGCAGCAGCTTTTCCAAAACCTTGACGAACGGCACAGCGGGCTGAACGTTGGTCTTGATTCCCATTTGCTCCAGTTCTTCGTGGACCGCCGCGCCTCGGCTTGCTTGGCGGGAAGGCTGGGAAAGCCAGCGTCCTGAATCAAGCCTTTTGCGATTGCGCGTTGCAGGAGTGGCTTGAGGGTGCGCTTGTCCTCCATTCCCGTTGCGTTGGGCATTTTGAGCCGGAGAGCCATTTCCACCGCCATCGCCGCATGGGTCTGGCAGACGGTGAAGAACGGATAACAAAGCCAGCCGTAGAGATACAGATTCTTGACAACATTGATGTAGCTGACGACTGGCTCAGGAACGGAGGCGTTGAGGTCTAGTCCGTCGAGATCGTGGTAATGGTCGTCTATTGTGGCATCCCGCATCGCCCCAGTCGTCGTGTCCACCAACACGAATCCGCTCAGCCGGATGTCAGACTCGAAGAACTGGTCACGAGGTTTTACTGGCTCCATAGCGGATTATCCCACGTTGTGTTATCAGTACCACCGCCGCGTTTATCGCAGCTTCATATTCAGGTAGTGGAGCAGGCTCCTGATGGCGTTGGCGGCGAGCATCGCCTCGGGTTCTTCCAGCAGGTCGTCGGTAGGGTGCGCCATGCTCTTGTGGTTTCGTACCGGATTCATGGCGTCCACGATCTGAGCCATCCCGCGCAGCACCTTCTGCGCTTCGATTCCGGGCGGATGATTTTGGAGTTTCGGGTGATGCTGGCGGATGAGGCTGAAGAGCGCAGTTATATCAGCGTCGTCGGCGTGCGAGATACCTGCTTCCTTGCACACTTCTATCAGATAACCGTGCAAAGCTGTATGCACGCGGTCAACACCGCTGACGGCACCGTTCGCTGACCGGGCAAGGGTCTCAAAGTCGATTAGCGCTCGTTCAACAGTCGCGGAGGTGATCTGCAACTCAGGAGTCGGAACGCCCTCCATGTCGTCGGCGTTTACGTCCACCGCGATGAACCGGATCGGATTGTTCATCTCCTTCAGGGCGTCCGCGATCCGTCGATAACGCAGCCTGTTTGCCTCCGTTTGGGCATCAAGCCGAAGCTCCAAGAACTTCTCCAAGGTTGGCTTGAAATAGAGCAACTCGAAGTCGTCGCCGAACCCATTGGTTCCGTCCCACAACTCGAAGGGAGTTTTCTCCAAGATTTCGGCAGAATCAGGTGATCCGTCCATTCGGAGGAAGCGGACGGTTTGGGTCTTCACTAGTCCCCACACGGTCGAGTTCTTCTGACGGACGAGTTGCACTTCCCTCGACCCGGCACCGTAATAGAGAAGCAGCATTGTGCCTCCAAGTTCAGAACGGGATGTCTTCCTCGCCAGCCTTCTCGGCTATGGACTGAGCTTCGCCATCAGGCTCGACAATCCGTTTCCGGCACGTTGAGGAACTCTGTCTGCAAGAGATGATCCATCGCTCGCTAGGCTTCGTGTCTATCGTCAGGAGACCAGAGTTCCCGTGCCATTCCTATCTAGTATAGGAACTCCGCGCCCAAGTCGGGAACTTCGAGAAAATTGCTGCTTCGGCGTAAGTCGGAGACTGGACGATTACTGATGAGCATAACCGCCGTCCGACCTGTAACCCGGAATATACTTGGGGTCAGCGTAAAACGCTTTGGAGGTCACGATGGGAAATCTACCGAAATTCACATTGACGAAAAACGAACAGAAAGATCGCTGGGACTTGGAACACGACAAAACGGGGAAGGTCGTGAGGTCGTGGGACACCAAAGCTGAAGCAACCAAAGGTGGTGTGCTGGAAAGGGCGGTCGGTGGCGAGGGATCAGTGAAGATACAAAAAGAGAACGGCAGGTTTCAAGAGGAGCGGACGTTCCCTCGCAGTGAAGACCCACGCAAGTCGAAAGGGTAAGGGGGAAGAGTGAACCGCAGGGCTTCAACATTGGGTGTTTGCGAAAGGTGCCACGGCTTCGTGTCACCGTCGAACACTGGTGTGGTTGCATGTGCCTGTACCGACGCTCAACTCGACCAGTTCACCTCGGAGTCGCACGAAGACCAGAAGTTGGTGAGCGGGATGCTGTTCCACCACCGCATGTACTTACCAAAAGTCGGAGAATATCGCACTCGGTGATTTCCACACATGGAATGAAAAGCAACCCGACGGAACGACCATCTCACGCTCGGCGAACGAACTTCTGATCTGGTGTGAACTCACACGCGAGCCGTGTGAAAAGCTCGACTATGACGAGCTTTACAAATGTTGGGGGTTTGCATCTTCGTTTGCTGCCAACAGGCACACCTTCAGCACATCCTATGTAAGCAACAGCGTGGTTTATCAGCTGGTTGAGGGAAACACCGACTGATCGGCCGCAAGTCAAACTGCGCTCCCCCGAGTCTGAGTATCTTCGGAAATCTGGCACACAATTCGCACACAAGGAGAACATCGGTCAGGGAGCCATGGTCCAGTCTTCAATTGCTAACCTAGGGACACGGCCAAATTCTCGGGTGTTATGCGTGACCAGTGTCAAGCCCAGGCTTCGCGCATGGGCTGCAATGAACAGGTCGTTGGCCCCGATCATGGCTCCCAATTTCTTCAAGTGAGCACGGATCTGTGCATAGTGCGGAGACGATTGGTCGGAGAAATCAAGAACTTCGACGTAACCCAGAAAAGCATTCAGTGCCGCTTCATCCTGCTGATGGCGTGGAGAGACTTCGACACCGTAGAGCAATTCTGACTTCGTGACTACCGAGACGCACACATCGCTGACCGGTACCTTCTCCAACCGTTTCAGAAGGGCGTCATTTGAACGTTTCATCACATAAGAACAAATGTCGGTGTCCAGCATGTAGCGTCGCATCACGCTTCGCGCTCCTGTACAGGCAGATCTTCAACCCCTTCCATGAAAGTTGCGGAAGCTGCGGGCGCTTCGGCAAGGTAGGAAGTCCAGTCAAAGGGCCGGGGGGATAGCACGACTTCACTCCCCTCTCTTCGAATGAATACCTCCTGCGTCCGGAACTGAAACTCCTTGGGGAGGCGGACGGCCTGACTCCGGTTATTCATGAAAATTTTCGCTTTGCGCTGCATGGATCGCTCCTTCGGCTTTGGCATATACACTAGTATATGCCAGCCTGCATAAGAATTCTACTTCTACTTTGCCCACCATTTCGACTGCCATACTTGTGACAATCTGGCACACTGTTCGCACACAGAGTCCACCCAATTCTTGTCGACTTCAGAATGCAAGCCACACGTACCGCACTCTGGGCGCCCGATGTCAAACTTTCGATGAAGTGCGTCCGTCTTTTTGAGATTCCGAATCGTCGATTTTGAGCGACAGTGAACCCGGCTTCGAACATTTCGGAGTCCGCTGAGCAGCCCTCGTTCAAGCACGGCTGGAGAAGGCGTCGCGCCACTCGAGAGGTTGAATCCCTGGTGCTGGTCAAGAACACTTCAAGCCCGCTGAGCGATAGAGGGTGCCTGTATCGCTCACGATATGGCATAATATGAGCGATACAAGTACCGTGCTATCGCTCATGACTTGGAATTGGCAACAACCCGATTGGCCTAGCTTCACCTGGGACCGAAGTAGATTGTCGGCCGCCGAACAGCGCTTTCTCCTGGGCGGTGGTGTGCTCCTGGGGACCGTCAAGCACCTGACGGACGAGGATCGGGACCATCTGAGAGTTGAGGCCATGAGCACTGAGGCCGTGACCACCTCGGAAATCGAAGGGGAAATCCTCGATCGCTCCAGTGTGCAATCCTCCATCCGAAGGCAGTTGGGTCTTGCGACCGACAACCGCCGGGTGAGACCAGAGGAACAAGGAATCGCGGAGGTAATGGTAGACCTGTATCGCTCGTTTGCCGAGCCGTTCTCTGACGAGACATTGTTTCGTTGGCATCGGATGGTCGTCCGCGGCAGGCGCGACATTGCAGATGTCGGTCGTTATCGTACTGGCGCCGAACCGATGCAGGTGGTTTCAGGTCCGATGCACCATCCTCAAGTTCATTTCGAGGCTCCACCATCGTCGCAGGTCCCCTCAGAAATGGCCCGCTTCATCTCCTGGTTTGAGCGGACTGCTGCCACGGCCAGAGATCCACTGCCGGCACTGACTAGAGCTGGAATCGCGCATTTGTATTTTGAGAGCATTCATCCGTTTGAGGACGGCAATGGGCGGATTGGCCGCGCCATCGCCGAGAAATCCTTGGCGCAGAGTTTGGGCCAGCCGACGTTGACAGTACTGGCCGCGCCGATCCTCGCTCGACGCAAGGAATACTATGCCTCCCTTGAGGCAGCCAACAAACAAAATGAAATCACTAACTGGCTAGCCTGGTTTGCAGGCATCGCGATTGAAGCGCAGCAGAGTACGACCGCCCTCGTGGAATTCCTGATCGAAAAGACGAAGTTACTGGACCGGCTACGGGGCAAGCTGAACAGCAGGCAAGAGAAAGCTCTGGTGCGCATGTTTCGCGAGGGCCCGCATGGCTTCAAAGGTGGTTTGAGTGCCGGAAACTACAGCACGATCACCGGGGCATCCCCAGCCACCACCACCCGAGATCTCGCTGATCTCGTTGAAAAGGCCGCCCTGACCAGAACGGGGGAACGTAAGCATGCAAGGTATCAAGTTGCTGTCCCGTTGCGAGAGACGTCACGCGTGAGTTTGAACGAGCGCGGCGACTTGGTCGAGTCCTAGAATCTGTTCTCCAGCGTATGTTGCACACAACGTACTAATGGGGATGGGTCTTCTAAGCGCTTTTTCCGGCTGATCGGCCGTAAGACCGCTAATCATCCATGTCGCTGCAGCGACAGTCTCTGATATGGCACATTTCTGGCACACAAACGAGGCCGGACAAGAGTTAGTTCCCGCGCGAGAGGCAAGCGATTTCTAGGGGAACATCCGTACGTCAAATTCAAACATCCGCGGCTCCTGGGATTCAATCTTAGAAAAATCAGCATGGGCCGGGTTCAACAAAAGATTCCATTCGCCGCGAACAGCTGCCGAAGGCACGAGTAACGCTACCGTCTCCCCGGTTTTCACCCATTCGTCTCCAAACCGACGCAGGGATTCGTCCCTCGTTGCTGACCAATTTGTTGGTAGATCCTTCGGATCGAGTTTGCCGATCTCGAGTATTTCGGGAATCTCACCTTCAATGGATACAAGGTCCGTCGGCCGCAGATTCGGCTCCAGATTCACAAATGTTTCCACGGCTGCTAGCGCTAGAGAAGTCGAAGCATAGACTACCCGCACGCCTCGACTGTTCCAGCGACCGCCATACAGGCGAGCACCTTCGCCGCTTGCCGCATCGCGAGCATAACGCCGCCGACATATTCTCCAAAACCGCATTAACTGTACACACCATAGGCAATGCGGCCCAAGATGTCCTCGACGCTCCGAGCACCTACATCAGTGTCCAGCTGGTCTATAGGCCGTTCTCCACCCAAGGCGCGGTTTGGTGTTTGGAGCCACTCCGCGGCTTTCTCCTGATCTCCGATCATCTCGACGGCACCGGCGTACACTCGTGCCAGCCGGACCGTGCGATCCGACTCGGCTGCGGTCAGCCGAGAGCCCTGGCTGAGACGACGAGTCAACGTGCGGAGGGGAATGCCGAGCTTCCGCGATAGGACTGTGTTGCCCAAATCGAGCTTTGCCGCCAGTGCCGTGACGGACGTTGCTGGCAGACCCTTACGGACGAGCTGTGCAAGATCGTCAGGTTTCCTGATGATCTTGCGGAGCACCTTCCGGCCGCCCAATACTTCCGCAATCGCCTCGGTTTCCATGTTGGCCTCCTGGCTTCATATAATACGCCATTTGGCCAACTCATTGCAAGCAAATGTTCGGCTGGTCGGCCGCAAGTCGAGTCGTACCATTGGGCGACTGGGAACGGAGGATTGACTCACCGCTGCTCACATGCTAGGTCGGATAAACGAGGGTCGCGTGTTATTTCTTTGCTTTTGCCTAGCTTACTGATTACACTAGCGTCCTTCCCTCCTTCGGCCCGCACGACAATCTGTTTTCGGAAAACGACCATGACGAGATTACTCTATTCCTTGGTTCTGTCTCTGCTTTGCGTGCTCGCTGCCGCCCAGACGGCGGTTGTGACACGTAATGTAAATTTGCGGCCTGACGCATCCACAGACAATGACCCTATCGAGACCCTGAAGCCCGGAGCTCAGTTGACGCTGCTTGACTCGGCTCCAACCGGGGGGTACTACCATGTGAAGGTACCGGACGGGCAGTCAGGGTTCGTATGGGGAAGGAATGTGAAGCTTCAGGCCGGTGCTCCAACACCGGCTCCCATCAGTATCGGCGCTGGAGAATCTCTACGGCCCCTCATTGCCAAAGGGCACCCCGTCGATTG
The DNA here is from genome assembly GCA_020073105.1 of Terriglobia bacterium. Classification (GTDB taxonomy): domain Bacteria; phylum Acidobacteriota; class Terriglobia; order Terriglobales; family Acidobacteriaceae; genus JAIQFW01. The sequence continues at coordinate 17,079 of JAIQFW010000051.1, forward strand.
GTGGTTCGTGTTCAAGTTCAATTCTGCCTCCTTTCCAAAGTGCGCCGCCGGCGCTACCCGAACATGCTTGTTCGGCGGCCAAGTGCAGTCGTCCTGGACATCTTTCAGTCAGCAGTTTGCTGTGGCCAGCAGTGATTCCAAGAGTCTTCAGGCAGGAAGCGGATGTGCTGGCGATACAACAGAAGATCCGGTGGGCGCGACATTTGATGAAATCTATAGTGGCTCCTTCAACTATGTGGTCTGGAACGATCAGTTCTACCAGGACCCACAACTCACCGCCTGCGGAAGTAATAACAGTTGCAGCGCCCCATGGGGACATTCAAAAGGCATGATTGCCTGGAATGACGCCGGTGATGGCATCGTGATGCAAGTCACTACTCCGGATTGGCCTGGAGCCGGCAGCAAGCAGCACCCCCGATCAGAAGAGGGCAACACGCTCGGCTGCACAGCGCGGGACAATGACGTACTGGTCAGCCAGCACTTTTTCGCCCTGAAACTGACCAAGGATGACGTGGTCAAAGTGCTGACCGCCCTTCAAAACGCAAGCGTGGTTACCGATACCCGCAATGTCCAAATAGTCAAGAACGGCGGCCCAGCAGATATTAGTACCGTAGTAGCGAAACTCGGCGTCAAGTCGACCAGCACTACGTTCACTCATAACACTCTTTCGACCGGCGTGCAGTTGATCTCAAAGCCTTCTGCGCTACATGTACCACCATGGCAAATGGTGTCTTCTGTGCTCGATGGTGTATCCCTGAGGGCCGCGACCTGGTGGGCGAACCCACAGATACCCAGCACAACCTCATCAACCACCATCGACTGTTGGGACCCGTCGCTCGGCACGCCTGGAGTGGTAGAGATTGCAACGTCAGGGCATTTTGCGGGCAAGACATTTGGGCTGAAGGGCATCGCTGCGCCTGACGGCAACCACGCCAAAATCGGTGTATCAACCTCCGGGACTCATCACTACACGATTTTCGGTGACATGAATCAGCAGGGCGCGATTTCAGGAACCTGCAAGAGCAGCCAGAACGGGCGTGGCGGTTTGTTCTTCGTGATCGACGATGCCGAACTGTCTAACAGCGTGAAAAACCTCCTAAGCGGTGATTCAGCTCCGACAGGCCCGTAACACCGAGAAAAGGTTGCAACATGAAAAGGATGGAACGACTGATCGGCCCGCGGTGCCAGGCATTTCAGGGAGCAACGCACATGGCGTCTATCTCTAGTTCCTTGGCTCGTGCCAGGTGCGCACCCCTAGACGGCAATCCAACATTGACGCTTAAGGACAAGTGCGTGAAATCAATCGCCATAAGACGATTGCAACGGACACGCTGAAGGAGACGCGAAATGCCCTACGATCAGACCGGCAGTATCCTCATCCATCTGGTCGACGGTACCCGCCAACCACTCGTGAGCACCGCGAAGTGGTCGGCGAGAATACACGATGGCCGATCTCCCAGTGAGTGGACTATGCACGATGTAGATGGCATCGGGCCCGCCGAACTCGTGAAAGGGTTGCGTTTCTTCGACAATTTCTTTGACAACTATACGGTGATCGCTCGGGCGAAAAGCTGCAACGATGCGGGATGGACGCCAATTCACATCTCGCCCGTGAAACCGGTCTCTATAGATTTGATGTTACTGCCCAAGAAGGGAGAACCTGACTTCACGGGTGCGAATTGGGATTCCATTAGTCGTTTCCGTCCACGCTTTGCGGAGATTGTGTCAATGGGTGGCAAGGATGATCCAGGCACTCGGTACAACAAGTTGACCCAACAAAGCCCTCTGGTCGCAGCTTGTCTGTTGAACCTGCTCGCTGCCATTGACCAAATCACCTTAGCTAGCCGTAAGAGCCCGTTTGACTATTATTGGGAGCCAATTTGGAACGATCCGCAATTTAAGATGGCACAAGACAGGTTCTACGCTTACGTTGACGCGAAATTGGTGAACGACGTGGTCGAATCTGCTGGTATGGGAGCATTTTCTGAGGAAAAGAACCCCGGCACTTGGCATCCCGGCGCGACGCTGAGCTATAAACAAACCCAGTTTGACGTAACCAACGTTCAGTTCACGTTCCATCAAGGAAACACCAAGACGATTCAACGGCCCGACGGGCCGGTTGATTGCGTGGTCATAGAGCCGGATATTGATTATTACAAGGACCTGCTCGCACATTCGCTGCTCGAAGTCCTGCCCAACACATTCACCAAGGGACTGACCGATCCGAGAGCGGTTTATCTGCTCCGCTGGATGGCGTGTAAACAAGCAGGGCTGGATTTCAATCCATTGTTCACCATCACTGCTCCTTAGCGTGTAACTGAACCCACTGGATGGAGTGGAAGTGCTGAGAATGGGGACCGCCAAGGCAACGGGAGAAAAGGGGGAACATCATGAGGCCGGTGCTTCGGTATCTGCAATTACTGAGCTTGGTCGTTGCTTGCCTGGCTGGAACGCAGTATACAAATGGCCAAAACAAGCGGAGCGTTCGCCTTGAAGCTCTTCACGCGGGTCAGGTTAGGGTTCTGAGGCCAGAGGGAGTTGCCGCCGTCTCGCCTGCGGCAGCCAATGTGGAGATAAAACGAGGAGAGTTGCTTTTTGAACGCGTCAGTCAGCAGCCTGTCGTCACGCAAAGCGTTGGGGGCGTCAGCCGCAACGAGCTGCCATTCCGCCTTTACGGAGTGAGGCCGGACGGCGGCGATCTGAACTTGGGCGTCGTGGTGGATGTCGAGGGTGGAGGGATGCGGCCCACACCCAACGCGGCCGGTTTCGTGGGCAAACTTCGCTTTGGCATTATCGACAAACAGAGTCCGGACTCTCGGCAAACGCTGCCGACACCTGTGAATTTCCAAGTCACAGCGGATGTCGACAGCGTCTCCCCAGACGCTATTAGTCTCAATCATACCAATCTGCCTTTCGCACCCCTTACCCTGTCTGCGGTTTCGCCGGGAGATACGGTGAGCGTCCAGATCCGCCCCAGCTTTGCTGTCACGGAGCCGGTCAAAGTGGACCTCAGCGTGATCCGGCCGGAACTGAGTATTCAAGTCTCGCCCAGCAATATCCAAGGGTGGGGACTGGAAGAAGCCGACATCACCATAGAAGCGGCAGGCATGGAGCATCCTGAAAACACCAGGGTCACATTGAACGCGACTAAAGGCGGACTAGACCGAACCGTTGTCAGTCTGGACAAGGGTGGCCTGGGCACGGCAAAGATCCGCTCAATCGGCCTGGGCTCGGCCAGAGTCACTGCTGAATCTCCCAGCCTGAAGGGCACGGACAGGAAGTTGGAATTTACCCCGCCATGGGCGTTTGCCATTGCAGCCATCTTAGGCGCGGTCGTAGGTGTCGTGGGAAAGAAGCTCGGCACAAGATCCAAGGGCAAGAAACTAACGATAGCGGCCCTGCTTGCGGGTGTGGCTTTAGGCGTTCTTGCTGCAGTCGCGTTCGCGGTGGGAGTCAATCTGACGGGATATGTCCCACAGGCAAAAGCTGGCGAGGCAGTCACCTTTTTTGTGGCTGGAATTGTCGCGTATGCGGGCGGCTTCACGAAGAAGACCTCAGACAGCTCGAGCACCTGACACCGATCCCAAACCCATCAGGAACAAGCAATATTGATTGCGATTGACTGGCTCATGGGCCGTAATCGATTCTGTGGTGGGTATTAGCACTCCTGATGAGGCACACAATCGGCCGACAAAGGGTCGTAAACGAAGCCGAAGTGCCCATTCCACGGCCAAGACGCAACCGACCACCGGGGCTGACTATACAAGCTCGAAGGCAGGAAGCCGGACTGCCTTTTGGTCGAATGTCAGCGTGCGCGTACACCCCACCCGCGCTCCGAGCTCTGCGATCAGCGCGTCCGCGAATGATCCGCGCCCCTGTTTTAGCGCAACCATGGCAGTGAAGACCTCCTGCTCGTTTTCGATCGCGAGAACCTCAACCTGCAGCAGGCGTTCGACAGCGGTTGCGATTTCCTGAGCTGTCAGACCATAAGCGCGATCGAGTACCCATACGGTTTCGACCATTGCCACGACGCTGACAAAGCCCGGATTCTTCGGCGTCAAACGACGTTCAAGTATCTCCGTGGCCTTGGCTGACTGTACCGGGTCGTCCTGGGTGAGATAGCGTATCAGGACGTTGGTATCGAGCCCGATCATCGGTGTCGTCGCCGCGGATTTCGACTCAAAGCACCTTCGGCAGCCGCGGCGGTCATTTGCTCGGTGGTCACAGGCCGGGCGTTCCGAGATTTGACCATACCACGTATCGCCGAAGCAGCGAGTTTCGGCAACAAGACTACACTGCCATCGGGATGCACGAAGAACTTAACCCGATCACCCGGCTGCAGCCCAAGATGTTCACGGATAGGTTTCGGGATGGTGGCTTGGCCCTTAACGGTGATCGCGGATTCCATCTTTCCCTCCATTACATATTAACAAATGTAATACCACGACCGCAGTCTGCACGTCAAGCCGGCAATTCACCCAAAGTTCTGCATCTCAGCGGATTAGACATTGTCGTCCTTGGCTCGCAAGAGAGGCACACGGCGCGCACACCGCCAGCGGCGCTAATCATGGATTCATCGACTGATTGTGACGAAGACGACTGATGGAATGTCAGCTGTTTCTTACATGCGGTCTAAGATGGGGGAGGGAGGCAACTGAAGGCGTCCAGCAAGTAGCTACACCCTACGAATTCACCTCGGGTGCCCAAAAACCATCCGTGCTCAGCATCTGCAATGTCAAGAATCTCAAGAACTGCAAACTGGACCTAGCCAAGCCCATAAACAGATGTTTCCGGGGCGAGACACAGCGGATTTTGAGTTTTGCGCGCCGCTAAGTCGTGACGGTGCTTGCGTTCCTTTCGTCGTGCCTGGGCCCTTGCACCATGCGAATCGCTCGCCCAACTCGGCTCCCGCGATTAGAGATTCAGTGGAGTTCTTCAGCGAACAGTCGGCACAGTGCCTGAAACACACTTGGACGGCTTCCCACATCCGGGGCAGAAGTTCCGCTGAGACGGCAGTCGCAAAAAGGAGACAGAGGTGAGCCTCCCTTAACGGGCATCGCGCTGATGGTTTTGGATCTCCTGTATAACCACTCCGCCGCATGTCAGTACCTAATTGTCTGGGTCAAATGATGCGGCCAATCTCATTAATCGGTGGTGTCGGGGGCAATGAACTGACCTGTGTGTGACAGCAGCCAGCTGTGCGTTAATTCTCGCGATTACTTGGGACACAATCCCAAGTCACGCTAGACTTATTTCGTGACAACATCAACAACTGACCGCATCCGAGTACGTGCGTATTTCCATTTCGAAAACCGAACTGGCAGGAACTGGACTGATCCGGTAAGTAACTGGCTTCAGGCCGAGCAGGAAGAGCGCAGCAATCAATTTTTCGAAGAACTCGGCCGCCGGGTTGACTTCATCCGCAGCATCTATCAGCGGTACCGAATTGCGCTAAAACCGGGAGAAGGATTCGCGCTGGCTCTGGATGAAGCCGAGGCACTCGCCAAAGGAATCAAAAGCCGGCCCTTTTCAGTGGAGCGGCTGAGTCAGACCGTGCATGATGCCCATGTCATATACGCACTTGGGGACAGCCTTTCGCTCTGTGTGGATGCTGGCCTAGATCTACGCAATCATCTGGCAAACCTAACAACCGGAACGACTGAATACGGCAAGCCGTCTACAGACGTGAAACGTATTTTCTTTAAAGATTTCGAATTTGAAACTTTTATTGCATCTGTTCTCATTAAGAACCGCTCTATACCAGCATTCACGGCGCCCGGTGATCCAACCGGTGAACTCATCTTCGGTGACATGTTTATTGAGTGTAAACATCCAAACTCGGTCGGACAACTCGCCAAGTTGCTCGGCAAGTTCAATAATGGCTTAGCCGCTCTTGACCGTTTCGGCATCTTCGCGGTCGCTTTGGAAGATGTTATGGAGATGGGCGACGTTGCTCAGTTTGACTCCCAACATGATTACGACGTATGGCTTGAAGCCAAACGAGCGGGTATGGAGGCCATCGGTCAAGAACTTATCGAACGCGCGGCCCGCCTCCCAAGAATCGCAGCATTAATCCAAACTGAGACTAAGGATCCCATCATAGGCACAGGAACTACCCTGCGACGGCTGGGCAATTCGCTGCTCTTCGATCATCGACCAACGTTCATCAATTACGAAACAACCGCCAGAGCTATCGCCTCTTGTTTCAACCCGAATCCAGTCCTGTACTCGGAAATTTAGATGGAGCTGCGCCGAAGGCGAAGTAACAGTAATTGACGCGGGTCAGACCTTACCTTTGCCTGTTCGGGCCGAAAGTTCCATAGAAAGTTCCATAAACTCTTCGTCTAATCTTCGCTGTGATGCAAGTTCGCTTCGATGAGGGGTCCCGATTGATCCACTGAGAACACCTTTTACCGCTCATGATAGCGAGACCAGCGACCCATGAGCGCCGGGTCGTGAAGGTGCTCAAGGGACACGTTGCCCGGAGTAGTAATCGCTTGCCCACCACCACGAGCGGCAAAAGGTGTTCTCACAAGTATCAAAGGGAAAGGCAGAAGAGAGCACGCCTTTGGCTTGGACTCGTGCCCTTAGGTTGGCTGCCCTTCCCACTTACCCTTGTCGTGCAATTTAAGCCTAGTCCCAATTGGAAATCGCAGTCAATGACATGCAGGCACGGCAGAACGAGGAAAGGCAGCAGGTCCGCCGGGTCCTTTTCAGTGGGTGCCCACTGCCCTTCCGCCACAACAGCAGTGTGTTGAGTCTGATGCAACAAGAGATCACGGACAAGGCACGAAAGTACCCGACCCTCATCACCACGAATGACCTGCTGTGGTAGGCTCTGACGATACAGAGAAATCAGGCTGATTTGCAGGAAAAACGTGAACCGTTGACGGAACTCGCGGAACTGGCGGCCAAAGAACAAGACATTACGAAGCTGCTCTCCCTCGTTGACGAAATTAACCGGCTCTTGAAACAAAAACAAGAACGCTTAGCCAATCCCCCACCAGTATCGAAGCCAGAACGGGTTGACGAGAAGTAACCCCACCGTAACCAGCCGTGAGGTATCTGGTGCCCTGAGCTACCAACCCTTATAAATGGCTTGTGATCCTTACCCCATGCCAGTGGTTACTCGTTGTCCTGACCGTGATATTCCTAGTGGATTTCGCGGTCATGGTCTTCGGCAAAGGGTAAAGGCAGCATACCGGCATGCCGCCAGTCACTATAATGCGCGGCATGGGCATCACAGTATATTGCGCGACGTGTGCGAAGTGCGGAGTTTGGGTCGTGATCCGGAAGGGAACCGCGATTCGACTTCACGACAAGGGGAAATCGGAAAGCATGACCACGGTCTCCCGCGTTACTTGTCCGAAAGCAAAGTGCGGACACCAATTCAAAGTCGAGGATCGCCAGACACATCCATTTGAAGTAGGGCAGTACCTCTTTGAGCGCGGGTATTTCTATCCGTCTGATGTGAGGCATGAGCAGGCATCGCAAAACGAACGCTGACAGTTAGTCTCTCGGTCCCGCATCATAAAGATAGCCTTGCCACCTGACTAGCATCTCCTTCGCAGCTCACGGCGCAGCACAAGGTATAGAAGAGAAGCACCGGCTAGAGGTAAGGCTGTCTAACCTTTCCAATGCAGAAATGCTCTAGATTCCGTTGTCGAAATAACCCGTAAACCACTCCAGTCCCTGTTGTCGTAATGTATTCATAACGAAGTGAGCGGTGTGGCAAGGTTTTTCGGCTTCCGCAGACAACTCACAACGGTACACTCCCGATTCAGAAAAGCGGTGGTAGCCCTTGAGGGCTTTTTGAGAGATGAGTTGCAGACGATGGTCAATTGAATCGCTCGCACACACGTCTACGTAATGCCCGTTCCTATATCCCCTGGACATGTCGGACAGTTCATACATGCCGTCCAAGTCAGTCCAATGCAGTAATGAGCGCTCTGCTTCTATCGGTCTCTTGTCAAGCCATACGTTCTCTACATATACCCTGCATCGCCTTGCGGTGATTCCTGAAGCGTTGTACACCCACACGCGAATGTATTTGGACGTTCCATAAGAGTCAGTTCCATCTAGGGTAGTAATTGTGGCGGTAGAACCGGGAGACGTAAACGGGTCGTATCTGGATAACGGATAGCTCACATTCACCATCTCTACTTTACGTTCTCCTTTGTGCGTAATGTGGAGGCGTGGTGACCTGCCCCCCATCTTTAGTCCAGGGATAATGAGACTTTCTCCGGTTTTGGGTTCTCCAACACTACACTTGCAACCACACTCTCACCACCGGAAGAGGCGGCTTCGTCCGGCGGAGCCATGCGAGCGCAGCCGGAC
>JAIQFW010000052.1 GCA_020073105.1 Terriglobia bacterium
AGGGCCAGCAGAAATTCCAGCGGATGTACCAAGTGCGGATACTGTCGCAGCAACCGTTGCCGTTCTCTCAGTGATGCTCGCACCTGGGCGATGTCGCCGTGTTCCAAGTAACGCAGCCCTCCGTGGATGATTCGTGTGGAGCGGCTGGTCGTACCGGCAGCGAAGTCGTGTTGCTCTACCAACAGAGTGCGTCTTCCCGCCCGCGCGCACTCCCGGGCGATGGCAACACCGCTGATGCCCCCGCCGATCACGACCACATCGAAACGCTGGTTTTCCAGCGGTGGTCGCGGGTTCATTGGCGAGTTTGAAGGTGTGCCCATGGCAGCACTCTAGATGCAAATGGTAGCGCCGGCATCCTGCCGGCTGTCGCGAGGGCGTCTGGCCCTCGTCTCGGCTCACCGCCTCAGATTCAGGTTCAAGTTTCGCCGATCTGGTTGTTTCGGGAAAAGGTGACGTAAGTTTTTCAGTACACTACCGCTTTCAGCGCCACGGGCGTCATTGCCCCCACCCTCCTGCCTCGTTTAAAGTGATTTTGCCTCCCATGCCCACGACTGGAGAGCGTTTCGAACGCGCCGTTTCGATTATGGCCCGGCTGCGTGCCCCCGGCGGTTGCCCCTGGGACCGCGAGCAGACCTTTGACTCGATCAAAGCCTACACCCTCGAAGAAACCTACGAAGTCCTGGAAGCCATCGACAACCGCGATTGGCCCGAACTGACCGGCGAACTCGGAGACCTGCTCCTTCAAGTCCTGTTCTATGCTCAGATGGCAAAAGAGCAAGGCACGTTTTCCATCGATGAAATCCTCGACCGGCTCTCGAGCAAGCTGGTCGACCGCCATCCCCACGTGTTCGGCGATGTCAAAGCGGAGACTTCGTCCGATGTGCTGCGCAACTGGGAGGCGCTCAAGGCGGAGGAGAAAAAGAAGCGTCTGGAGGCCGGAGGAGGGAAGGCCGCACCGGGCGGCGATGCGCCCGAATCCGTCCTGTCCGGGGTGTCTTCAGCGATGCCCGCCCTGCTGGAAGCTCACAAGCTCAGCTCGCGTGCGGCCCACATCGGCTTTGATTGGCCGAATATGGAAGGCTTGTTCGACAAGCTTCGCGAGGAAACCGCTGAGCTTCAGGAGCACCTCAAGGAATTTCCCGCGCCTGGTCCGCAGCCCCACGGGCGTGGCGTGGCAGGTTCCGGCCGGCCACCGATCAGCGACGACCTGCGCCAGCGGCTCGAAGGCGAAGTTGGCGACCTATTTTTTGTGTTGGTAAACATCGCCCGCTATCTTTCGCTTGACCCAGAATCCGCGCTGAAGAAGACCAACCGCAAGTTCAAACGCCGCTTTCAGTGGATGGAGGAGCAACTGCGTTCCTCTGGCCGCACGCCCCAGCAAACCTCCATGGAGGAACTCGAATCGCTATGGCAGCAGGCCAAGCAGCAGGAGCGCAGCGGGCAGTGACCGCCGATTCAATTCTAATTCGGAAATGTCAGGGCCTCGACGAGATGCGAGCCTGCGTCGCTCTGCAGAAGGAGGTCTGGAATTTCACCGATATCGAACTCGTCCCACTGCGCATATTCGTGGTAGCGGAAAAAGTCGGCGGTCAAGTGGTCGGGGCCTTTCAAGGGAACGAGCTGGTCGGCTTCGCCTTCGCCATTCCCGGTGTGCGCGGCGGGCATGCCTACTTGTATTCCCACATGCTGGCAGTGAGAAAACAGTATCGCAATGCCGGGCTGGGGCGGCGCCTCAAGCTCTACCAACGTGACGATGCGCTCGCCCGTGGCTTCGATCTCATGGAGTGGACTTTCGACCCGCTGGAGATCAAGAACGCCTACCTCAACATCGAGAAGCTGGGCGCCATCGTTCGCCGCTATAACCTGAACCAGTACGGCATCACCTCGTCTCCGCTGCAGGGTGGCCTGCCCACGGACCGGTTGGTGGCAGAATGGTGGCTGAAATCAAAGCGAGTAGAGACTCTGCTCGGCGGTGGGGCCAGACCCGGGTTCGAGGTCATCAAGTCGATTTCAGTGCCGGTTCAGGTCTACGAATGGAAAACCTCCCCGGCAACCCGGAGTCAGGCCCAATCTGTCCAGGACCGGAATCGAGAGGAGTTCTTGAAAGCGTTCCGGGACGGCCTAGCAGTCCTGGGCTACCAGCGCGATCAACGGGGAAACGGCAAATTTCTACTGGGGAAGTGGGACGAGAAGTGATCGTAATCGATGTCCTGGGTTCCTCTACGTCTTTTGTGCCCGCTGTGGTTGGTCTATGACTATGAAGCTAGAAGCCATCACCCTTCGCGAAGTTCGCATGCCGCTGGTCCATTTTTTCGAGACCAGCTTTGGTCGCGTCTACGAGCGTACCGTGCTGCTCGCCACCGTGCATTGCGACGGCACTGACGGGTGGGGGGAGTGTGTCGCTGACGCTGCACCGTTCTACAGCTCGGAATGGTCCGACTCCGCCTGGATCACCATCCGCCGCTACCTCGCCCCGGCTGTGCTCGGGCAGAACCTAACCGACCCGCGAGAAATGGCGTCACTCATGGCAAAGGTGCGTGGCCACCGCATGGCGAAAGCCGCGATCGAGAACGCCGTCTGGGACGCCGAGGCCAGGCAGAAGCAGCAGCCTTTGTGGAAACTGCTCGGCGGCACGCAGCGGGAGATCCCCTGTGGCGTTTCCATCGGCATTCAGGACTCCGTCGAACAGCTGTTGGAGAAGATTCAGACCGAGCTCGCTGCCGGCTACCGCCGCATCAAGGTGAAAGTGAAACCGGGATGGGACCTGAAAGTACTGGAACGCATTCGTTCCCGCTGGCCCGACATCACGCTGAGTTGTGACGCAAACTCCGCTTACCGGCTCGACGAAATCGAACACCTGCGCAAGTTTGACCAGTTCAATCTGTTAATGATTGAGCAACCGCTCTGGGACGACGACATCTACAACCACTCCCGCCTGCAACAGAAGCTACGCACTGCCATTTGCCTCGACGAATCGATCCGCCATGCCCGGGACGCCGCCCAAGCCATTGAAACCGGCGCCTGCCGGATCATCAACGTCAAGGTCGGCAGAGTTGGAGGATTTACTGAAGCCAAGAAGGTCCACGACGTCTGCGCTGCGCAGAAAATCCCTGTCTGGTGCGGGGGAATGCTTGAATCGGGAGTGGGCCGCGCCCACAACATCGCCCTCTCTACCCTGCATAATTTTCAGCTGCCCGGGGACGTTTCAGCCTCCAAACGCTACTGGAAAGAGGACATCATCGAACCCGAAGTGGAGGTCACTCCACAGGGCACGATCCGGGTGAGCGATGAGCCGGGCACAGGTTATCGTCTCCGCGAAGATCTGATCGAACAGCTGACATTGAAGAAAGAAACCATCCGCGCGGGAGCTGACTGAGTCTCTGGGATTCTATTTTGCACTGGCGGCACCGTGAGGGAGATTCTCCGCCAATTCCGCGCTTTGTTTCTTCAGAAGTTCCACGCCCTGGGCAAAGGTCAGGTTGGGAGGAACCGCCCGGAAATCGGTGAACGCCTCGTTGGTTTTGATATTGAGGCTTTTAAACAAGAATATTCTGCCGGTGAAGGCGAGATTCATGCGGGTGATTTCCCAGTCTCCGTCGCCCACCTGTCCTTGCTCCACTACGAAGCGCCCACCCTTGTCCAGGTGGCCCAGGATGCCCCAACCGAAGGCCACATCTTTCACCAGGGTACCGTCAATCTTCGCGACGCGGTGCTTGCCCGCGTCGATCAGAATGTATCCCTGCATTCCCGCAAGGACTTGCTCGGTCCGGGAAGGGGGATCGTATTCCGGGTTCGGACGAAATCTTAGCCGAACAAGTTCATCACCGGGAGCGCCGATTCCCAGCCTCCCCATTTCGACGCCGTCGCGCTCATACAGGAATGCTTCGGGCAGGGCTTTCACCATCCGCATGGTGCGATCCGCATCTTCTTTTTCGGTCTTCTGCTTTTTTCGGAGTTCTTCGCGGTCTCGAGCCAGCCGCTCCAAACGCCCCTCTTCCGCTTGGCGCTGCTCCAGGGTAAGCGGCTTGCCGTCGATCGCTAATAGCATTCCTGCGGTCGCTTCGGTGGTCTCGACGATCAGTTTGGTTTGCGAACCATGTAAGGTCTCTTTCTGGTCCCGAAACATAAACTTCGCGGCGCCATTGTTGGATTTCAGCTCATTCTCGACCGTCTGCCGCACTAGGTCACCCGCACTCGCGGACACAGTCTGCGCCTCGAGCAACCCTGTCCAATTCGCGATTGCCAAGATCACGCCAAACACCAGCCACAGCGTCGGTCGTGATGAGGTTGCCGGTTTCATGGCCTCAGGCCTTGATTCCAGGCCGTCCCGGTTCATCCCAGGGCGACCTCAAGGCTATCCTGAGGTTCAATTCTAAGCCACTTTTGCAGGCGCCCGGGCCTTCCGTGTATCCGCAAGTAGCCAAATGGCTTAGAATCCAGTATTCTGACTCCCATCCCCCGGTGGATGCCCCAAGGAGGTTGGTATGGACACGCCCAAAACCGCAGATTTCGCACATATCGGCAAGTCCGTCATCATCAAAGGAGAGCTTTCAGGCAGCGAGGATTTGTACGTCGATGGCGTGGTCGAAGGCACCATCGAGTTGCACGGCAACAACCTGGTGATCGGTCCCAACGGGCAGGTCCGCGCGAATGTTAACAGCAAGGGTGTGGTGGTCCAGGGCAAGCTGGAAGGCAACATCCGGGCCAGCGAGAGGGCGGAGTTGCGCAAGTCCGCGGTGGCGGTGGGCGACATCCTGACCCAGCGCATCGCCATCGAAGAAGGCGCCTATTTCAAGGGCAAAGTGGACATTCAGAGGGAAGCGGCTCAGCCTGGCTCAGCCACGACCACCCGGAGTGGAACTGCGGCCAGCGGAACGACCGTATCCGGGTCGGCCGCAGCGGTCGCGATGGGAAGTTCGGCATCCAGTACGCAAGTAACCAAGTCCTGATGGTTTTCGCCCGGCTCTGGGCCGCGCGCCACGATATATTAGTGTAGTGCGAGCTTCTTGAGCCGGACGCTAGGAATTCGGAATGGCATCCGTAACGCACAGCTTCATGAAGATCTTTCGCGGTTCATCGCTCGGCTCCCACCCCGGAGTCCAGCCCGCTCACCTGACCCAGCGGCTGACCCGCCGTTCCAGCGGCCTCGCGGAACTGGCGCGTTTGCTGCAGTCCGAGGAGCCGCTGTGCATCTTGGACATCGGATCCACCTCTGCCGCCAATATTCGCTTTCTCACCGAGCGTGCCCACAAGATTTACAGCGAGGATCTCCTGGACGCCTCGACCGATCCCTCGCTGGTTATACGGGATGAGAAAGGCCAAACCACCCTCGATCACAAGCGCTTTCTTGCGGAAAACCTGGTTTATCGCAATGCGCAGTTTGACGTCGTGCTGTGCTGGAACCTGGCGGACTATCTGGACGAAAGCTTAGTCAAGCCGGTGATCGCCCGTCTGTGGTCGATGCTGAAGCCGGGCGGGATGCTGCTGGCCTTCTTTCACACCCAGGAAGCGGGGCCGGATGCACCGTGTTACCGCTACCACATCATGGGCAAGGACGTGCTCGAGATGCAGCATATCGAGGCGCGGAAGGACATGCGCAAAGGCCCTGCAGGAGCGCTTCATACATCCGTGGAAAAGGGCTTCCGTCTGCAGCGCGTTTTCAATAACCGGCACATCGAGAACCTCTTCCGCGATTTCACTTCCATCAAGTTCTTCCTGACCCGCGACAACATCCGCGAAGTGCTGGTGGTGCGGTAGATCGCTGGTCCGCCTTTGCTGCCGCTTGCCATTGTCTTCTCGGATCGTCTTCACATGTGGCCTAAGGCGCTGGTTTTGGGTGGAGCAGCGCTTCAGCGCTGCATTCAAACTCTTCCTTTTCATTCCGCGCTTTAGCGCCTGAGGGGCCGGCCTGATCAGCCGTGGAATCTCAGTTCTGCATCTACCGGGTCTTCCTCGCCAAATACTTGGTCACCCGTGGCACCCTCTGCAGCATCGTGAGAATTGGCGCACGCACTGCTCGCGGCCATGCCATGGTCCGGCGAATCCTAGATGCCATGCGGAAGACCGGCGTGAATCGGTTGCGATACGTCTCGACGTATTGCTGCTGCGCTTCTTCCAGACTGGCCTTCCCGGTGAAGAAGGGAATCAGGCACTGGGCTGCCAACTGACCACTGCGCAGCGCCAGGGAGATCCCATCTCCCACAAACGGATCGACGAACCCGGCCGCATCGCCCACCTTCAAAATGCCATCGCGCTCTGGTTGAGGTTCTGCAAACAAGAGCGGCGACGTACTCACTGGCTCGCTGAGAGACCGCCATTGCCGCGCACGCTCCCCTAACGCAGGGTGCAAGGCAAAGACTTCATGGAGTGTGCTGGCAACCTCAGCACGGACCATGGCGCAAGCATTGACCCGCCCACCATTCGGTTGTCCCGTCAGGTCAACGGGCTGGACCCCGCAGTAGCCACCTTCAAAGAAGTAAAGGTCCACCGAAGCCGGCGGTGTGATCTCGGCAAAGTGCGCTTTGAGCCCAATCCACCTCGCTCGACCGCCGTTGCTGACGGGACCAGGGTTCAGGTTCGACCATCGTCCCGAGGCATCGATCACGGCACGAGCCTTGAAATCCCCGCTAGAAGTCGTGACTATGAAGGGCCCAGTGCCACCGATCTTCTGCACCGTGACCTGCTGCCTGGCGTCAACACCGCATGCCGCTGCGGATTCCCATAGAGCAGCGTCCAATTCCAAACGCGCGATGCTCGCCCCTGCTGGTTCAACCGGGGTATGAAGCACCCGATCGTCCAAGAAGACCCGGGACTGGGCAACGCGCACAGCATCGTTCTGCAAGGTCGCACGCCGTCCATCCAGCAGTTCAAGCAATACATGAAGGGACTCGGCGGAGACGAACTCCCCGCACACCTTATGGCGAGGATATTTCCCGCGCTCTAGCAGCAGGACCTGCGCGCCCGCCCGGGCGGCCGTAATCGCCGCCGCCGCTCCTGCGGGCCCACCGCCAATTACTACAAGATCGTAGATGCGTTCAGCACTCAGCATTGGTTTTCCGCGGCCGACAAATGAGTCGGATTCGTTAGCCCAGCGCGTGAGCGCTGGGTAGGCGACGAGTATGAAAACAGAATCCCTTCAGGCACGACCACGGGACAAGACAAATCATTGCTTCCACACCACCACCCCCATGCGAAACAGGAAATGCTTCCGCACCTCTACGGCCGCAGCTTGCGTGCGTGCCAGCGTCTCACGCATCTCCGCCACGGTGTACGCCTGCCGCACCGAAGCCGGCGCATCGTGGCGCGTCAGCCGGCTGCGGTACAGCGGTGTTCCCGCGTACACCAGGCCCAGATGTATTGGATGCCGCACCAAATCGTTGATGAGCACGGCCTTCCGGCACACTCGCAAACCTTCGTCCACAAATCGCACCAATTCCTCAGATGCGAGGTGATGGGTAAAAAGGCACGAACTGACCACGTCGAAGCTGCCATCCGCGAAGGGAAGTGCCACCGCATCCCCGGCCACCGCACGCACCCCGTTGCTCGATCCGCCGCGCAAATGAGACAAGGCTCGATCCAGAAGCACAACATCGACCTTAGTTCCGTGCCTCGCCATGTGGTCGCGCACCACCGCCGGAACATAGCCCGCCCCGGCCGCCACCTCTAAGAGTGACAACGAAGACGCCCGCGTTTGCCGCGCCACGTCGGCGACCATCACCTGGGTGGTTCCGGTACCCCCAAACCAACGGTTGAACCAGCGCAGATCGGAGAGGGAAGCAGCAACTTCAGAGGGCGTGCCCGCGTCGGTATCCAGCAACTCGGGTATGGCAACACGCTTCATTGTGGAAGATGATTGTGGCACATCCGGGATGGTTGATTGTCAATCGCCGTTGACAATCGACCTGTCAAACTTCGGCCAGCTCCTCTTCCAGCAGCTGCTTGTTGTAGAGGTCGGTGTAGTAGCCGTCTTTCGCCAGGAGTTCGTCGTGCGTGCCCCGTTCAACAATTCGTCCGCCGTGCAGGACGGCAATCAGGTCGGCGTTGCGCACGGTCGATACTCGGTGGGAGATGAAGATCGTGGTGCGGCCCTGCATGATCTCGCGCAGATGATTCAGTATCTTGTCTTCGGTGTGGGTGTCCACGCTGGAAAGGGCATCGTCCAGGACCAGAATTCGCGGATTGCGCATGAGCGCGCGTGCAATTGCAGTGCGCTGCTTTTGGCCGCCGGAAAGCGTGATGCCGCGCTCGCCGACCAGGGTCTGGTACTGCTCAGGGAAGCCTTCGATATCTTCGGCAATGTTGGCCACCCGCGCTGCTGAACGAACATCGTCATCCTGGGCATTCTCCACCCCAAAGGCGATATTTTCACGCACGTTCTCGCTGAAGAGAAAAGTCTCCTGCGGCACAAACCCGATGTTCCGCCGCAACGGCCCAAGGGAATACTCCCGAATCGGCCTGCCGTCGATTAGAACGCTACCCGGCGCAGCATCGTAGATGCGCGGAATCAGGCTTACGAGCGTGGTTTTTCCCGAACCTGTCGGACCAACAATGGCAAGGCTGCTGCCCGCGGGAATGCGCAAGTTGATGCCATGCAAAACCGGAGTACCGTTGTAGGAGAAATTTAGGTTGCGAAACTCAATTTCTCCTTCGATTTCGATGCGCATCTCGCTCTCGCCTGCGACCTTTACTTCCGGCCCATCGGCGATCTCCGGCCTTTCCACCAGGATTTCGTTAATCCGCCCCATGGACGCCGTCCCACGCTGGAAAATGTTGATCACCCATCCCAAGGCGATTACCGGCCAGGTGAGTTGCACCATGTAGATATTGAACGCGACGAAGTCCTCAACCCTAATGTGACCCTGCAGGACCTCTCTCCCGCCTAGCCATAGCAACAGCACAATAGCTAAGCCCAGCATCGCCTCCAGTGTCGGCCACAACATGCCCATCAGCCGGACCAGCTTCAAGCTGCGGGCAATGTACTCCCGATTGGAGGCTTCAAACCCCGTAATCTCCGCCTCCTCTTGCACGTAGGCTCGGACCACTCGCGCGCCGGAGAAATTTTCCTGAGCGCGCGCGGATATGTCGGAAAACATGGCCTGGATTCTCTCGAAACGTTCATGAATCCGCTTGCCAAAATACTGGATCGTGATGCTGACCACTGGCAACGGCAGGAAGGCATAAAGCGTCAGCCGTGAACTGATGGCCAGCATGAAGGCCAGTGCACCCGCCGTAAAGACGATGGTGTTGGCGGAGTACATAATGGCCGGACCGAGCAACATGCGCACAGCGTTCAGGTCGTTGGTCGCCCTGGCCATGATGTCGCCGGTTCGCGTTCGCTGATAGTAGGGGTATGAGAGTTTCTCTAGGTGTCGGAACAAGTCGTTCCGCAGGTCGAACTCGATCTCGCGCGAGATGCCGATGAGAATCCAGCGGGTCAGAAACTGGAAAATGCCTTTGGCGCAAGCTACCGCGAGAAGTACCCCAGCATAAATGAACAACTGGTGGTGAAGGGGACGGTGTCCCTCCATCGACTGTCTCAGATCACCAATCGCCCAGCGGACGGCTTGCGGGAACAGTATCCAGATTCCGTTGTTCAGAAACACGCACAGCGTACCCACCGCAAAGCTGCTGCGGTACTTTTTCAGATAGGGGAACAGGGGACGCAGGCTCTTGGGCAGCATGTGCTTCCAGTAGATGCGATTCTATCAGCCCTGGCTTCAGTTTCCCCGTGCCGGCCGCGCTCCCGGGCTATGTGTGGTCGCGGCCAAACGCCATCCCGTAGGCCGCGAGCAACAGGATCACCCAGCTCCCCAAGAAGAAGCCGGCAGAATCAATCAGGTAGGAATATACGAGGTCAACGTTCATCTGCATCTCCGGAAGGCCTAGAACCTGGGCGTCGCCAGTTGGGCCTTGCCAGTCAAATCCCTGTAGTTCTCCAAGATCTCCCGTACTGCGGTCAGCCGTCCCAGCGACGTCAGGTGTGGATCGGTGAGGGAACGGTCGATCTGCGACATCCACCATTCCACTGCCCGATCCACAGCCAACGCCATCTCGCTGGCGATAGCGTCCACGACATCTTCCGATATTGCTGCACTCGTCACGGCTTATCCCCCTCCTCAATCGTCTGGTGAACCTTCCGGGGGAGGGGTCTTCCCCCACCCCTCCCTCGGGGCCCCCTCAGATTACTGGTCCGGTGTCTGTCCCGGGTCGGATGTCTCCTGGTGACGTTGCAAGCGCTCCTGGAACCTTTGCTCGCGCTTGGCCAGGAAATCGTTCAGCTTCGTCTTCTGGTCGGCGGTCAGGATCTGGTAGGCCTGCGACGCCAGCAGCGCATGCTGCACCTCGAGCTGGGCGCGCACTTGCGATGCCTGGTTGGCAATCGCCTCCGCCTTCGCCTGATCAAAGTTGCCACTGGTAATCAGCTGCCGCATTGCCTTGTGACTCTGCATTTCCTGTTGCCATAGAGGCGCCAACGTAGGCTTGGCGTTATCGAAGATTTGCTTGATCTGAGTGCGCTGCGCGTCGGTGAGATCCAGGAAATCACCGAACATCCCCATCATCGGCCCGCCAAAGAAATCATGCCCGTGACGGGGTCCGCCAGGGCCTTGCGCTAGGGCGACAATCGCTAACAGGATTGTGCCTAGCACTCCCACCATCACCTTGGTACGACTCGATTTCATAAACATGTCCTCCACTCGTTTCGGTCCGTGTATCCCGAACTCGCTTCATTTGATAAGAACACCTTTTGAGGGCATAAGTGGTAAAGAGTCAGTCAACCAGAGTAAAGTTTTGTAATAGTCACGACTGTGGTTTTGACAATTCTTTACTACCCGCCGTACACAACTGTAATAGAACTGATATGAGCAAAGTGGATCGCATTCTGGTTATCGACGACGATGTGGAGTTGTGCAGCCTGGTAGGTGAGTACCTCGAACCGGAAGGCTTTCAGATTGAGGCGGTTCACGACGGCAATGAAGGGCTGGAGCGGGCCCTGACCGGCAATCACTTGCTCATCGTGCTCGATGTAATGTTGCCGGGCATCAACGGGTTCGACCTGCTGCGCCGGATTCGCAACTCTTCGAAGATACCTGTGCTCTTGCTCACGGCAAGGGGTGAAGATGTGGACCGCATCGTGGGCTTGGAAATTGGCGCCGATGATTACCTGCCCAAACCTTTCAACCCCCGCGAGCTGGTCGCCCGTATCCGGGCGATTCTGCGAAGAACGCAGAAGCCGGAAAACGCCGGCGAGGCAATCCCGGAAATCCTGCGGGTTGGTGACATCGAGCTCGATCCTGCCACTCGCAGCGTGCGCCAGCATGGCAAGCCCGTAGAACTGACGTCGGTTGAGTTCAACCTGTTGCAGGTCTTGCTGAGCGAGGCCGGTCGCGTGGTCACCCGGGAGCGTCTGGCAGATACTGTCCTGGGCCGGAAATTCTCCCCCTTTGATCGCAGTATTGACATGCACGTCAGCAAAGTCCGCAAGAAATTGGGGGACTCCGACAACGGCGCCGATCACATTAAGACGGTCCGCGGTGTGGGGTACATCTTTGCCCACCCTCGCGATGAGGCCGGGAGAGCAGAATGAGGAGCCTGTTCTTCCGCATTTTTCTTTCCTACTGGATCGCCCAGGCCCTGTTCGTCGTGGTGGCCATTCTGGTGGCCTCTGCCTTGCGGCCTTCCCACGAGCTTTCCACCCTGCAAGCGCAACAGTCAAAGTTTTTGAGTGAAGGCCTGGCAGCCTTCCAGGCCGGTGGCGAAACCGGCCTCTGGAAATACTCTCGTGGTGTTCACGAGACCCAACACGTGCGCCTCTACATCTCCGACGAGCAGGGGACCGACCTGCTGCGACGCCAGCCGCCTCCGTGGGTGCAGCGCGCCCAGCGGGGTGAGTCGCGCACCGCGGATTCTTTCTGGGGACGTCTCCGGCCCATGCAGTTCCTGCGCACTTCCATGACCGCCGCCGACGGTCACCGCTACACCTTGATCATCGAACTTCCTCCCGAGCCGCACCCCTTGTTTGGGCCACACGGTGTCCCCGGGCTGGGCGTCGTCATCGCAATTCTGGTATCTGGCCTGGTGTGTTACGTCCTGGCGCGTTACCTGACATCGCCCATCGTCCGGCTCCGTGCCGCCACCCAGAAACTGGCTGCCGGTGATCTGGCCGCCCGCGCCGGCATGCCGCAATCTCGCCGCTACGACGAAATGGGCGAACTGGTGCGCGACTTCGACCAAATGGCTGAGCGTCTCCAAAACCTGGTGAATGCCCAGCGGCGTCTGTTGACCGATATCTCCCACGAGTTGCGGTCCCCACTGGCTCGGTTGAATGTTGCCCTGGAGTTGGCGCGGCAACGCAGTGGAGCGGACGCTCGCAGCGCGCTTGATCGCATCGACCGCGAAACCAACCGTCTCAACGAGCTGATCCAGAAACTGCTCACCGTAGCACGCCTCGAAGGGGGCGACGACTCGCTCCATAGAGCGCCAGTGCACCTTCAGCAGCTCGTCCGTGAAATTGCCAAAGATGCCGCGTTCGAAGCCCAAAATCGCCGTTGCGAAGTTGAGGTGAGCGCGGCGGACGAGTGCACGGTCATGGGCAATGCAAGGCTGCTGCAAAGCGCGATTGAGAATGTGGTGCGCAACGCCGTGCGCTATACCCAGGAAGGCACCTGCGTGCAGGTTCGGTTGGAGCGTGCGCCGGGCGCCAGCGGCGCGGTGGCGGTAGTGCGCGTGACCGACTCCGGGCCGGGTGTACCCGAGGACGCGCTCGACAGGCTGTTCCAGCCGTTCTACCGCATCGACGATGCCCGCGGCCGCGAGACAGGTGGCGTAGGATTAGGTTTGGCCATCACCGAGAGGGCTGTGTCACTGCACGGCGGCACCGTCCGCGCCGCCAACCGTCCCCAAGGCGGCTTGATGGTTGAGATTCGCTTGCCACTGTCCTCCGCCGAAGCTTCTGTCAATTTGTCCACTCCGGCGGCGGTTCCCACCGGCCAGTGACTTCGACCGGCTGCCCCACCATTCGCGGTTTCCGAACGGTGGGAACATGGGCCAGCCCCTTTCCGAGATGGAGGGCAACTTTTTCCCTCTCCTCCGGTTCCTAACACTTTGCCCGGTTTGCTCTTCACCCGGCATTCCTGATACACATTTTAGGGACTCTGCGACAAAATGCTTGCACTGGCTGCTCGTTGTGTGCGCGGTTTGCAAAGCACGAGATACGCCACAACCGAAAGACGGGAGAAAAAATCGGGATGAAGGTCCGTTGTCTGACAAGTTTGCTTGCCCTCTCACTCTGCTGCTTCACTGCTTGCAGCAACCGAAACAGTACGGTGACATCATCGGGCACCGGGGTTCTGTACCTCACCACCCAGGGTAATTCTGCGCTGGAAGCCTTTAGCATCAACCTGGGTTCTGGAGGACTTAGCCTCAGCGGCTCCGCCGTCAGCACCGGCGCTTTTCCCACGGCCATTGCCCTCTCTCCCACCCTGAACGCCTTGTTCGTAGCCAACAAGGACTCCAACGATATTTCGGCATATACCGTGAACTCCGACGGTTCGCTGACGGCAGCCAGCGGTACCACCAAGACCGGCACTACGCCCATGGGACTGGCCATTGACCCCGCCGGCAACTTCTTGTTCGTAGCCAATCAGGGATCGAGCGACATCTCAGTCTTCTCGATTGATGGCTCCTCCCTCAGCGAAATCCCCGGCTCCCCATTTACCACCATTCCGCCCGGCACCACGCTTCCGACCGATCCCGTAGGCGTGGTGGTCAGCGCCTCGGGGAATTTCTTGTACGTCACGAATAGTTTGAGCGGGACCGTCTCTGCCTATTCCATCGCCTCGTCAGGGACTCTCACGCCCCTCGGGACCTCGCCTTATCTGGCGGGTACGGCTCCTTCCGGGCTGGCGCTGACACCCGGTGGCGCGTTCCTCTATGTCGCCAACACGGGCTCAAACACCGTTTCCGCATTTTCCATCTGCGATAAGGTCGTCACCTCGTGTGCCGACCCAAATAACCCGGATGGCAAACTGACTGTCATCCCGGGCCCGGCTGCCCAGCAGGCCTTCTCTGCAGGGCAGGGACCAGTTGCCGTTGCTGCCGATCCCTCTTTCAATTTCCTGTATGTCCTCGACAAGGGGTCGAACCAGATTTCGGCATTCGCTTTCGGCAGTGGAACAGGGGTCCTGACCGCGCTCGCCGCTCCTACCGTTTCCACCGGGACGACTCCCGTGTCATTTGTGATTGTCTCGGGCGCGACGGGGAGCAATCAGGGCAACACGGTAACTAATCCGACCGACTACGTCTACGTCGCCAATAATGGCTCCTCCACCCTATCCGTATTCACACTCAACACCAGCAGTGGGATACTCACTCCCCTGGGCCAGTCGATCACCACCGCGACGAACCCCTCCGCCGTAGCTGCGGATTGAGCGCCCATTTTGATTGTCATCCTGCGCAAACGTTCTTTGCGCAGCGAAGAACCTGGGCGAGCCGCGCGAAATGTCGCGTTCGTTGCGACACAAGAATCGCGCGTTTGGCTCGCTTCCTTGCTAAAACTGCACCGCTAACACTCGCGGAAGGGTTGTATTCGTGATAGGTGAGGCGTACCAGCCTGTGCTTCGCCGTTGCCTCCGGGAAGGGACCCCCTAGCGGTTCTGCTTCAACTGGTTTACCGAAATGGTGGCGTTGGCCAGCGAGACGGATTGCTGGACGATCCGCTGCAGATCATCGGGCTTCAACACCTCTCGTGACGCCACCAGGGCGACAGCCTCGGCAAACTTGACCGCGTTCCACGATTTCAAGTGGACCTCCATGTCTGGGCTGAGGTTCACGAATTCGTCATTGTCCGCGCCCAGCACCAGTCGAAATCTGGGACGCAAGCGGGGAGGTTTCTCCGGCCGGACGGTCCGCGCCACCAGTTCGCATGCCGAGGTATAGATCCGGGTGGCCTCATCGGCCGACCATTTCTTGTGTTTTGGATTCACCACTTCGAAGGGCTGCCCATCCTGCGCGTGAGAAATTAGTGCGGGTGGGGTCTGCTCATTGCTCGGACTCTCGAGATTTCGGCGTCGCCGCTCCATCCACGCATTCCTTTCGTGCGTGAAGGAAGATTAGCGCGCAACCGGCGCACACTACAGGTCACCGAGGTAACTGACCATTGGAGTGGTCCGACAGATCCCGCTACGTCGGCACCTTCAAGATCATGTAGCCGCCGAGCAAGCCAAAGATGAGGTCTGGAGACCACGCGGCCAGAAAGGGCGGCAACTGGCTAATGTTGCCCATGGCTTCGAACAGCCCGGAAACCGTCCAATACACCACGGCAATCCCCACCGCGACGGCCACGCCTGTCACCGTGCTGCGCCGGCCCGCCGAGAGAGCGAAGGGAATGGCCAGCACCGCCATCACCAGGGCAATCGCGGGAAAGGCAAATTTCTTCTCCAACTGTACCCGGAGGCGCACCACGTCGAACCCACTCTGCTGCAGATCGCGGATGTAGCGCCGCAACTCCTGATAACTCATCTCTGATGACTGTTTTACTTCCTTCTTGAAATACGTCGGAGGCTCGCTCACCCACGGAAAAGTCGCCACGTCAAAGGTGCGGTAGTCCTCGATCGCAGCGCCACGCAAATCGCGCTCCCACCCCTGAGTGCAGACCCAGCTCTGCAAGCTTTCTTCCCAGTGCGCCCGCTCGGCATAAATTCGGCGGGTCAATTGAAAGGTGCTGGGATCGAACTGGAAAACGGAGAGCCGCCCGAACTGGTCACGCTCGGAATCGAACAATTGGTAGTAATAGATGTCGGAGTGTTGCCCGAAAATCCACTTGCGATCGGGATTCAGATATGTCTGTGGAGGCTTGCCTTTGATCTGGTTGCGCAGCGCGTCTTGCCGTTGGTTGGCACGCGGCAAATAGGTTTGATCGAAGAAGAACAGCCCCGCGGCCAGCAACGCACTCGCCACCAGCACCGGCACAATGATGCGATAAATGCTGATGCCCGTGGCCTTGATGGCCGTGACTTCGTTGGAGCGCTGCATCCAGCCCAGGGTGATGAGGACCGCCAGCAGGATGCTCAACGGGGCCACGTTGTACAGAAAATAAGGCGAGACGTTCAGCAGGTACTCTCCCACCACCAGTGGCGACACCTGGTTGCGCAGAATGTCGCCCAACAGCTCAAACATGGTGAACACCAGGAGCAGGATCAGGAATGTCGCCAGCACCAGCGCCAGGTTCACGCCAAAGTCGCGCAGGACGTAATCGTCCAGGATCATGGGGAAGTTGGCGCTGAATACTCGCCGCCTGGTTGACACCCGCTGAAAAACATCGATAACTCGGCTCTGTCGGACCACGCTGCCGTTCTTCGTTCCTCCCCGGAACAGGCTCAAGCGGTCCCGCAGGGACGCCACGTCAAGCGGCCTGTGCTCTGCGCGCCACAACAAAAACACGCCCCCAAGAAGGAACACCAGGTTCGCCAGCCATACCCCGACACCCGGCGAGACCCTGCCTTGGCGGGCCAGCGACACCCCGACCAAGGATGCGAAGTAGTAGGCAAACACCAGCAGGATGGTGAGCACAAAACCCGTGGACTTGCCGCCCTTCTTGGCTGACAGACCGAGGGGAATCCCCACCAGCGCCAGTACCAGGCAGGAGGTCGGCAAGGCGAATCTCCGATGGAACTCGATTAGGTCCCATCGCGCCATCGGATTCGTTGCGTCCGCCGCCTGCCGCCAGAGCTCCCATGTGCCCAGTTGCGAGACCGGTGCGGCCTCTTGCTCCTTGCCATTCTCTGCATCGGGAACAGGGATCGGAATATCGGTTTGCTCAAAGGTCGACACCTGGTAGTTGTCCGGGCTCTTGGGATCGATCTCGTGGGTGGAACCATTGCTGAGCCGTAGATGCATCGTGCGCGGGCCTTCACTTACCAGGATGCCTTGCTGCGCCAAGGTAATGCGTGGTGAGGCTGGCGTGCTGGTATCCGCAATGAAAACTCCCTTCCAGATGGCCGCGCC
This sequence comes from Terriglobia bacterium, assembly GCA_020073105.1. Taxonomy (GTDB): domain Bacteria; phylum Acidobacteriota; class Terriglobia; order Terriglobales; family Acidobacteriaceae; genus JAIQFW01. The sequence goes on from JAIQFW010000052.1 coordinate 17,002, forward strand.
CTGCGCTGCCTTCACGTTCTCCACGTAGAGCACCAACTGCGGAAAGCCTTCGTAGAACACGCGAGGCTGAACTTCGAAAGATACTTGGGAGGATTTCATGCGGTTCTGCAACCGCGCCATCGCTGCCTGGGACTGCGGAGCTAGGTAAACCCCGTTCGCCAGGGCGAGGACCCACGCAGCCACCGCAAAAATGGAGATGCTGCGCAGGAAATCCCAAATGCCGATCCCGCTGGCCCGCATGGCCGTGATTTCGCTGTCCGCGGCCAAGCGGCCCAGCCCAATCAGAATTCCGACCAGTACACCGGCGGGGATGCTGATGGTAAGGGCGACAGGAAGGATCAGAAAGAAAACCTGCGCCACGCTGGGCAGCGGGGCGCTGTTGCGAACCACCAATTCCAGAATCCGGCCCAGATCGCGCGTGAACAGAACAAAAGTGAACACCGCCACACCGATCAGGGCGTGGGCCGTGACTTCACGCAGGATATAGCGGGTGAGAATCCGCATCAGGCAATAACGGAAGTCTAGCACGCAGCCAAACTAGCTGTGAGGTGGCAAGAAGCGCCCTACCCGGCTTTCAGGAACAGCGCAGAGAGCGGGGGCAAGGTCAGATTGAGCGAGTACGGCCGTCCGTGGGCAGGCTGTTCTTCGGCCTGAATCCCCCCGAGATTTCCCATTCCACTGCCCGCATATTCCTTGGCGTCGCTGTTCAGCAGCTCCCGCCAGAATCCTCCCACAGGGACTCCCAGCCGGTAAGCTATCCGCGGGACAGGGGTAAAGTTACACACCACCACAACGCTCGGTTTGGCCCCCTTGGCCTTTCGCAGGAGAGAGATTGTGCTCGCCGCGTTGTCATTGCAGTCTATCCATTCGAAGCCGCCGGGTTCGTTGTCCAGTTCGTGCAGCGCTGGTTCTTCCCGATAAAGCCGGTTCAGCTGCTCGACCCATCTCTGCAAACCGCTGTGCACCGGATACTGCAACACGTGCCACTCCAGACTGGTGTCGTGGGCCCACTCGCGCACTTGTCCGAACTCTCCGCCCATGAACAGCAATTTCTTGCCGGGTTGCGCATACATGTAGCCGAAGAGCAACCGCAGATTGGCAAATTTCTGCCACTCATCTCCCGGCATCTTGCCCAGGAGCGATCCCTTCCCGTGCACGACTTCGTCGTGGGAAAGCGGCAACACGAAATTTTCTGTGAATCCGTACAGCATGCGGAACGTGAGCTGGTTGTGATGAAAGCGGCGATGAATGGGGTCGTGTTTGAAGTATTCCAGCGTATCGTGCATCCATCCCATGTCCCACTTAAAGCCGAAGCCCAGCCCGCCCACGTAGGTTGGCTTGGAAACCATGGGCCAGGCCGTGGATTCTTCTGCGGAGGTCTGGATGTCGGGATGCTCGCTGTAGGCCTCCTGATTAAACTGCCGCAGGAAGTCAATCGCCTCCAGGTTCTCCCGCCCGCCGTACTGGTTGGGAAGCCAGTCGCCCTCGTTACGCGAGTAGTCCAAATACAACATGGACGCAACTGCATCCACCCGCAAACCATCGGCATGGTATTTGTCCAGCCAGAACATCGCGCTCGAAAGCAGGAAGCTGCGCACTTCGGTGCGGCCATAGTTGAAAATGTGCGTCTTCCAGTCCGGATGAAAGCCTTTGCGTGAATCCGCGTGTTCAAACAAGTGCGTGCCGTCAAAGTAGGCCAACCCATGCCCGTCGGAAGGGAAGTGCGACGGCACCCAATCGAGAATCACGCCGATCCCATGCTGGTGCAGGTAGTCCACCAAATACATGAAATCCTGCGGTGTCCCGTACCGGGCCGTCGGCGCGAAGTAGCCGGTCGTCTGGTATCCCCACGAACCGTAGAACGGGTGCTCCATCACCGGCAGGAATTCGACGTGAGTAAAGTACATGCGCTTCACGTAATCTGCCAGCCGCGGCGCCATCTCGCGATACGTCAACGGGCGGTTGTGTTCCTCCGGGACCCGCATCCACGAGCCCAGGTGTACTTCATAAACCGACATGGGCGCGTGCAACGAATTCTTGGCCTTGCGCTGCTGCATCCACTCATCATCCGACCACCGATACTCCAGGTCCCACACCACCGACGCGGTGCGCGGCGGCTTCTCATGCAACATTCCGAAAGGGTCCGCCTTGTCGGCGACGTGTCCGTGGTGATGCGAGACGATGTGGAACTTGTACAGCGCCCCCTTCGTCACTCCGGGAATAAACTCCTCCCAGATGCCCGAGTTCCCCAGAGGCCGTAGGGGATGCGCGTGAGCATCCCAGCGGTTGAAGTTGCCGATCACTGACACTTCCCGCGCATTCGGCGCCCACACGCTGAAACACACACCCTGCTCGTCTCCGCTATTGATGAGGTGCGCGCCGAGCTTGCTGTAGGCACGGTAGTGGCGGCCCTCGTTGAAGAGATAGAGATCCTGCTCGCTCAGCAGGCTGACATCAGAACGCGGACCGGTAGCGGTTCTTTGCGGGGCTTGAGTCATTAGAGAGTCGGTCGTCGTAGACACCGCCATCAATAGTGTACCGGAACTGCCCCATGCTAGAGCGTTGGACGCTGGGCGGAAATAGGCTACCATCTCGTATGTTCAAGTAAATAGCTGGTCTTACGCTGGTAACCGTCGCCCGAGGAACCATGCAGGAATACCGAGAAATCTCTCCCCCGGCACACCTGGCTGAGACCATCGAGTGCTTTTGGACAATGTCGCTGACGGGTCAACCTTCCGTTCGACATCGGGTGGTACCCGACGGTTGTGCGGACATCCTGTTCACCAGCGGCCCGGGCAAGCCATCCCTCGTTGCCGTGGGTCCGATGACCCGGTTCGAGGACTTCGAGATCCCCGCTGGGCAATGGCTCGTCGGCATAAGGTTCAGGCCAGGCATGTCGGCCTCCCAACTTCGCCTTCCCGGTAGTCGGATCACCGATGAGCGGCTGCCACTCGAAGACCTTTGGGGCCAGCCGGCTCGCAGGTTGCTCGAGCGGGTGGCCGAGGCCGGCTCTCCTGAGAAGTGCGCTGCCGAGCTTGCCGGGTGTGTGCGAGCCCCACATAGCCGCACTCCTGTGCAACGCGCCCTGGCCTGGATGGAAACACTGCGCGGCTGTGTTCGGTTGGATGACGTCGCACGCCAGGCGAATCTAAGCCCACGACAGTTCCGCCGCCAGTGCTTGGACCAGACCGGCCTGTCCCCAAAATTGCTGGCGCGTATCTTGCGATTCCGGCACGCACTTTTAAAGCTGAATGCTCAGGCTGGGGAACACGCTGGCCTGGCTGCCGACTGTGGCTATTTTGACCAATCTCACTTCATTGCTGAATTCCGCCGCTTTGCCGGGGAGAGCCCCACTCGCTATTTGCATACTCGCTGACCGTTTCTTCCTATCGCGCACAAACTCTCTGGCCTAAGATGACCTCGCAGTTGGGTTCTGTTGAATTCTCATCCGGAGGGGCCTTCAGGCCTCGAAGGACCCATGCATTGGGAATCGTTGAGAAAGCAGCCGCCTAGCGGCGTCATGTGACAGCCCGGCACGGAAGTGCCGGGGAGAGCAGCCAGAATCAGCCGAGTCCTTTCAGGGGCGCCACAAAATATGAAAATCGCAATCGCCCTAATTATTCTGTCCCTATTCGCCCAACAGGAGCCAAAACCCGTGCCGATCAACCCGAACAACAACCGCATCGACTACATCGAATTTCCCGCCACCGACGTGGCCAGGACCAAGGCCTTTTACGAGCAGGTTTTCGGATGGAAGTTCACCGATTACGGCCCGGACTACGCCAGCTTCGAAGATGGTCGCCTCGCGGGTGGCTTCACAAAAGAAGGAACTGTCTCGCGCGGAGGCCCGCTGGTGGTACTCTACGCCGCCGACCTTGCCGCCACGGAGAAAAGGGTCCGCGATGCGGGCGGCACCATCGTGAAAGACGCCTTCCCCTTTCCCGGCGGACGTCGCTTCCACTTCGCCGACCCCAGCGGCAACGTGCTGGCGGTCTGGTCGGAGAAATGACGCGCGTCAGTCCATAAACGGTGTCTTATGAGACGAAAGTCCTCTGCCATTCTTTCGCGGAGGCGCTCAGCTTGTCCGGATTTCGTAACAAATCGTGATTTATCATGCAGCGGGGACATTTCCCATGTAAATTAGGGGTCCTAAAACTTCGCTTCGGAGGAACGCATGCAGGCTGCAACTTTCCCCGGGGGCTTTACCTCAGTTCAGTTCGCAACCCTTTGCCTGATGGCGCTGCTGACAGTTACTTCCGGCGTCTCAGCCCAGAATCAGCCGATTCCAAATGTCGTGGTTAACCAGACTTTCTGCACCAGCAGCACCGCGCCCTGTGTGCTGACCTACCACAATGACAATAATCGCGACGGCGTAAACCCAATCGAAACTCGCTTTACGTCAACTTTTTTCCAGACCCACTCGTTGGCCGCCACAGCGGTTGCTGTGGATGGGTTGATCTATGCACAGCCCTTGTACATCCATCAACTCTCTGGAATAACTGCTGGGGTCGGAACCGGCTGTGGCTCCGCGACGAACGTCGTCTTCGTAGCCACAGAAAACAACTCGGTTTACGCGATCAATGCCCAGACGGGCGGGGTCTGCTGGCAACATGGTTTCACAACGCCTGGCCCGCCATCGCGGGCGGAACACCCAACTATTTCGCGCCCGGCAATACAGCCTGTCCACCGGCAACGAGCCCCCCGTTTACCTGCCAGGGACAATTGACAATCCTAAAGTGAATCTTGACTTGGGAGCGAATGTGCTATGAAACGGCTTCTCGCAACAGTTGGGACGACGACCCTTCTATGCGGAGCAGTGTTGCTCAGTTTGGGGGCTGGGCTAGCAGCGCAGAGTGCTGCGAAGTCTTCGCTCTCCTTCGCTCCCACTATTAGCATAGCCAGCCCGATCCTATATCCATCTGGAATCGCAGCTGGCGATATAAATCATGATGGGGTTCAGGACCTCGGCGTGACGGGCGTAGAAGAAGGCGGGCTGTGTTCAGCGCTGGGCCTGCGTCGGCCAAGTTCGACAGGGCGCTACCTTGCGCCGTGGATCTGCGGTGAAGCTGGCGCTGATGCTCCTTGGCTTTTGCAGTTCGTGGATATAGATCTCGACGGCAATTTGGATGTCGTCTCGACCGACGGAGATGAGCCCGTCGTGGCCATCGCATTTGGCGATGGAACCGGGCACTTTAGCACTGCCCCATATCTCAGCAGTGACTGCGGCTTTGCAACGCGCCAAGCCGCAGTCGCTGATTTGAACGGCGACGGAATCCCTGACATCGTAGCCACCGTTCTAATCGATGGGAGCGGTCCGGGCTGCATTGCCATCTTTCTCGGGCAAGGCGGTGGCCAGTTCGCTCCCGCGCAGGAGATTGACAGTGGCGGAATTAATCCATTTTCCATCGCGGTCGGCGATATGAACAACGACGGCATCCCCGACTTGGTCGTCGTCAACACTGGCAATCCGGAGCAGGGCGTTTATGGCAGCCTGGCGGTGTTGCTCGGCAAGGGTGATGGCACCTTCCGGCAGCCTATCATTTATTCGTCCGGAATATACGAATTCACGGACGCAATTGTTGGCGATTTCAACCGCGATGGAAAGTTGGATGTAGCAGTCGTGGCCAACGGCGTGAACGGCGTGATCGTCTACCCGGGTAAAGGAAACGGGGCGCTATCCTCACCAAAAGTGTACCCGGCCGGGGAGGTGCCGTGGTTCGTCGTTACGGCCGACTTCAACGGAGACGGTATCCCCGATCTGGCCGTTGGAAATTACACAAACCCGAAACCGTGCTACGTCTCTGTCATACTCGGAAACGGCGACGGATCATTTCAGCCACCGGTCCACTTTCGTGTTGGCGTAAGCCCTCTGCAGTTGATCACTGCCGACTTCAACGGTGACGGCAAGCCAGACATCGCAACCGTCAACGGCGGCGATTCGACCATCAGCATCCTGCTCAACACCACGCCCTGGCCGGCGAAATCCAAATAGAACACGCGTCGCGCAGGCAAGACGTTTCATTTGGGGAATCCTGCGGGGATCAAAACCGCAGGAGTCCCCTCTGAAACGCCACCCACGCGTGCTAGACTTCTTCTTTTGACATGCCCGTCCTCCGCGTCATCGTTTTGTGGCACCAGCATCAACCCTTCTACAAAGACTTGGTCACCGGCGAGTACCGCCTGCCCTGGGTCCGCCTCCACGCGCTCAAAGACTATTACGGGATGGTCAAGCTGCTGGACGAGTTCCCCAATGTCCATCAGACCTTCAATTTGGTTCCCTCGCTGATTACCCAACTTCAGGACTATGTCGCTGGCACGGCCAAAGATCCGTTCCTGCTGGTGGCCTCCAAGCCTGCCCGCGATCTCACCCCGGAAGAGCGCCGCTTTGCCTTGCAATACCTGTTCCAGGCAAACCCGGTGAACATGATCGGCCGCTATCCGCGCTATCGCGAACTGTGGGAGCGCTTCCGCGGCGCCGGCGATTCCCCCGCGCGCGCCGACAAGTATTTTCAGCCCCAGGACTTCACCGACTTGCAGGTCCTCTCGCAAATCGCCTGGTTCGACGAATTCTTTCTCGACGATCCCAATATCGCTGCTCTGATCAAGAAGGAACGAGGATATTCCCTTGCCGACCAGAGCTTCGTCATCGCTCGCGAGCGCGAACTGCTGGGTAAAGTCTTGCCCGCGCACGCCACGGCGGCTCAGCAGGGAAGGATCGAAATCTCCACCTCGCCCTTTTACCATCCCATTCTGCCGCTGGTCTGTGACACCAACCAGGGAGCAATCTCTTCACCCGGACTGCCCCTGCCGCAGAACCGTTTTCGCCATCGCGAAGATGCCCGCGAGCAGCTCAAACGCGGGCTTGATCTGCACCAGCAGGTTTTCGGCGTTCGTCCAGTCGGTGTGTGGCCGTCGGAAGGCAGCGTCTCCGAAGAAGTTCTGGCCATCGCCCAGAATCTGGGAGTGCAGTGGATGGCCACCGATGAAGGTGTCCTCGGTCGCACCCTCGGAATCAACTTTTCCCGCGACGGTGCCGGCCGCCTTTCCCTGCAGAACGCCGAGAAGCTTTACAACATTCATCGCTTCGAGGGCAGCTCCGCCCAGATGCACCTCATCTTCCGCGACCACACCATCTCCGATCTGGTCGGCTTTGTGTATTCGGGAATGCCGCCCGCGGACGCCGGTGCACACCTCATACAAAACATTAAACAAGCAGCTCAACCCATTCTTGATAAAGGGCGTGACGCCGTGATGCCGATCATTCTCGACGGCGAAAATGCCTGGGAATACTACCCGCACTCGGGACGCGAGTTCCTGCGCCGCTTCTATGACATGCTGCAACGCGAACCCGGTGTCGAGGCGGTCACCGTCTCCGAGGCCATTGCCCGTCACAAGGGCTTCGGCCAGCTCACATTTCTGGTTCCGGGCTCCTGGATCAACGCCAATTTCAACGTTTGGATCGGCGCACCGGAAGACAACAAGTCCTGGGACTACCTCTACCACGCCCACAAGTTCTATGCTGAAGCAGCGGCGCGCGCCAACGAGGCCCAAAGAAAACTCGCCTTCGAAGAGTTGCTCATCGCCGAAGGCAGCGACTGGAACTGGTGGTACGGTCCCGAGCACCACTCCGCCAACGACCGCGAGTTCGACGAACTCTACCGCAAGCATCTCTCCAACGTGTACCAGGCCCTTGGGGCACCTCCACCGGATTACCTCGCCCAACCCATCGCCGCCGGGACCTCGCGGCCCGCGTTTGCGCCCCAGACCTCCTACATCCATCCCCGGGTGGCGGGTGACATGGTCCGCTATTTCGAGTGGATGGGTGCGGCGGTTTACACCGCCGATCATCGTGCCGGCGCCATGCACGGCCAGCGGTTTCTAGTCGATTCGGTCTACGCTGGAATCGACGAGAGCCACGTCTATGGCCGCCTGGACTTCACCGAAAAAGTGCCGGAGATGGACTTCGGGTTGGTGGTGAACCTGGAATCCTGGGCAGCAGACGCGCAGCGGCCGCGCCGGGCCTTGCGCATGGACGTGCAAGTCGAAGCGGGAAAGATGCAATCGTGGCAGGTGGGCGCGCCCAATGACGATCCACCCCTGGCCCGCTCGGAGCGCTTCCCGAATGACGTGAGAGTCGCGTTTGCGCGTAACTTCGAATTCAGACTCCCACTGACCTGGTTGCTGGCGACGCCGGTGGCCTCCTCCATCCAGACTCCGGCCGGCAAACCCACCACCCCGATCACCACCAAATTGCGCCTCCGCTTTAGTTTGTGGCAGAACCGCTTGCCGGTGGATGCTCTCCCCCTCGAAGGTTGGATCGAGCTGCCGCTGTTGAGTGAAGAAGAACTGGCCTCTCTCGCGTTCTGAAAACCGGGTTTTGCAATCCTTGCCCGTCGGTGATCCGCGTCACACCACAAACGCAAAAGTACCCTTACCAAAGTGTGCGGGCACGCGTCTGCAAATCACATCCCTCACGAGCAAAATTTCGGATCATGGTGGCAGAAGCTTCGGTTGATCGGAGACGAGATATGCCTTTCTTGGAGACATCCACGGCGCACACGGCACATAACGACGGCGCGCTGCAGGAACGACGAAAATACCCCCGCCTGAAGATCGGCGTGCCGGTCGAATTCAAGACGGAAGGCGCGGATTGCATGACCCGCGCCCAGACATCCGACATCAGCTGTGGAGGCTGCTACATCGAGATGAACTTCACCTTGCCAGTGGGCACAAAACTGGATTTCGTCCTCTGGCTGAACGGCGAAAAGCTGGCCACCAAGGCTGCCGTCGCCACCCACCATCCATATTTCGGGAAGGGCATCCAATTCGTGGATATGTCAGTCGCAGACCTGAACCGGCTGAACCGCTTCCTCAACGCCGGGTTACGGTAAAACAGGAAGGCCGGAGGAGGTTCCTCCGGCCCTCTGGGAACTGCCAACCGAGAACTGTGAACTGGTTTTTCTACTGCCCTCCGGTGGTTACCGGTGCCATCTCCAGCGGGCGGCTCAATTCCATCACCAGCTCTGTGCCTGAGGGAAGCACGGCTGAATTCTTCTTGCCCAGCCAGTGGGCCACGGTGGCGGTTGCGCCAATCGCTCCGCCGATTAGCAGGCCCTTGCCCCCACCGGCCAGACCGCCGATCAGCATCCCACCGCCTGTGCCCATCCCGATTTCGGTCAGGTCCTTGCCGTCATGCCCTTTGCCCTTGAACTGACCCTCCTCGTTCACATCGGTGCCGTTCCGCAGGCTGGTATCCACCAGGCTGGCGTTCAGCATGAACCGGTCGCCGTTGGGCATGATCAGCGTCTCGGGGAAAATGCCGATGGTGGGTTTGCCCGAGACTCGGCGTGGTTCGCTCACCTGCGTCACCCGGCCTTGCACCGTGGCCCCGATGGGGATGACAGCCTTGCCGTCAAGCATTACAGCTTCAGTTACTCTGCCGGAAAACGGATCGCCGGTCTTGCTGGAGAAAGTGGCCAGGGTGCTGTCCAGCTTGACCTTCAGGGTCGTGCCCGTCGGCAAGGAAACATTGTTTTGCGCTATCGCTGCAGCCGATAACACAATCACACCAAGCAACACTGCTAACTTCTTCATTTCAGCCTCCTGAGGTCTCTGGATTTTCCAACTTCTTCGCGACTTCCAAAACTGCTTCCAGGGGAATCCGGTCGGTCTGGGACGCTCCCCGGTAGATGAACCGTACCGTCCCGGTTCGGTCGATCAGCAACGTCGCTGGATGCGCGATGTTGAAGGCATCGTGCCCGATGCGGTGATAGAGTCCATACGCCTTCGTGACAGTGCGGTCTTCATCCAACAAGAACGGAAATGACACCGGATGCTCCGTCAGGAACTTGGCCGGTTTGAACATGCCTTCGCGTTTCTCGGCAGCGATAAATACCGCCTGCAGTCCAACCTGACTGATTTCGTTCTTCAACGACTCAAACTGAGCCATGCGTTTCACGCAATTGGGTCACCACGTCCCGCGCAGGAAGTCCAAAATGATCGGTCCCCTGGACAGTAAACCGCTGAGGGAAAACACCCCCTCTCGATTGGCCGCTGAGAGTGAAAAATCCGGCGCCCGCGAGCCAATGCCCAGAGTTTCGGTGACATTTTGCATCCTTCACTCGACTTTACGGGAGACGCGTAACCGGAACAAGACTCGAAGAGGACAACGAACCATGCGAGGCAACGCCGGGAGCAACCATGGCCGCGGATCACCTTTTTCGCCCACTGTATCCCTTGTCACACTTCTTTTCGCATCGCCTGATTTATAATCCCCGCTTCTAGCTCACAGCATCAAGGACGGCCATCATGTCTGCAATGAACATCACTAGTATTCACGCCCGCGAGGTGCTCGACTCCCGCGGCAATCCCACAGTAGAAGCAGAGGTCGTACTGGCCGACGGCAGCAAGGGCCGGGCCATCGTACCTAGTGGGGCCTCCACCGGCGAGCACGAGGCGGTAGAACTGCGCGACGGGGACAAGGGGCGCTACCTCGGCAAAGGTGTGCTCAAGGCAGTGAAGAACGTAAATACCGAGATCGCCAAGGCGCTCGCCGGTATGGACGCCGCCGATCAGCGCGCTCTCGACCGGAAGATGGTGGAACTCGACGGGACCCCCAACAAGGGCAAACTGGGCGCTAATGCCATCCTTGCGGTGTCGATGGCGTCCGCCCGGGCAGCCGCCGCCAGCTACGGCCTTCCGCTTTATCGCTACCTCGGTGGTGCCAGCGCCAACACGCTTCCGGTTCCCATGATGAACATCCTCAACGGCGGCGCGCACGCCGACAACAACGTCGACTTCCAGGAATTCATGGTCATGCCGGTGGGAGCGAAGTCGTTTTCCGAGGCCCTGCGCTGGGGCGTCGAAGTCTTCCACACCCTGAAGGGCGTGCTCAAGAAGCGCGGCTACAACACCGCAGTCGGCGATGAGGGTGGCTTCGCACCCTCGGTTAAATCGAACGTCGAAGCCATCGAGGTCGTCCTCGAAGCCATTCAGCAGGCCGGCTACAAGCCTGGTGGCCAGATCGCCATCGCCCTCGATCCCGCCGCCAGCGAGTTCTATCAGGACGGCAAGTACGTCTTCAAGAAGTCTGACAAGTCGAGCAAAAGTTCCGACGAAATGGTCCGCTTCTGGGCGAAGTGGGTGAAAGACTATCCCATCGTTTCGCTCGAGGACGGCTTGTCGGAAAACGACTGGGACGGCTGGAAGAACCTGACCAAAGAAGTGGGCAGCAAGATTCAGTTGGTCGGCGACGACATTTTCGTCACCAACATCGAGTTCCTGCAGAAGGGCATCGACAAGAAAGTCGCCAATTCAATTCTGATCAAGGTCAACCAGATCGGCAGCGTGAGCGAGACGCTCGACGCCATCGATCTCGCCCGCCGCAACGGCTACACCTCGGTGATCTCGCACCGCTCCGGCGAGACCGAAGACACCTTCATCGCTGACCTTGCCGTAGCCACCGGGGCCGGACAAATCAAGACGGGTTCGGCCTCGCGCACCGATCGCATCGCCAAGTACAACCAGTTGCTGCGGATAGAGGAAGAATTAGGCAATACGGCAAGAGTCTTGGGGTTGAAAGCATTAAATTACAGTGGATAAAGGAGTGCGACTAGAGAATAGTACCTTGCCTAATTGACTTAGCTAAGAACTTAGTCTATATTTATCGTCATGGAAGTCAACATCCACGAGGCCAAGACCCATCTCTCGCGCTTGCTGGAACGGGTTGCGATGGGGGAAGAGGTGGTTATTGCGAAGGCGGGCAAGCCGGTGGCGAAACTGGTGGCCGTCGAAAAGCACCCCAAAAAACGAATCCTCGGATCAGCGAAGGGCGAGTTCGTAGTACCCGACGATTTCAACGATCCACTGCCTAAAGAGATCGAGGACCTGTTCTGGCAATGAAGGCGCTCCTCGACACTCACACTTTCTTGTGGGCGATTGCAAACGACCCAAAGCTATCCCGCCGGGCGCAGCAGCTTTTCATCGGCCCCAGTGATCTTTCCTTCAGCGTGGCCAGTATCTGGGAGATCGTGACCAAATCGCAGACCGGCAGACTGGATCTACCGAAGCCCGTTGGTCCGTATGTGGTGAAGAAACTGGCGGAGAATAGGATTGGAGTGTTGCCTTTAGGGTTGGATCACGTTTTGCGGCTCGAAAGCTTAAGCCTTCATCACCGCGATCCGTTTGATCGCATTCTCATTGCGCAGAGCCTGGAGGAGGGCCTGCCGTTGGTGACGGCTGATCCCCTGTTTGACCGGTATCCGATCCAGGTGATTTGGTAATTCTAGTCCGGGCTCACCCGCGCAAATCCGCGGCGCAATCGATCTTCAGAACCCCATCCGGTCATCCGCCGAGGGCCCATACGTCGCCGGTAGCGGCTTGTCGTTCAATCGCAGATATACCCCTAGCTGGGCCCGGTGATGCACCAGGTGGTTAATAAACATTTGCCGGTAAGCCAGAAAGCGTCCTCCGCTAAAGATAGTCTTCCCTTGAAAACTAAGCTTCCAGTCCTGCATCCAGGCTTCGTCTGTCGTGTTCTGTAACACCGTTCGGGCTTTGGCGACATCTTCGTCAAATGCCTTCAACAGGCCCTGCAACTCGAACGGAGGACGCGAGCGGCTTCCGGCAGTGCTGAAGTCCAGTTCCGGGGTCGTCAAAATAATGACCCCAAAGCCTGCCAGTTCGGCCACGTGCGGGGCCAGCTTGTCCAATGGCATGGACTTGGGATGAGGCGTAAAGTCTTTCTTGTCGAACGGGACCCGCTCCAGCATGGTCCGCGTAGTCTTCATTTCCTGGTCGAATTCCGGCAATAGCAACTGGCTGATCGGCATGGTTTCTCCCGCCTCGGTTGGACGCCTGACGCCAGACCTCGGATGCATTTAATATCATGCCTGGAGACTCCTTCGAAACCGTCTTATGAAAATCCATACACCGCTCCTCTTTTTGATACTCGCGACCGCCAGCGTGTTCGGCCAACAGCCGTCGGCGGCCACTAAGACCCCCGTGCCCGCCACTCGCGCCGACATCCTCCGCCTGTTCCGGGCCATGAACACCGACCAGCAGGTGAGGGAAGTCATGCAACAGGTGTTAGCACAGTCCCGTGCCCTCAGCCGCGAAGCCATCAAACAGCGGCATCCCGACGTCACCGAAGCCGAACTCGACCGCATGGACAAGGATAGCGAGGAAATTGCCAGGACTTTTCCCGTCGCGGAACTGATTCAGGACATGGTTCCCGTCTATCAGAAGCACCTGAACAAAGCCGACGTCACCACCATGATCGCCTTTTATTCTTCACCCACGGGGAAAAAGCTTCTGCGCGAAATGCCCGCCATTTCCGCGGAAGGCATACAGGCCGTCTATCCTCGCCTGCAGAAGAGCATTGATGAAACCCTGCGGCGTGCCCAAGAGAAGGTGGAAGTGCAGAACCCGGCGGCGCCCGCGCCCAAGACACCCGACGATAAGAAGTAAGCTTGCATTATCCGTGTTCATCCATGAAAATCCGTGGCTGGTTTTCATCTGCGACAATCTGCGGCGTTTCTTTGCGGATCGAGACCGAAATAGTCTTGATTTGAAACTCTCGCTCCCCTCCTATAGATTCTTTTCTTGCTGTTTTCTCCGTGTCTCTGTGTCTCTGTGGTGAAATGGTTCTTTGGATCCGTGTTCATCCGCTAAAATCCGTCGCTGTTTTTGAATTAGCCGGAAGCTAGGAGCCGCCTTGCGTCCCAGACCTCTCGTCCTCATCATCCTCGACGGCTGGGGTTACCGAGCCGAAACCAACGCCAATGCCATCGCCCTCGCCCGAAAACCGACCTACGACCGCCTGCTGCACGAGTATCCCAACACTCTCATCCACACCAGTGGCCCCTATGTCGGCCTGCCTGACGGGCAGATGGGCAACAGCGAGGTCGGCCACCTCAACATCGGTGCCGGGCGCATCGTGCACATGGACAGCACCCGCATCGAGCTGATGATCCAGAATGGCGACTTCTTCTCCCACCCTGTCCTGGTCGCCGCCATGAAGAATGCCCGCACCAGAGGCCGCCGCCTCCACCTGTTCGGTCTGGTCTCCGACGGCGGCGTGCATTCCTACCAAACCCACCTCCACGCCCTGTTGAAGATGGCCAAGCAGCAAGGAGTGGATCGCGTCTTCGTCCACGCTTTCATGGACGGCCGCGACACCCTGCCCACCAACGGCGCTGGATACCTCGAGCAGCTCCAACAGAAGATCCGTGAGTACAACACCGGTAAGATCGCCAGCGTCAACGGACGCTACTACGCCATGGACCGCGACCGCCGCTGGGAGCGCATCGCCAAAGCTTTTAACGCCATGGTTTATGGCGACGGCGAGGCCGGGAAGTACGTCGACGCCGTCCAGGGGGTCAAAGATTCCTACAACAAAGGTGTGACTGACGAATTCATCGTGCCCTTCGTTTGCGTCGACAACCGCGGCGAGCCACTGACTACGATTCGTGACGAAGACTCCTGCATCTGCTTCAATTTCCGCGCCGACCGCGTTCGCCAGATCACCCGTGCCCTAGCCCGAAACTCCGGCCTCAACGAAAAGGCCGGGCGCGATCTGCCCGGCGCCGATGACCTCGACGCCGCCATTCCTCGCGACCGAGTCCCCAAGAATTTGCACTACGTCTGCATGACTCGATATGACAAGGGCTTCAGCCTGCCGGTGGTCATCCCGCCAGAGTCAATGAACAACATACTGGCCAATGTCATGGCCCAGATGAACATGCGCAACCTGCGCGTGGCCGAGACCGAGAAGTACGCCCACGTTACCTATTTCTTTAACGGCGGAGTAGAGCAGCCTTTTCCCGGCGAGGATCGGGTTCTTGTCCCCTCGCCCAAGGTCGCCACCTACGATCTGAAACCAGAGATGAGCGCTGGCGGTATCGCCGACGCCGTCGTCAAAGCCGTAAACGACGGCACCTTCGACGTCATCATTGTGAATTTCGCCAACGCCGACATGGTAGGCCACTCCGGCAAGATCGAACCTACGGTGAAAGCCGTCGAGACCGTCGACGTCTGCCTAGGCCGCATCGAGCCTGCGGTTCGGGCCAAAGGCGGCGCTATACTCATCACCGCCGACCACGGCAACGCTGAGATGATGATTGATCCCGCGACTGGCGGGCCACACACCGCGCACACCACTAACCCCGTACCATTTATTGTGATTGCCGAAAACAGTAAGCAATTCACCCTCAGACCAGACGGCTCGCTGCGCGATATCTCGCCTACAATCCTAGGGATGCTTGGCCTCGACGAACCGAAAGAGATGACTGGCCAGGATTTGCGGGTACCCATGAAGGGCAAATGAGAACCGCGGACGATGCCGGAAACGCCGAGGAAAGAACACACCCTTTTCTTTGATCCTCTGCGTACTTTGCGTACTCTGCGTTAAGATTCGTTTCCCATGAAACTCCTCATCGTCCTCCATCACCGCTTCGAGCTCTGGAACGCACCGGACTGGTTCGCTGAAAGACTGCGCAAGGACTTCCCTGATCTGGCAATCACTCACCTTTCTAGCTACGATCGCATCGACGCGGAAATCGCCGAAGCCGAAATCGCCGTCACCTGGTCGCTCCGCCCCGAGCAATTCGCCCTCGCGAAGAAGCTGCGGTGGATTCATTCGCCCGCCGCCGCTGTCCATCAACTCATGTTTCCAGAGCTCATGAACAGCGATGTCATCCTCACCAACGCCCGCGAGGTTCACGGCCCGGTCGTGGCCGAACATGTCATTGCCTTGATTTTCGCCCTCGCCAAAAAACTTCCCGATGCCGTCCGTCTGCAAGGAAAACGTGCCTGGGGTCAGGAGATTCTGTGGCGCGAGCGCCCTCGCCCGCGCGAAGTAGCCGGTTCAACCCTGGGTCTCGTTGGCGTTGGCAGCATCGGTCGCGAGGTCGCCAGGAAAGCCTCCGCGCTGGGCATGCGCGTCATCGCCGCTCGCGAAAACCCGGAGAAAGGAAGCCTCGAAGGCGTCGAACAGGTTTACCCACCCTCCCAGCTCGAGCTTGTGCTGGGTCAATCTGACTATGTTGTCCTGGCCACGCCTGTCACTCCGGCCACTCGCGGCCTGATGAATTCCAACCGCCTGGCTCGAATGAAACCTGATGCGTGCCTGATCAACGTGGGACGTGGCCCTCTCGTAGACGAACGCGCCCTGGCCGACGCCTTACTCAATCACACGATCGGCGGGGCGGCCCTCGACGTCTTCGAAGAGGAACCCCTGCCTGCGGATTCGCCGCTGTGGAACTTGGAAAATCTGCTGATCACTCCCCACACTGCGGGTCTCACCGAAAAACTGTGGGAACGCCACTATGTCCTCCTCTCGGACAATCTGCGCCGCTACTTGGCGCACCAACCGCTCCGGGCCGTGGTGGATAAGAAAAGCGGCTACTGATGAATTGCCCCGGCCAACTGACCAATGAGTTACTACCCCTTACATTTAAGACTTTCCTTTTGCCCAGTGACCCGCTACAAAAACAGTAGGATCGGGTTGATCTTGTGAAACGGCAGATCATGTTTTACGTTTTTCAAGCCACTGCCCTGTTTTGGGCCTTGGCGGTATGTTTGAGGACCGTGGATTTGGGCTGGAACCCGTTTACCGGCATCGGTCTGGGCATGTTCGGCGCCTTGCCGATTTCCTTCCTGGGCATTCGAATTCGAGCGCGGGATGTCCACAAGCAGGCGTCAGCCACCCCTTCCTGAGCTTATTCCGGGTATGGTTGTTTGATCCTGCATCCCGCCGCCTTTTCAAACATCTGATCTATGACACGCCCGTAGAATGAGGCGTTGACTTTACATGAACTTCATCGTCCAAGGCTGTCAGGAGAAGAGCCGGTGAAATCGGACTGTTTGCCCTTCAGCCAGATTCCCCATACCACCCGGCTATTCGCCGACTTCCTCTTCGATCATTCCAAGGTGCTACCGTTCTACCCGCGTTCTCCGTACTTCAACCAATGGTCAAAAGACGAGGCGTCCGCTGTGCATTACGACGCCGATCGGCGCAAACAGGTTTCTGCAATCCTCGAGCGCCAGAACCAATCTTGGGGGGCCTCCGCCAGGACTCTGCAGAACATCGCCCGCCTGCGTGACGGCGCCGTGGCCATGGTCACCGGTCAACAGGTGGGACTGTTCGGGGGGCCGGCTTTCTCCATCTTCAAGGCCCTCACCGCCGTAAAATTGGCCGAGATCGCGACCAAGAACGGTATCGACTGTGTCCCGGTGTTTTGGCTTGCCACGGAAGACCACGACCTGGACGAGATCAAGCACGTCGCCTTGCCCGGTCCCGATGGTGCATTGCAACCTCTCATCGCGACTACTCAAGGCTTGCCTGACGCGCCCGTAGGTACCGTAACATTCGGCAGCGAGATCGAGTCGGTCGTCGATGCGGCCGCAGCCCTTCTGGGCGATTCTGAGGCGCTGGCCGTTTTGCGCGACGCCTACCGTCCTGGCGAGACCTTCGGCAGTGCTTTTGCCCGGCTCTTCGCACGGTGGTTTGGTGATTGGGGGGTCATTCTGTTGGACGCTTCGGATCCCGACCTCCACCGCGTGGCAGCCCCTGTCTATCGCTCGGCGATTGAACGCGCTGCCGAACTGGATGACCGCCTCCTGGCTCGCGGCAAGCAACTGGAAACAGCCGGTTACCACCAGCAGGTCAAAGTCACTCCTTCGTCGACGTCGCTGTTCACGCTGCGCAATGGCGCCCGGGTGCCAATTCACCGCCGCGTTAACGGGGGCGACAGCGAATTCATCATCGAAGAAGACAAGATCTCTCAGGCTGAATTGCTGGAACGGATTTCCGCATCCCCGCAAGACTTCAGTCCAAACGTGTTGCTCCGCCCGGTTGTGCAAGACTACTTGCTGCCGACTCTCGCCTATACCGGAGGTTCTGCGGAAGTTGCCTATTTCGCGCAAGCCGCCGTGGTGTACGAAGCACTGCTAGGGCGGGTCACCCCGGTGGTCCCACGTTTTTCCGCCACGCTGGTGGAACCAAAACCTCAGACATTGGTGGATCGATACAAGCTAGTTCTGCCCGACCTCTTCCAGGGGCCGGAGCAACTGCGAGAACGCTTGGCTGCGCATGCTCTCCCCGGGGAGCTGCAGTCGGCCTTCGACGCTGCAAAAACTTCCCTGGAAAGATCGCTGGCCCCGATCCGCGACGCTCTCGCCCGCTTGGATAAAACTCTGGTGGATGCCGCCGACAATGCCAACTCAAAAATGCAGCATCAGCTGGAGAGCCTGCGTGCCCGGGCGGCCCGCGCCGAACTGCGTCAGAGCGAAGTTATCGATCGCCATGCCGCGCTGCTCAGCAACACCCTGTTTCCCAACAAGACTCTTCAGGAACGCGAGATCGCCGGGGCCTACTTCATTTCACGTTATGGAACTGAGCTGCTTCGCAACCTGTACGATGCCATTCACCCCGACTGCCTCGACCATCAGGTAATCTGGTTGTAAATTTTGATCCCTGTCATCCTGAGCGAAGCATGAACTCCGCGCAGCGGAGTTCATGCGAAGTCGAAGGACCCCTACCCCCTCAACTTCTGCAAGACAGGCGCTAGGCATCCTCTCATCTGCTCAACGGGGAGCCACACCTCACAGCCTCTCCTCCAACTCCTCCAACGACTCTACTCGCGTCACACCGCTCTCCCGGTACGCCCCAGCCACATCAAACAGCATCGCCTGCATCCGTGCTTGGGTCGCGCCCAGATAATCGACCGAATAGACATCGCCGACGTATAGGCTCTCTTCCGGCTTCGCGTTCATGGCCCGCAGGGCCGCCTCAAAGATCGCTGGGTGCGGCTTTTCGTAACCCACCAAACCCGAATCGGTGATCGACGCAAAGCAATCGGCGATCCGGCATCGTCCCAACACGTCTGCAATCTTGCCGTCCGCATTGGAGATCACTGCCAGCCGGTAGCGTTTTCCCAGGCGTTGCAGCAGTTCGCGGGTCCCTGGCCGGATCTCGCACCAGTTGGCAGAAATCTGCGTAGCCTTCATCAGCGAGTCGCGGAGTGTGCTGTCTTCCAGACCGAGCTGTTCGAGCAGGCGGGAATAGAACATGTACCAGAAACCATGGTCGACCGGGCCGCCATGTTGCACGATGTCGTCAAACTTCGGCTTAGTGAGCCGCTCGACTGCATGCCACTGCTCGAGACTCGGTGTCAGGTTCCGTTTGTGAAGCAGCGCCAAGATCTGCGTACGGTCGGGGAAGAGAAGCGTGTTGCCAACGTCAAAGAAGATCGTTTTCAGCAAAAGAGTCATTCTCTTCCATATTCACACGAGACCGGGTTTGTCGTCACTAACCGCGGGTGCCCCGTTCTTTCGCGCTTTTTGCGAAAGGGCGGGCACGAAGGAGCCCCCCGATGGAGTTCGCTAAACCTGACTAGCCCGCATCTTCCGCCTTCTCCAAATCCATAAATACGCCGCCGGCCCTGACACCAGCGTCAGGATTCCCCACAGCCGTGTCGCCGGATCGCTGTTGATCATCGCCCAGGCAAACAATAACGTAGGCACAACCACCATTGCGACCGCCGCCTTCGCGCCTCCCGGAGCCCGAAAGCTTCTGGGCGCGTCCGCAAACTTCCGCCGCATCTGCCAAAACGAGAGCAGGGTCAGAAACGACGTCGCCATGCGCGCCCAAGCATACACGGCAATCAGTTGTGGGACGCTGAACACAGCGAGAACTGCGCAGAACGCCGTGGACAACAGTATCGATCGCACCGGCGTGCCAAACTTCTCGCTCACCTTCGCCAGCCCCGAATGTAGATACCCATCCTCCGCCATGGTCAACGGCACGCGCGTCACCGAAAGAATCGTGCTCTCAAGCAGAACAAACGTCCCGATCACCGCGCCCACGAACATGGCCGTCCCTAGCCATTCGCCTCCGACAAGCCGCGCCGCCGTCACCAGGTATCCCGTTTCCCACTTCTGCCAGTTCCCCAAGGCCGCCAGTCCCGCAGAGAAGGGAAGGAAGTAGCTCACCACAGCCAGCGGCACCGCAATGGCCAGCCCCAGCGGAAAATTGCGTTCCGGCTCCCGTACCTCTTCAATCACCGTCGACAGCTGTTCGTAGCCGGCATAGGACCACAGGGCTATCGCCAGTCCCACGCCATAGGCTTCGCGCCACGGCCGGCCAGCAGGAAACCAAGGGACAAAGGGGTTGAATTGGGCGTGGTGATAGCCTTTGAAAACGAAGATCACCAGCGGAACAAACATGACCGCTAACAGCACCACCGTCAATTCGCCCACCACCTGGATCCCCAGGATGTTGATGCCGGCCACAATCAACAGAAAGAAAAATGCCAGCAGCCAATGGTCCATGCGCGAATGCAACGGAATCCAGTTGTCGACATAATCCGCCATAGCGACGCCATAGGCGGCGCTCATCAGGAAGCTTCCCGTCCAGTTCCACCATCCGGCTTGAAAACCCCAGAAGTCCCCCAGCGCCGCCCGGCTCCAGCGATAGAAGCCTCCCTCGACCGGCATGATGGTCGCCATCTCCGCCGCCGCCAAAGCGATCGGCACCGAGAATAACAACGGCACCAGCAAGAGAAAGACCAGCGCGACGCCCGGGCCGGAGGTGGAAATCATGGATTCCACCCCGAAGGGTCCGCCTGTGCAATAAGCAAACAACACCGCCACGAAGGGAATCAGGCCGATACGGCGCAGGTTATGGGTAGGCGGGGAAGAAGGTAAAGTAGCGGGATTCTGGCTCGATGTCGTCGATGCGGATCGTGTCATGCTGAGCGAGGATTGAGCTTCGCGGAGCGACGCTCAACCGCAGTCGAAGCATCCCTGCTTGCTCCCCGAATTGTACCGGAAAGGAAGGGCACGGCTTCCGCCGTGCCGGGGTAACTTAGGTCAGATCTTGTCGCGACAGGTCCTCATCGCGCTTCTTGCCGTAGTGAAAGGCGAGACCTACCCCCAGAGTCATGAACCCTACCGGAGGCACCAGTAATACCAGGATTCCGCGGCTGATGGCGCGTTGTCCGTCCTTGGTGGTTCCCGCGGCATTGCTGTAGCACATGGCGCAACCCTGGGCAAACGCAGGTGCCGCCCATAGGAGACCCGTCAGCCCGATTGTCAGCAATCGAAGTTTCATTTCACGCCCAGATGAATGATGCGGAAAGCATCGGCAAAGAAAACACACATCAGGCACAAGCAAATACACACGGCGACCATCATTACCCATTTCATCGCCGCAATTTCATACTTCAGATGCATGAACCAGCCGATGATCAGGGCCGACTTGATGACCGACAGAATCATCAGCGCTTCCAGCATCCGGATCGGCTGAAATACCTGCCTGTAGGCGAGGACCACTTCCACGGCCGTTAGCAGAAGCAGCGCTCCCCACACCCAGAAATACTGCCCCTTGCCCTCATCATGCGTGTCTGCGACTGTATGCATCGTTGGCCTGCCCCCAATCTTCCTCTGTGAACTCTGTGTCCTCTGTGGTTTGGTTTTGTCCTATCCCTGCACTCGCGTCGACATCAGATACACCAGCGGGAAGATAAACATCCAGACTAAATCGACAAAGTGCCAGTACAGCCCGGAAATCTCCACATCGTGCGCGTCGTAATCTTTAGGCTTGAGAAACAGGATGACCGCCGCCACCGCCGTCGCAATCAGCAGTACGTGAACGCCGGTATGAAACACGTTGTCCGCCGGAGTCGCAAAGAACACGATCGCCCAAATCACCAGCAGGATCGGCAAGAATTTCTTCCGCAACGCGACCACGCCCAGATAGATGACCCCAATAGTGACGTGCAGCATGTGCATGCCAGTCAGGGTAAAGAAAGTGCCTCCGAACTGCGGTACGTTCGCAGCCCAGGGATTCTTGAAGGGCGTCATACCTTCTTCGATCAGCTTGCTCCACTCCATGCCGTGCAACACCACGAAAGCTGAGCCAAACAACATGGTGAACAGTATCCAGTTACGCGTCCAACTGCGGTCCCCTCTCCTGGCCGCGAGCACCCCCAACACCATGGTCAGGGAACTGGAGAGCAGACACCCCGTCATAATGGTGGCGTTGATGATGCTCTCTTTGTGGAATGGCGTGGGCCAGTCGGGATTGGAAATTCGCCCGTAGCTGTAGGCAAACAGCAACGCTCCAAACGTCAGCGTATCGGAGAGTAGGAACAACCACATCCCGATCTTCTTGGAATAGGTGCCAAACAGGGACGGCTCGTAAGCTCCCGCTATCCCGTGCTGCACCGCGATGTCAGCCATGTCGTCAGTCTCCCCTTAGCTTTCCTCTGTGGCCCCTGTGTCCCCTGTGGTAATCGTCTTCACTGCATGAACCACAACAGCGCAAAGATGCCGACCCACAACAGAAACATGAAATGCCAGTACCAGGCCGTCACATCCACTACAATTCGCCGCCCCTCCACCGGCCTCCGGAGCAGGGAAACGACCGCCGCGTAAAGCAGAACCAGCACCCCGCCCAGCAGGTGGATCCCGTGGGCTGCAGTCAGCAGGTAAACGAACGAACTGCTGGCGCTGGTCGCAACATAAAAACCGCGATCAGCCAACTCCCGCCACGCCAACCACTGCCCGGTCAGAAATCCACCACCCAAGAGGACGGTCACCGCCAGCCACGGAAACCCGCGTCCCTCTCCTAGAGAGACACCCGGGATCGAACGTACCGGAGCCAGGGCCGCCTG
>JAIQFW010000053.1:0-9666 GCA_020073105.1 Terriglobia bacterium
ACGTGGGCACGATCAAGAGCGTAGGCCGCATCTATCAGCAGACTTTCCTCGACACCTACGCCAAGGTCGCTTTCGCCAAACTCTATGACCGCAAGAACGCCCTGGTCGCCTTTGAGCTGCAGGTTCACATCGCTGATGTGGCACACTATGTCACGCCCAACTCAGGCCTCGATCAGGAGGCACGCCTGCGCGGCACCAGCGTTTATTTTCCTGACCGCGCCGTGCCCATGCTGCCGCTTGAACTCTCTACCGACATCTGCAGTCTGCGGCCGCACCTGGACCGCCTGGTGATGTCCTGCATCATGGAGATCGATCATCAGGGCGAGATCGTCGGCTACGAACTGTGCGAAGGCGTCATCCGCTCCGCGGAACGCATGACATATACCGACGTCAATGCAGTTCTCGAGGGCGATGTTGCGACGCGGAAGCGGTATGCGAATTTGGTCGGCACTTTCGAAATGATGCGCGACCTGGCACTCATCCTGAACCGCAAGCGCGAGAAGCGGGGGTCGATCGACTTTGACTTGCCCGAGCCCGTGATCGAATTCGACGAACACGGACTGATGAAGAGCATCACACGCTCGGAGCGCAATATGGCGCACCGGCTGATTGAAGAGTTCATGCTATCGGCGAACGAGTGTGTGGCCGGACACCTGGAGGGCAAGGGCATCGCTTCGCTGTACCGGATTCACGAGAAGCCCGATGCCAAGCGGGTTTACGACTTTGAAGTCATCGCCGCGACTTTCGGTTATTCGCTGGGAGTGGGTGCGTTGCCCATCCAGCGGATGCAGTTCAAAAGCGAGCGCCGGGCCAGCTACGGCACCGGGAAGCGGGCACACACCATCGAGGTTCCTAAGGAAGTCCACATCACGCCGCGCATGTATCAAAAGCTGACGGAGAAGATTGCGGGCAAGCCGGAAGAAAGAATTCTCTCCTACCTGATGCTGCGTTCGCTGAAGCAGGCGCGCTACTCCGAAGAGAACCTGGGACACTTTGCCCTGGCTGCGACCACGTATACGCATTTCACTTCACCCATCCGGCGCTATCCCGATCTCATCGTGCACCGGATCTTGAAAGAGGTGCTGCGTGGCGAGGTTGTAGCGCGGGCGCCCTCGCCCGCGAGAGACGCTGGAACAACGGCGCCTTCCCCCTGGTCGAAGCGCCGCGATCACGCCGTGCATCGCGAGTCGCTCGAACCTCTCACCGGACCGATTTCGCCGGAAGAACTCCACGAGATCGCCGAAGAATCCAGCCAGTCGGAACGCCGCGCCGACGAGGCCGAGCGTGAGTTGATGGAATGGAAGAAAGTGAAATTCATGCAGGAGCGCGTCGGCGAGGACTTCGACGGCCTGATCATCAGCGTGACCAAGTTCGGATTCTTCGTCGAACTGACAGATTTGTTCGTCGAGGGCCTGGTTCCGCTCGCGTCCTTGACCGACGACCGCTACACCTACCACGAGAACACGCGCGAGATCATCGGCCAGCGCAGCGGCAAAATCTATAGCTTGGGTCAAAAAATCCACGTGCTGGTCGACCGTATAGATCCGGTGGAGAAGAAGATCCAGTTTGCGGTGGTAGAGGAAGAAAAGCAGCGGCGGAAACGAAAGCGGAGTTAGTATCTTTTTAAGGTAACTATTTACTTGACTGACCTAATATCCTAGCCTAGCATTCCCCTTCATGGCCGAATTTGACGGGATCGAAGAGAAGCTAATACGGGCCAACCAGAACATCCGTAATTTGGATGTCGAAATCTCCAGGTTTTTCCAAAAAAGCAAATACCCCGTCCTGCCCGAGCACGACCGTGAGTTGCTCCTTGAGGCTATTCAGTACCATAAGCAGCTCGCGATTCCGCTCAGATTTAGCGTTCTCTCGGGTGAGATCATCCACCATTTGCGGTCGTGTTTGGATCATTTGATCTGGCAATTCTCCACACCGGAATCTAGGCTCAAGCATTTCATCGAAATCGAGTTTCCCATTTTCAACCACGAGCCGATCAAGGAAAAGCAGATTGCCAGATATGAAGGAAAAATACAGGGAATCACAGATCCCCGCGGGCGCGACCTGATAAAGCGGCTTCAGCCGTACAACTCCCCCGACTTTGTTGATTACTCCCTTTCGATCCTCCACCACATGGATATTGTCGATAAGCACCGAGAACTCGTCTTGACCCACGGCACCGGAAGCAGGATGTTCCCTGCGGCCATGCGACCCATCGTTGAAAGTTACCAGCGCGCACATCCCGAAATTACGCCCGCTGAAATCGCAGTCAAATTTAAGCCCTATGGACAACTTGTTCCGCAAATATCTTTCACGGATTTTGGTAGGCGGGAAATTGAGCCTGTCGCCCAAGGCTTGGTTGAGCTGTACAATTCCGTCGTTAAAGTGGTTGGGCAATTCCGCGAACTCGGGTGAGCATGGACGGGTTGTCATGGGTAACTCCTAGGGAAAGGCTTATAATTCGCGGCGCTATGGCCTCCGACAAGGAACTAATCGCTTACCTGCTCGATGCATTAGAGAATGCCTACGTTGATCGCACGATGCTCATGACAATGGTCATGACTTATTGCAAGCACTTTCCTCAGATCGGGGATTGGGAGAAGCAATTTGAGGAGCTGCGACAGAAGAAGCACCAAGGTGTGCGCGAACTATTAATTCCGCTTCGTCGCGCAATAGCGACATCACGCGATGTGGAAGCGGCGCTTGAAGCATTCTTGAAAGACACTGACCCCAAAGGACCTGTTCACTAGTTCCCTGCCCTGTCAGTGTGGCTTTTGGTTTCTGTACTGCCATGGCTAGAGTAAACTGAGATTCATGAAGACACGAACGGCAGAGATGAACGAAGGCCCCGAGGCACTTCGGCGGTTTCGCAATGCGGTAAAAACCATTCTCTCGGTTCCCAAGAGTGCATTATCGCCCGACCCATTTAAGAAACAGAAGCCCAAGAAACACGGGAAGTAAATCATCTCCGCTTCCCGCGTCCCTGTCTGATTTTTTCCTTCTCAGTTAATTGACGGGTCACTGCCAGACCTTCCGGTGACTTCATTCCACATTAGACGCTTCCCCACGATCTGCGATGCGGCCAACTTGAAGCGGTCAAAATCACCCATGTCTTTGCGGTTGTTGAAACGATAGGCTTGCTCGTCGAGATAGCGGAAGAGGTGAAACGGCTCAACGGAAACATATGTTCCCGAGATTCCGCGCTTCAACAAAGACCAGAAGTTTTCCAGCCCGTTCGTGTGGCATGCCCCATCCACATATTGAACCGCATGATCTACGACCTTGTGCGCGTAGTCTCCCTCCAGCCCGTTGTAGGACAGCAATGCATCGGTGTAGAGAGCCGTGCCCGCTTCGACATGCTTTCTCACTTCGGATTGAATCGCATGGCGCTTGCGGTTTGGTAGAACAGAAGTGCGAACCTTTCCGCCACGTTCAAGAATTCCCATCACGGCGGTTTTGTCCTTGGTTCCGGTTCCAGTGATGCGGCGCTTGCGCTGGGCTAGGTGCATGTTTCGCGCCTTGCCTCCAATGAATGTTTCGTCCGCTTCCACTTGACCAGATAGCTTCTCAAATGACCCATAATGCAGGGCGAAGCGGATGCGATGAGCCATGTGCCAAGCTGATTTTTGTGTGATCCCAAGATCGCGGGCAATCTCGCAAGACGAAATTCCATTCTTGCAGTTCACAATCAGCCACATTGCGGTAAGCCACTTGTCGATTCCCAGAGCTGAATCTTCCATGATCGTCCCGACCTTGAGCGAGAACTTTGCTTTCGCGTGCTTCTCATAGCATTTCCAGACGCGGGCATTCGCCAGATAGGTGACTTTCTCAGAGCCGCAATATGGGCAGCGAACTTTGTCGTCAGCCCAGCGAAGGTCAATAATGAATCGCTGGCAGTTGTCGAAATCTGAGAAGTAAACAATGGACTCTTGGAGTGTCTTTGGGTCTTCCATGCACCTAATATCGCATAGAAACTGTGGTCAGTCAAGTAAATAATTACCCTTTTTAAGCTCTACCGGAAACCATGTCGCGGACTGTGCTCCTTGCCATTGTGCTGCTTGCCGGCCTGCCGACCCGGCTGCAACCGCCCGGCGCGGCCTGCCAATCCGTTTGGTTTAGTCACGAATTGTCCGCCAAGGAACCCTTTGAGAAGGCTATTGGCGGGGGCTTGATCTTTCGCCTGTTTCCCACCGGACTGGGACCAAAGGGTGAACTCAACGGTTGGCACATGGAAATCGTTTCCGTCCAGGGCCTGCGCAATGACTTTATCTCACACGATGACTTTATCTATCCGGTTAATCTTCCGCTGCGCTTTAACGGGACACAAATCTTCGGCGCGAACTACAACGACGACACCCGGGCTTCGCTTTCCTACCCTCACGTGGTCCGCTTCCTGTTGCGGCGGAAAGACTTTGACCGGCTGAGCACGCCGTTAGAGAATGCGCTTTGGCCCTACAACGCTCCCAACCCGGACCGCGCCGGACCGGACTACCTGGATCTCCTGAAAACTGTCACTAGCGGACAATTGGCTGTGAAGGTATTGTCCTATGCTACGGAGCCAGGCACAGACTCGTTGCGTCGCATGAAGTTTCGTGCCGAATTCACCGTTCCGCAGGACTTCCAGTTTGCGCCCGAATTCAAGACGAAACGGGTGGCTTGCCCCCCTAGTCCGTAATTCTTGGAGACGACAGCCAGGAACTTCGGCGGTGGTGTAGAATTTGGGAGTCAACCCCATCGCCGCGCCACACTGGGCGCAGCGGTTTCCAACCTGTCGGGACGTGGCTCAGCCTGGTAGAGCACTCGCTTGGGGTGCGAGGGGTCGGCAGTTCAAATCTGCCCGTCCCGACCATTCCTGTCTCCCAGAGATCCCTCGCTCAGCTCGGGATTTCGCCTGCGGCCCTTCGACTTCGCTCAGGGCTCATCCTCGCGTCGCTCGGCTTCGGCTCACCCCGCTGCGCTCACGCCTGCAAAACGGCTCAAGTTCAAATCTGCCCGTCCCGACCAAAAAACCAGCTCTCAGCCGTCAGCACTCAGCCCTGCCGCTGCCGGCCCACGAAGAACCCCAACCTGTAGCGGCATTCGCATGCCGTGGTCTGTCCGGCAAGGTTTCTTGTCGATTCCTTTACGCCAGCGGCCTAAAATAGTCCTGTGAGGTGGGGGGAAAGAGATCTTCCCCATGGCTCTCGGCCATGATGCTCTCGTCGGGCTCGAGCTTGGCCACTACCGCATCGCCGAAAGGATTGGGGCGGGCGGGATGGGCGAAGTCTACCGCGCCCAAGACGAGCATCTGGGGCGCGATGTAGCCATCAAGATTCTGCCTCCTGGCACCTTATCCGACGAAAGCGCTCGCAGGCGCTTTCGCGATGAAGCACTCATCCTGTCCAAGCTCAACCATCCCAATATCGCAACCATCCACGACTTCGACACCCAGGCAGGAGCGGACTTCCTGGTGATGGAGTACGTTCCCGGAGTAACGCTCAGCGAGAGGCTGACGGCGGGGCCGCTCCCGGAAAAAGAGGTAGCTTGCCTCGGTGGACAACTCGCCGAAGGACTGGCGGCCGCGCATGAGCGAGGCGTCATTCACCGTGATTTGAAACCCGGCAACTTACGGCTTACCCCCGATGGGCGACTAAAGATTCTCGACTTCGGACTGGCCAAGCTGGTGCAGCCGGTGGACGGCGATGCCGACACCGCGAGTCTGACCGAGACGCACGCCCTGGCCGGCACGCTGCCCTACATGGCCCCGGAACAGCTGA
This sequence comes from Terriglobia bacterium, assembly GCA_020073105.1. Taxonomy (GTDB): domain Bacteria; phylum Acidobacteriota; class Terriglobia; order Terriglobales; family Acidobacteriaceae; genus JAIQFW01. The sequence goes on from JAIQFW010000053.1 coordinate 5,754, forward strand.
AAGGCGAGAGAGTGGATGCCCGCAGCGACCTCTGGGCTGCTGGTGTAGCGCTCTACGAAATGGCGACAGGGAGGCACCCCTTTGAGGGAAAGACGTCAACCGCGGTAGCGGATCAGATTCTTCATGCCCAAGCTCCCGCGCTGCAAAAATTGCAGCCGCGGCTTTCATCGCGCTTGGGGGACATCATTCTCAAGTGTCTGGAAAAGGATGCAGAGGACCGCTACCAGTCGGCGAAGGAGTTGCAAGTGGACCTTCGGCGGCCTAGCTCCCTCGCACCCTCCGCAGGCAATGCCACCAGCACTCGCAAACGAACTCGTTCGAGACGCATTCGGTCGGTTGCGGTGTTGCCCCTCACCAACTTTTCCCGCGATCCTGAGCAGGAGTACTTTGCCGACGGGATGACCGAGGCCTTGATTTGTGACCTGGCCAAGCTCCGAGGTCTGAAAATAACCTCCCGCACCTCGGTGATGCGCTACAAAGGCACTGGGACGCCGCTACCACAGATCGCCGGCGAACTGAACGTCGACGCAGTCGTGGAAGGGTCGGTCCTGCGAGTCGGACCGCGAGTACGCATTACCGCCCAACTCATCCATGCTGCCTCCGATACGCACCTGTGGGCGGAGAGCTACGACCGCGAGTTCGAGGACGTGCTTCTGGTGCAGAGCGAGATCGCGCGTGCCATTGCCCGGGAGATCCACGTCGCCATAACCCCGGAGGAAGCAAAGCGCCTGAGCAGTGCGCACCGCGTCAATTCCGAGGCGTATGAGGCCTACCTCAAGGGCCGCTTTCACTGGTACAAACTTTCTCGCGAACACCTCGACATTGCGCTCAAGTACTTTCAGGTTAGCCTCGAGAGGGATCCGCGCGATCCACTGGCCTATGTAGGTATTGCGGGGGTGTGGGGCTCCCGCGGGGACTGTGGGCTCGTACCACCTCGTGAGGCACTTCCGAAAGCCAAGGCGGCGGCATTAAGAGCGATTGAACTGGATGATTCTCTCGCTGAAGCGCACATGAGCCTGGGCATGGTTCGAGCGTCCGGATGGGAGTGGGACGAAGCGGCGAAAGAGTACCAACGCGCAATCGAACTGATGCCCAACTCTGCAGAGGCACACTTCTTCCTGTCGGATTTGTTGCTTTCGCGGCGACGTGTGGACGAGTGGAAGACCCATATCGAGCGGACCCTGGAGTTGGACCCTCTCAATTTCTTTTTTCAGTGTTTCTACGGTTGGCACCTGCTCTATTTGTGCCGGTATGACGAGGCGATCGTCGAACTTCAAAAGGCACTGAAGAACGAGCCCAATCTTCCCCCGGCGCATTTGCGTCTCTGGGGTGCTTTCTGCGGAAAGGGAATGCACGAAGAAGCAGTGGCAGAAGCAAAGACGTTTTTTGAGGTGTTGGAAGACAAGGAAGTTGTGCGCGCCTTACAGCGCGGTTACACCGACGCTGGTTATTCCGGGGCGATGCGGCTGGCAGCGGAGACCCTGAGCAAGCGGTCCGGCCTGACCTACGTTCAACCCACACAGGTTGCCCGCCTCTATGCTCACGCCGGCGACAAAGACCATGCCCTTGAATGGCTGGAGAAGGCTTACGAAGAGCGCCTGCCCGCGATGATCCATCTCGATGTTGATCCCGATTGGAGTTCTCTGCGGAGCGAGCCACGCTTCCTCGATTTGGTGCGTCGCTTGAACCTTTGAACTAGGAGAGCATTTATGACTGACCGGGAGTTTTTTATTCGTTGCTGGGAAGACGAGTATCCAGTTTTCTTGAAGGCATTCAAGGCAGTTCCTGCCGACCGGCTCGACTACCGGCCGCATCCGGACTCGCGCTCGGCTGCCGATTTGGTATGGCTGCAGGTCGTCGAAAAGCGGTGCTGGATCGAACTGCTGGACACGGGAAAGATCAACTGGAAGATACCCCCTCTGACCATGAATCTGGCTGAAATGGTCGCCGCCTACGAGAAGGCTCACTGGGAACTGGCACCGCGTCTAAAGATTGTGGACGAGACCAGCTGGCATCAGACGCCCACTCAGTTTGTGGTTGACGGTAAGGTGTGTTTCGAGACTAGCGTGGGCCATATGTTCTGGCTTGGGCTTTTCGATGCGATCCATCATCGCGGCCAACTCAGTGTGTACATTCGCCCGATGGGCGGCAAGGTGCCTGCTATCTACGGTCCCTCGGCAGATGATGAAGTTGACCTTCACCAGCCATTTTTTGGCGAGGAAGTCTTGCTTTCTGTGACACAGAGCTAGCGCCGCTGTGCGACTCTTCCACTCTCCTGCGCAGCGCCGCGGCTTAATTCTGTCGGGCATATGGGAGGTGGACGCGGTAGCCCGCGCCCAACTTGGCAGTAATATCCAGCCGCAGGCACGACGAGAAGAGTTCTAAAATCGTGTGCGCGTTCCGACCAAGTCCACTCTAAGGATGGAGCTTGGTGGAATCCCACGTTTCGAAAAACCGCGAAACGTGGGCCACCGGTCCGCGCTTCGCTAGAATGCGCGGTCTGGATCAACGACTTTTCCCAGGCTGCAGCCAACCTCCCTTCTACTGCGTGCCTGTGCCCGACAGACTCACGGTTTGCGGGCTGCCGCCTCCGTTGTCCTCCACGTAACCCGTCGCACTCTTTGGCCCCTCACTCGTGGGCGTAAAGGTGATGCTGAAAGTGCAACTGCCTCCCGCCGGCACTTTTAGTCCGCACGTGTTGGTCTGGGCGAAGTCTTCGGGATTGTTTCCCTTGAAGTAGCGCCCGAGAATGCTCAACGACCGCGGGCCGTGGTTGGTAAGGGTGACCGTCTGCGGCTGGCTAGTGATTCCCACGGGCTGGCTCCCGAAGTCCAAACTCGACGGCAACAGAGTCACCACGGTACCTACTCCGGTCAGGGAAACCGTTTGCGGGCTGTTGGGAGCGTTGTCTGTAATCGTGACCGTGCCCGTGAGCGTGTCGATGTTATGGGGCTTGAAGACCACACCGATTTTGCAGCTCGCGCCTGGCTTCAACCTTGAGCCGCAATCATTTTTTTGAGCGAAATTCGCACTGGCGACGATGCTAGTGACCTTAAGCTTCGCGCTGCCTGCGTTGCTCAGGGTCACGTACTGTGGGCTGCTGGTTGTACCAAACAATTGCGTCCCAAAGTCAAGGCTGGTGGGGGAGAGTGTAACTACTGGGAACAGGCTCTGCATCTCGATGCAAGGCGAGTAGCCACCTGTAACAGCAACCGCTAGGTCCAGTCTGCCGTCTCCGTTGAAGTCGCCCACTCCGACTGACCTGGGGCCACCACTCGTAGGCGCATGGAAGGCTAGGGTGAAGTTGCCGGTGCCGTCCCCCAGTAGGATGGACACACCGTCGTAGTAGTATCCATTCCGGATGGTGACCGCCAAGTCCAACTTGTTATCTCCGTTGAAATCGCCCACCGCCACGGAAGTGGCCCTGCCCTCAGGCTGAGGCGGCGGGCCCAGGGTGAAGTTGCCGGTGCCGTCGCCCAGCAGGATGGAAACTGTGCCGTCGGCCGAGTTAACGACCACCAGGTCGAGCTTGCTGTCCCCGTTGAAGTCTCCCGTAACGACTAACCCGGGGCCAACACCGGTGGGCGGAGACGAGGCCAGAGTGAAGTTGCCGGTGCCGTCCCCCAGCAGGATGGAAACCGTGTTGTCGCCCGAGTCGGTGACCGCCAGGTCGAGATTGCCGTCTCCGTTGAAGTCACCCACCGCCACTGACGACGGGTTCACACCTACAGTGGGAGACGAAGCCAAGCTAAAGTTGCCGGTGCCATCCCCTAGCAGGATGGAGACCGTGTTGTCGCTCCAGTTGTTGACCGTCAGATCCAGCTTGCCGTCCCCGTTGAAGTCGCCCGTGGCGGCCAACCCCGGGTTAACACCGGTGGGTGGAGATGAGGCCAGAGCGAAGTTGCCGGTGCCG
>JAIQFW010000053.1:9678-34370 GCA_020073105.1 Terriglobia bacterium
GGTGCCGTCCCCCAGCAGGATGGAAACCGTGTTGGTGCCCGAGTTGACGACCGCCAAGTCGAGCTTGCCGTCTCCGTTGAAGTCGGCCACCGTGACGGAGTTGCCTGTAGCCGGAGGTGGCGGGCCCACGGTGAAGTGGCCGGTGCCGTCGCCCAGCAGAATGTAGAGCGTCGTGTCATTTTTGTAGACGTGGATGACCGCGAGGTCGACCTTGCCGTCCTGGTTGAAGTCGCCCACCGCCACAGCGCTTGTTTTAAAAATATATGGACCATGGTGGCGGATGAAAATCACGGAGTCCCCTGTGTTGTAGGTGACCGTGAAGAACGCGACGTTCGACGTGCCGCCACCGGGAGCGGGATTTGCCACCATTACCCAAGCCGTGCTTGCCGTCGTAATGTCCGCTGCTGGAACTGTGGCCGTCAACTGCGTGTCACTGATGAATTGAGTCGCCAGTGCGATGCCATTCCAATTGATGACGGAGTTCGAAACAAAACCCGTGCCATTTACCGTGAGAGTGAAATCCCCACCCCCCGGCGCCGTAGCATCGGGAACGAGCGGCTGGCTGATGAAAGGGACGGGAGCTTGCGCGTAACTCAGCGCCGACAGAAAGCCCAGCAAAACCGTGCCTAGAAGGATTGCGCCTTTTCTCATGTCGGTTCTCCTTGTTTCCTGCTGGTGGGGTGGCAGTGCGGCTTCCCAACAACTGCCGGGTCCTTAAGAGCTACCAACGGACCAGAGGGAGTAGCTGCGAGGTTTCTATCACTCGGGGCGAGTGGGTGCAGTGACCGAGGGCACGCTGGCGTGTGACTCGCAGGGCGAACACGTCAGAACGCCCCACCGATCTCAGGAGAGCCAGTAGGCGGAGAATTCAAAAATCGTCGGCTGGGGCCGACCAATCTTCGTCCGATCGTCTAGGGTGCGCCCGTGCCCGGGTACACCCCCATGAAACTCAGGGTGTCTCCGTTTTGAATGAAGGTTTGCAATTGCGACTGGCTGTACTTCACATTCGTGTCACTGACGTACTGCGCGTTGCCGGGCTGGTACAACAATCCATGGACCCGTCCCTGAATCGTGCCTCTGCCTATCAGATCGATATTGCCTGCCCCTGCCTGTGACTGAAGCGTCGTCCAGTCCTTCTGTTCTTGATGATCGTGGACATTGGCCGCGGTCAGCGTGATGGTGTATCCCACAGCCGGAGCGGTTCCGGTGTCGAAGCAAAGCATGTAAGCAGCCATGTCGGTCTTTTGCACATTGGTGTATCGAAACACCGGCGCCCCGAGAAAGTCGAACAGGGTGTCGATTTGGCCGGCATGGTCAAAGCCGAAGCCATCGATGCTCTGGGCTTCATGGCGGGTATAAAGTTGCTTCTGGTACATGTTTCTGAGCTGCGGAATTTTCATCGGCTGCGGCGGAAAAGCCGGCATCACCAGCCGGTTGGTGCCGGGACCAGGGTTCGCCTTATGGCAGTCGTTGCAGGTCACTCCGGGGGGAGGGCCGGTTTTGGCGAGGGTCATATAGTCAGTCTCTCCCTTCACCGGATTGCCGTCACCCAGCGAAGTCGGAAGAGTGCGGTCCAGGTTCTGGTTCGGGTTCGGCAGGTACAGAATGCTGTTGATGAACGAGGTGTATGTCTGCATGTCCTCGTCGGACAGCTGGGACCCGCCCAACAGGGTGTCGAAGGCGGGGTTGAAGGCCGCGAAGTCGATCTGGTCTCCCCGCCAGTGGTAGGGAGAGAGATCGCGCAGGCCCCGCAGGGTCTGCGTAGTCATGGGGCCCTTCATGGGATGAAACTTGATGACATGGCCGCGCTGAATGATCTGGCTCATGTCTCCGCTACGGTCCCCGAGGTTCCACGCCAGGTGATCTATGTCGGCGTCCACGTGGCAGGATGCGCACGCCCCTGTGCCATTACCGGAGAGCTTGGCATCGTACAAGAATCCCCGTCCCTCTTTGATGGTTTGTGGAGTAGGGTCGGTACCGACCGCGATCTCGCCGGTGTTCGTCATCTTTGACGTATCGACAATCGAAATTGTGTTGGAGATCCGGTTCAGGGAGTACAACGTCTGGGCGGCCGCCTTGAGGGCCAGCCCTCTCGGGCCACGCTTGTTCTTGGGATCTGCGTTTGAACCTGAGCCGCCGGGCAGCGAGACCTCTACGAAAGACAACACGTTTCCGTTGGTGTCCACCTGGGCCACACGGTCAGTCCCGAAGGATGCCACATACATGAAGTTGCCGCTGGGATCAAAGACCACGCTGGTGGGCTGGGAGAGCGCGGTGGCCAGCGCCTGCGGATTGGGAAGGATGTTGTAGTCGATGTCGGGATTGAGGTCAAAAGGCGTGACCTGCCCGTTGCTGACTTGAATACGGGTAATCCGGCTATTGATCCAGTGCCCGCGCAGACTGGGCATGTAGAAGGTGAGGTTGAGGGCATCCGTGTTTGCCACGAAAAGATCACCACTGACCGGGTTGACGGCGAGTCCCAGGTTGATGGTGCCAGCGGCCGAATAGTATGCGGATACGGAAGGCGACCGGCCGGTCGTGATCTCGACCACGTCATTGTCCGGCATCTTGAACTTGATGTAGGACTTCCAATTGGGATCGGTGGCCGCGACGATCAGGGCCACCTGCGGCGGCTTGGGTAGATGCTTATTCTCCGGCGGAGGCGGCGGAGGTGCCAGCTGGCTGGGGATAATCGTGGTGGCATTTCCGGAGATGGCGAAGGCTGCATAGACCTTGCTGCCGCCCGCACTCACGGCCAGCGCCCGTGGGCTGCCACCGAACACCGGGAGCGTGCTGATCAATCGGTGCGTGCCGGTGTCGAAAACCGCGATGGTGTTATTGCGGGAGCAACTGACGTAGGCCTGGTTGGTTCCCGCAAAGACCACGTCCATGGGCTCGGTGCCCTTGCCGGTGAAGATGGTGTCGGTGACGATGCCCCGCGACACCGAGACCACGCTCACGCTGTTGGAGACCTGATTGACCACCCAAACTTCGTCATTAGTGCGCGCATTCGCCGAGACGGGCCCCACGCCTACCGGGATCTCCGCAAGCAGCTCGGGACTGCGTGGCTGGGCCACGCTGATCACGGACAACGAATTGTTCGGCGTGTTGACGGCAAACAGCAATGTCCCATCCGGAGACAGGCGAATTGGGTTGGTCTGCGCGGGCTCAAGATTTGCAAATGCGGCTGGCGAGTCGGCAATCGTGGTGGGGACAAAAGCCAGGAGAGCAGCCAATACGGACAGCGAGGTTACGATCAAGGGGACGCACTTACTCCGCAACATAACTTCCTCCGAGGCACGCCCCACGCGGGCCGACCGCCCGCCCGAAAGCCAAGCTGGGCGGCCACTTTATGCGAGATTAGCCACCTTGTCAAGCCTAGAAACATGCCGCTAACCTGCTGAAAGAACGCATATTATTGGCCGCAGTTCGCTTCTCCGAGGGGGCTCGTGTTGGGAAAAACGGAGTCCGGGAGCTCCACCTTGCCCAGCAGCACAGCAACCACGCTCGCCGTTACCGGCTAACAGAAACTGGGTTGCGTCCCCGCTGTTATTGCAGGCGCATGCGTGCAAGGTTCCGCAGGAGGGGGGCAGGCGAAGCATAATCCCGACCCGTACAAGTCCTTACGTAACCTTCTGTTCGCCGCCCGTGCATTCCATACTTAAACCCGACACATGAGCTCCCTTCCCCAATTGCACTCCGCAACGCGTGCACCGCGGGCCCATCTGGCCGCGGTTACTCCTGCCGTGCTGCGCTTCGAAGACGGCCAGCGCACCGCCGGCAGCCTGCAGGTAGTCTCACTCACCGGTGGTCTCCTTTCCCTATCGAACCCGTTGAGTCAAGGGTCACAGGTCAAATTGATGTTCCTGACAGGTTCCGGGTCGGTGCTGGGCGGGGCGGAGATGTTGAGCCCGGTCGCGAGCAATTTGCAGCCTTTCCGCTTTATCGAGCTGGCCGCAGACGATCAGCGCAAGCTCGGAGCCACCATTCAGTCCGTGCTGCATCCGGACAATGCCGAACAGGCGTGGATCAAGAAGCTCAGGGATGCCTCGGCTCAGCCGGACTCTCAGCGGGGCTGGCGATTTAAGCTGGCGGTCGGAGCCGTTGGCCTGGTCACGCTCGGTTTGGCGGCCGCGATTTTTCTCCTCCGCTTGCCTTGGCTGAAGTAAGGGATCGTGGTTACCACTACTGAAAACACGATGGAGCCCACCAATACTCGCCGTTGGCCCCGATTTCCGGCGCAGTTGCCGGTTACGATCTCGGTCGAGAGCGACAGTTCGAAACAGGTTGTGCCTGGACTGGCGAGTGAGATCAGCCGATCCGGCATGGCGCTCTACGGGGGAGTCCAGGTCCAGCCAGGAGATCGGATGGAAGTCGAGTTCCAGACCTCGGGCAAGCCCCGAGTCGCAGGGGTGGTCCGCAACCGCTCCGGCTTTTGTTTCGGTTTGGAATTTCTCGATCTGCTTGGGTCGTCCCGCGCCGCGCAAGCCGAAGCTGCCTGGACGGAGAGTGTACTCGGAGTTCCCGCACTGCCGGAGCCTGAGGCACCGTTACCAGGCGAGAGCAGTTCGTCCTGGAAAATCTGGCTGACCAATCATCGCGGGGATGTTGCTGTCGCGCTCGCAATCGGCTTGCTGTTGTTGGCGATCTCAGGATGGGGTGTGCGCTCGACCCAACACGGGCTTGCCCAGCCCAGGAATCCGAGCCAGCCCTTCACCCTGATGGAACGTATGCTGATAGGCCTTGGCATGGCGGAGCCCCCGCCGGCGCCGGTGACGAAGGGGAATCCGGCGGTTCAGGTCTGGGTGGATCCGCACACGGCACTCTACTATTGCCCTGGCGTGGAGCTCTACGCGAATACGCCGGATGGCAGATTCGAGAGTCAGGGTGACGCGCAGCTTGATCAGTTTGAACCGGCCGCCCGCAAACCCTGTGAGTGATGCAGTGCGGTGGTGCAAAGGGGCCTGCCGCAAACAGTCAAGGCCGCCCGGTCGGGCGGCCTTGAATTTGAGTCGAACTCGTTCTAGTTGCAGCTCGTGAATTTGAACGAATTCAGGTGCGTACTGAAGTTAAAGCTGCCGGTCGTCTTGTAGTACTCCTGGGCGTACCAGAAGGTACAGTCATCGCTGGGGTCAATGGCCATGCTGCTGTAGTCTCCCCAGCGGTGAAAGCTGTTGGTTTGTACGCCGCCACCCACGACAACCACCTTGGGTGATTCCAGAGCCCCGGCCGGATCGGTTGGGACCCGCCCAGTGTAGGCAATCGTTGGCTTCTGTGCGGTGCTGGATGCGCTCGCGCCCAGAGCGATGTTCCCCATCTTGTCCATGGCAATGCTGCCCATCCACACGCTGAGGCTGGTGTGCTGGGCACTGCCTTGTTGGAACACCGTCGGAGAATTGGGGTTGCGGATTTCATACCAGCGCGTAGCCGATACCGCTGAACCCTTAGACGGCCTGATCGAGTGGCAGGCCACCAGAGCTTCGTGGTCACCAAAATTGCGATACGGCAGCCGGTACATCAACCGATCTCCCAGTGAGCCTAGCGTTTCGCCGGGGCTGGGCTGTGGAATGCAGTTGCCGCCGCTGCAAGCGTCGGAATAGGCGGCGACGGTGAGAGTGGTCGGGCCGGTGAAGGTCGAATTGGCCGGATTGGCAAAGTCGACGTGAAACTTGTAGAAATTCAATTTCGTAGAGCTATTCAGATCCATCTGGTAGTTGGGTGCGCCGGCCGGCGGAGGGGCATTTCCATCCAAGTCGGCGGGCAGCAAAGCAAAGTCAGCAGCGTTGCGTTGAAAGCAAACTGACGTCGCTGCACTTCCGGCAAGCATCTTGGCGCGATCCAGTGCGCAGGTTTCGGCCCCGCTAAAGAAACCGCCGTTGGGGAAGCTGTCGGTGGTGACGTAGTAAGCATCTGGCCAGACTCCCACCTTGGGGTAGTCAGGCAGCACAGTGCCGTAGGAGAAAGAATATAGATGGTAAGTGCCGGTGGCGTCGGAAGTGTTGGAAACCCCAACGCACAGGGCATTCTGCGAGAAGTTGTTGTTGAAGGCGATCATGCTGACGACCCAGCGCCCGGCGGCTTTGTCATAGTTCACAATCGGGTCACTCAAGTTGCCAGTGGCGCAGACGCCACCCAACGGGCTGTACAGCGTCGCGAGGCTCTTTGGCGCCATGATCTGGTGGCCATTCGTCTTGTCATATACGGCATAAGCCACGTTGACAGTTTCGACCACCTGGGTGCCACCCACCGAAGCATTGGTGTCAGGGGGGACAAATGAGCCACCCTGAGCGTCGTTGATGCCGTCAAAGCTGAGAAGATTTTTAGTTTTGACTTCCGGCAGATCTACGATCTGAATGGCCGTGTCGGGCAGATTCGTGACGTGCACGACTGGCGATTGGTCGTGTTCGGGCATCACTTTACTGACGTTGTGCGCCGGGACATTGCGCATGTCGCGGAGGGGGACGGTGGTGGTGACGCCTCGTGCATGGGTGACGATCGGGTGAGTCTGAACCTGCTCCGCTGATAGCAGTCCCGTGAGCAGTGCGAAGACAACTACCATCGCTAGTACGTGCAGGCAAAAAAATATTCGCCGGTTCAAAACATGTGCTCCGTGCATTGATCCTCCTGATCTTGGTTTCCTCGGTCAAAGTTAGGCTGCTGAACAACCAGAACATCGGGCGGCAAAAACTCCGTACTGTTCATGCCATGCTAGGCTAGGCCGATTCGCCCGTCAATGTGAAAGCTGTTGTCAGAGTCTTTCATCTCTATTGCCGATGTTTCTTCGGGGTTGGCGCGAACGATGGACCTACTGCGGCAGACCCCCAGACCGTAGCTTGACGTGCAACTCAACCACGCCAACTGTCTGCCCCCCGCTTTCTGCGCGGCAGGTGATCTGCTGGGTCGTCTTCTCGTCCGTGGTGGGGGAGTTCATCGTGACCAATAGAGGCACCACTTCGCCCGGCTGTAGCGAAACGATGGGAGTGTACTCCTGAACCGTCCAGGTCTTAGGGGCTGACACGGAGAGGCTGAATGTCTGTGCCGAGGTGCTGGTGTTGCGGAGGGTCAAGGGAACTTGCAAATCTGCCCCGCGGGTGATGGCGATCTCCGGTATTGCTGCATGAGGGAGATCTGTCAAGCCATGTTGCTGATGGAATACCTGGTAGAAGCCCCAAGGGCCGGCCAGTTCGAAGGGATGAAGTGGGGCTACCGCAGGAGGGGCCGGAGGCACGAACGCAACGGGCACCGTGCCGATTCCCTCAAACACATCCCCGGTCCGGCTTATCTCGACTTTCGACTTGCCGAATGTCAGTTGGACGGGATCACCCCAGTCGCTTTGCTGTTCCGCGGCTGACTTACGACCAAGGCCTTCGATATAAGTGCGGTACTGAGTGAGATGAAAGGAAAAAGCGTTCATTGCCAGCTGCCAATACGGAAGATTGCGACTCGGCGAAAGGTCCGCCACTGAATACACAGGGCCGGTGTTCTTGAACTGCTCCTGATTGCTGGCATCGGAGAAGTAGTAAATCTTTTTTGGTTGCCAGGGCTGCAGGCCTTCCAGCAGCGTTTCATTCACTTTCACTGGGGCAGCGAGTTGGGCGGGAAAGATCGCGGGGTCTCCCGCCAGATCGAATGCTTCCGTTGCCAAAACACCCGCTGCTTGGTGATCGCCGTGGTTTTCACCGATGAAGAATCCCGGCAGCCAGGTGAGCACCACCTCCGGCCGAGTGAAGCGAACCATGCGGACGACCTCCTCCAGGTTCTGACCGTGATGCCATCGCGCGAGAGATTGCAAGACGTTTTGACTGGGCGTATCGAGGCCATCCAAAAACCACACGTTGTCGATGCCCAAAGTCGCTAACGCGTGACGGACCTCCATCTCGCGTGCTGCTCCGAGCGCCGCTGCTCTCTCCGGCCCCATGTTATTGTGGCCGGCCTCTCCCCGAGTCAGATATAGGACCTCGACGCGCTTGTGTTCATCCAGAACCTTGGCCAGGTACGCCGAGACCCCGGTTTCGTCATCGGGGTGGGCGACGACCAGGAGAATGTCTGCCTTGAACCGGTTATCCGGCGGAAGCGCGGGAGCAGGTCCCGCTGCTCGCGCCAGAAGTGGCGCGGCGAAAAGAACAACCAACCAACACCTGGATCGGATTTTCATATTCTGAAGTGAGTGCCACTGGGACCACGTGCTGAAATCAGTCTGATGTTTCGACCTGAACTGACGATCTATTTGTTTTTCATGCGCAGGACCAGCACCCTGGAAGAAATCCAGCGGGGCACCAGGCGACCGTTATGTTAGGAGGCTCTTCATCTGGGGAAGGGGACGGCCCGACGGGGGGGATGCCGGTCGGGCCATCGTATCAGTGGGAGCATCTATATCTGAGCGCAGACGGACTTTACTTCGGTGTACAACTCCAGCACGGCGTGCCCGGATTCCCGTCCCCATCCCGACTGCTTGTATCCGCCAAAAGGCAGTGCGGAGTCGAAAACGTTATAGCAGTTGATCCAGACCGTGCCGGCACGCAGCTTGGCGGCTGTACGGTGTGCCTTGCTGATGTCGCGCGTCCACACCGCCGCGGCGAGGCCGTAGATCGAGTCGTTGGCAAAGGTGGCAACTTCTTCGGGTGTGCTGAACGGGATCGCGGTCACGACCGGGCCGAAGATTTCCTCCCGCACTACTTTCATCTGCGGCTTCACGTCCACCAGGACTGTGGGCTCGACGAAATACCCGCCGCCGGCAATCTTGTGTCCGCCTACGACGGCCTTGGCGCCTTCCCGGGCACCTGATTCGAGGTATCCGCAAACCCGATCCTGCTGCTCCTTCGACACCAACGGCCCGAGGTTGGTCGTGGGATCGATTCCCGGACCGATGTGGAACGTCTTGGTCGCCTGCGCAACCCCATCGACGACCTTGTCAAAGATGCTCTTGTGCACGAACAGGCGAGAGCCAGCCGTACAGCATTGACCCTGGTTAAAGAAGATTGCGGCGGCGCTGCCAGGAATTGCCGCATCCAGGTCGGCGTCGGGGAAAACGATGTTGGGAGACTTCCCGCCGAGTTCCAGCGAAACCTTTTTCAGGTTCCCCCTGGCCGCGTCCACGATCAGCTTGCCCACCTCAGTGGAACCAGTGAACGCGATCTTGTCCACGTCGGGATGCGCCGCGAGTGCGGCCCCTGCAGTCTCGCCAAATCCCGGAATAATGTTGACCACGCCATCGGGAAAGCCTGCTTCCATTACAAGTTCGCCCAAACGCAAGGCTGTGAGTGGCGTCTGCTCCGCTGGTTTCAGCACGACGGTACAACCCGCCGCGAGCGCGGGAGCCAGCTTCCACGAGGCCATGATCAGCGGAAAATTCCACGGTATGATTTGGCCGACAACGCCGACCGGCTCGCGCAGGGTGTAAGCAAAATACTTGGCCCCGGGCATCGAGATGGGAACCGTATTGCCTTCAATCTTGGTTGCCCAGCCGGAAAAATAACGAAAGGTCTCGATTGCCGTTGGTACATCAACAATCCGCGAGAAGAAAACCGGTTTGCCGTTGTCCAACGTTTCCAGTTCCGCAAACTCCTCGCGGTGCTGGTCGATCAAATCAGCCAGCTTATAGAGCAGGCGGCTTCTCTCAGCGGGCAACATCTCGGGCCACGGGCCTTCCTCAAAAGCACGGCGGGCGGCTTTGACAGCGCGATCGATGTCCTCGCGGTCGCCTGCAGCCACACGAGCGAGGACTTCGCCAGTTGCAGGATTGTAGGTCTCAAAGGTCTTGCCCGACGCGGCTTCCACCCACTTGCCGCCGAGGAGCATCTTTCGCGGCTTGCTGAGGAAGTCAGTAACATTCTTGTCGAGTTGAGGCGGTGCTAGTGTGGTTGCCATGTTTGCTCCTGTACTACGCCGATGCCGCGGTGTGCGCGGAATCAGGGTCACCTGATCCCGACGAGAACCACAGCGGCAATTCTAGGCAAAAGCATTTTCATTGCTAGTAGGAACTCCGTTGTAACCAGGTCTCCCGCGAGAGACCACCGTTGGCCGCGCCCTTGCTTTGCGTGACAAACGAGGTACCCTGAGATATGATTCGTCGGTCTGCAGCAGCATTCCCCAAGCTTGGATTGTGAGGTGTCTTCATGGGGCAAGTTACGAACGAACGTTCGATAGTATCCTATCACCGGCATGCGCCCGCTAGCCAGCCCACCCGTCTATACGACGCGTACAAATCCACCCCTAAGCGAAATCCGCACAAGCCATTGATTTTCTTGCCGCATACGCTGTCGGAAACCACCGGACCGGTCTACGGACACGACCCCATTGCGGAGACCGACAATGACCTTACCCGCCAGCACCACGGGGCCCCCCAAGGAGAGCGAATCATCGTCACGGGGCGTGTGCTGGACGACAACGGGCGTCCCGTGCCCAACACGCTGGTCGAAATTTGGCAGGCCAATGCCGCGGGCCGCTATGTTCATCAGAGAGACCAGCACCCGGCGCCGCTGGATCCGAACTTCAGCGGGGCGGGGCGCACCCTGACCGACGAGACCGGTGCCTACCGTTTCGTGACCATCAAGCCGGGACGATATCCTTGGTTCAACCACTACAACGCATGGCGTCCTGCGCACATTCACTTTTCGATTTTCGGAAGAGCTTTTCTGTCTCGCCTGATCACGCAAATGTATTTTCCCGGCGATCCACTATTCGACTACGATCCAGTCTATCAATCGGTCCCGGACGAAAAAGCCCGGCAACGGATGATTTCGAAGTTCGACCTGGAGACTACGCAGCCGCAGTGGGCGCTGGGTTTCCGTTTCGACATCGTCCTGCGCGGCCCTGAGGCCACCCCTTTTGAGGCATGACATGGAATTCGTACCCACTCCTTCACAGACGGCCGGCCCCTACTTGCACATTGGTCTCACCCGAAACCATTCCAAGCCGTGCATTGCCAGTCCGCAGGCAAAAGGCGAGCGAGTGTGGCTGAAGTGTTTCGTCCTGGATGGCGATGGCGCAGGGGTGAACGACTCCTTGGTGGAAATCTGGCAGGCTGACGGCCAGGGCAAGTACAACCATCCTGACGACCGGCAAGCTAAGACAGCAGATCCCGAGTGCTACGGTTTTGGGCGCATGGCGGGTGGTGAGGACGGCGGCTGTGAATTCGAAACCATCAAGCCTGGCCGCGTGCCCGGGCCGGGGAACACCCTGCAGGCGCCGCATCTGAACGTCGCGGTGTACGCCCGCGGGATTCTGCTGCATCTCTACACTCGTATCTATTTTGCGGGCGATCCTGCCAATGAACAAGACCCGGTTCTGGCTCTGGTGCCGAAGGAACGCCGGGAGACACTGATGGCGCAGCCCGATCCGGCACGCCCCGGAGGCTGGCGTTTCGACATCCGCTTGACCGGGGAAAAAGAGACCGTGTTCTTCGATGTGTAACCCTGCGTTGAGCAGCGTAGAGGTCCGACCTGTCTATAATGCCGGATTGAGGAACTCCTCTTCATGCCGGCGCGGCTGATCGAGAGTCTTGCGACTACGGAACCACTCGCGGAGTTGTTCTCCGACCAATCTGTCCTACAGGCGATGCTCACCTTTGAAGTGGCTCTAGCCAAGGCCGAGGCACAATTAGGGATTGTTCCGAAGGCAGCGGCGGCTGGTATTGCGGCTGCGGCCAAAGCGGACGCCTTCGATGTGGCGGCACTTGCACGCGACACCCTTCGTGGCGGGACGCCGGGAATTCCGCTCGCCAAAGCGCTCACTGAAAAAGTTCGCGCCAAAGATCCCGCCGCCGCGCGCTTCGTCCACTGGGGTGCGACCAGCCAGGACGTAGCCGATACGGCGCTGGTTCTTCTACTCAAGCGCGCCCAGCCGATTTTAGGGAAGGACCTATCGCGTCTGGAGGTGGCCTTACGGAAATTGTCGGAACTACATAAGGGCACGGTGATGCTCGGGCGGACCCTGATGCAAGCCGCGCCGCCGGTCACCTTCGGCCTGAAAGCTGCAGGTTGGTTGGGAGCGGTTCAACGGAACCGGGAACGTCTTGAGGCCGCCTTCTCTCGAGCATTGCTGGTGCAGTTCGGCGGCGCTACCGGCACGATAGCTTCTCTAGGCGAGCATGGGGCTGCAGTGATGCGCGCTCTCGCAAAAGAACTTGACCTGGGTTGTCCGGAGGCGCCTTGGCACACGCACCGCGACCGCCTGGCTGCGCTGGTAAGTGCTTGTGGTGTTTTGACCGGCTCTCTCGGGAAGATGGCCCGCGACATCAGTTTGTTGATGCAGGGCGAAGTCGCTGAAGCCGCTGAACCCGGCGGGCAAGGCCGCGGGGGTTCCTCCACTATGCCGCACAAGCGCAACCCGATTGGTTGCGCGGTTACGCTGGCCGCTGCGCACCGGGTGCCGGGGGAAGTGGCGGCCTTCCTCTCCGCGATGGTGCAGGAGCACGAGCGCGGAGTCGGTGGCTGGCAGATGGAGTGGCCGGTTGTGGCAACTGTAATCCAGTCCACCGGCCTGGCTGCAGCGTCCATGGCCGAGGTGGCGGACGGACTTTCGGTCGATGCTGCACGGATGCGGGCCAACATCGAGAACACCAAGGGCGTCATCTTCGCCGAGCGAGCCATGATGCTGTTGGGACCGAGCCTGGGCCGCGACGTCGCGCACAAGGTTCTGGAAGAAGCTACCCGCAAGAGCGTTGCGCAGGGCAGACATCTCGCGGACGTGCTGGCAGAGATGCCGGAAATCAGCTCTCGTGTGGATGGCTCGGTGCTGCACCAGCTCGAAACGCCTGAACAGTATCTCGGGTCGGCGGAGGAGTTTCGCAAAGCCCTGACCGATTCGGTTCAGCCAAAGAACAAGCTCAAATAAGGAGCAATGACCTTGCCCTTTGTCACCATTCAAAACTGCCGCTTGTTTTACCGTTTGGAAGGTAAGGCCGGACAGCCCGTGCTGGTCTTGTCGCACTCCATCGGCGCGGACCACGCCATGTGGGCGCCACAGATCGCGGACCTGTTGCCGCATTTCCAGGTCTTGCGCTACGACACGCGAGGTCACGGCGCCTCGGATGCTCCCAAGGGTGAATACTCAATCGAGTTGCTGGCGCGGGACGTGCTCGGCCTGGCGGATGCCCTCAAGATTGCAAAGTTCGCCTTCTGCGGCCTCTCTCTCGGAGGCGCAATTGGCCAGTGGCTCGGCCTGCACGCGACAGATCGCCTGACCGGATTGGTCCTGGCCAATACCTCACCGCAGTTTGGGCCGCGCAGCAACTGGGAGACGAGAATCAAAATGGTCTCCGAGGGGGGAATGAATGCCATCGTCGATATGGCGATGCAGCGCTTCTTCTCGCCGGAGATGGTGGCTCGAGGCGATGTTTATGCCAACTCGGTGAAGTCGGTGTTGCTGGGGACAGATTCCATTGGCTACATCGGTTGCTGCGCAGCGATCCGCGATGTGGACAACCGGGAATTGCTGCGGCAGATCAAGGTTCCGACGCTGGTGATCGTGGGCGACCGCGACGTGTCCACTCCGTGGGAGGGCCATGGAGAATTACTGGCGCGAGACATTCCCAAAGCTCGGGCGGTTCGCTTGCCGTCCGCACACCTCTCGAACATCGAGCGGCCGCGTTCGTTCAGCACGGCGCTGCTGGAGTTTCTGCTGCCTGCCGATAGTGCAAGCGATCGGCTGGAAGCTGGCTTTGCCGTGCGCCGGGCCATGCTGGGCGACGAGCATGTGGACCGCGCCATCGCCAATACCACGGATTTCAACCGTGATTTTCAGGAGTTGATCACGCGCTACGCGTGGGGAAGCATCTGGACGCGGCCTGCTCTCGACCGTCGCACCCGGCGTCTGCTAGTGCTGGCGACGATGGCTGCCACCGGGCGATGGGAGGAATTCGCCATGCATGTGCGGGCGGGACTGGCACATGAACTGGAGCCATGCGACCTGAAGGAAGTGTTGCTTCAGACCGCGATCTACGCGGGCGTGCCAGCGGCGAACACCGGATTTCATGTCGCAAGTGAGGAGATGGAGAAGGCGCAAAAGAAGTAGTGCATGATTGTCATTCCGAGCGGGGATTCATCCCCCGAGGAATCTTGGTTCTAATCGCCAACTGCAGATTCCACTGAAGTCGACTCGGAGTGACAAGGGTCGAGAAACGGGGAGGAGTAATGGATCGGCCAAGGGCTCTGTTTGTTGTTGCACTCGTGCTTGCACTGTGTGGATGCACACGGCGGGCCGCAGAACAGACTGCAAGTGGAGCACCGGGTGTAGACGGTTCTCGCATTCTCACCGCCGACCGCGAACCGCAAAATTGGCTGACCCACGGGCGCACCTACAACGAGCAGCGCTTCAGCTCCCTCAAGCAAATCAGCGATCAAAACGTCGGGCAACTGGGTCTCGCATGGTCCTACGACCTCGACACGCGTCGCGGCCAGGAAGGCACGCCAATCGTAGTTGATGGGGTCATGTACTTTACCAGCGCCTGGAGCAAGGTGTTCGCAGTCAACGCCGCTACCGGAGCCGCGTTGTGGTCGTTCGATCCCCAGGTCCCCGGCGAATGGGGCATCAACGCCTGCTGCGACGTCGTCAACCGCGGCGTGGCCGTCTGGAGAGGCAAGGTCTTCGTGGGGGCCCTTGACGGTCGGCTCATTGCTCTCGACGCCACAACCGGCAAGCCCGTCTGGGAAGTCCTCACAGTCGACCGCAACTTCCGCTACACCATCACCGGCGCCCCGCGCGTGGTGGACGGCAAGGTGATCATCGGCAATGGCGGTGGAGAGTACGGGGTGCGCGGCTACGTGTCGGCCTACGACGCCGAAACCGGCAAACTGGTCTGGCGTTTCTACACCGTCCCCGGCGATCCATCCAAGTCCTTCGAGAGCCCGATTCTGGAGAAAGCCGCCAAGACCTGGTCGGGTGAATGGTGGAAGACTGGCGGTGGCGGCACCGTCTGGGACGCCATCGTCTACGACCCCGAACTCGATCTTCTCTACATCGGCACGGGCAACGGCGTACCCTGGAACGAGAAGTATCGTAGCCCGAAGGGTGGCGACAATCTCCTCACCTGTTCCATCGTCGCTCTGAAGCCGGACACCGGCGAATATGTCTGGCACTATCAGCAAGACGCGGCCGACGATTGGGACTTCGATTCCTCGGAACACATCATCCTGGCCGACCTGGTGATCGACGGCCGCCCGCGCAAGGTTCTGCTGCAAGCGCCGAAGAACGGATTCTTCTACGTCATCGACCGCACCAATGGGGCGTTGATCTCCGCTAAGCCTTACACCTACATCAACTGGGCCACCGGCGTGGACCTGAAGACCGGACGCCCGATTGAGACTGCCATCGCTCGCTATCCGGGCAAGGATCCCGCGCCGATTGTGCCTGGACCGCTGGGTGCGCACAGCTGGCAGCCGATGTCGTACAGCCCGCTCACGGGTTTGGTCTATATCCCGGTAAACGATGTGGGTTTCAAGTTCAAGTCGGCCGACGACTTCGAGCCGAAGAAACTGGCGGCGAATTATGGAATTGACACCGTCGCTGCCGGAATGCCGCAGGATCCCAAGATCAAGAAAGCCATCCTCGATACCGTGAAGGGCAAGCTGGTGGCGTGGGATCCGGTCCAGCAAAAGCAGGCTTGGGCGATCGAACGACCGGGACCATGGAACGGCGGGCTGCTCTCGACCGCAGGGAATCTGGTCTTCGAGGGCACGGCGAGCGGATACTTCGAAGCCTACCGCGCCGATACCGGCGCCAGGCTGTGGTCGTTTGCCGCGCAAACCGGAGTGATGGCCGGGCCCGTAACCTACAGCGTGAATGGCGAACAGTATGTCGCGGTGCTCGCGGGCTGGGGCGGCGTGTTCCCACTGGCAACCGGAGAGGTATCATTCAAGTCAGGCCGGGTGCAGAACATCAGCCGGATGCTGGTATTCAAACTGGGTGCAACCGCCAGCCTGCCTACACTCGAACCGTCCGAGAAGCCCCTCCTGCCGCCGTTGCCGAACCGGGCAAGCGCGGTCACGATCCGCAAAGGAGAACAGCTCTATCAGCGGTATTGCGCTCAGTGTCACGGTGATGTCGCAGTCAGCGGCGGAGTACTGCCTGACCTGCGCTACTCCGGCACGCTAGAAAGCGACGCATGGTTTTCCGACGTGCTGAAGGGAATACTGCAGTCAGAGGGCATGGTCTCGTTTGCCAAGGAGTTGTCGCGTCAGGACGCCGCTGACATTCGCTCGTACGTGATCTTCCGCAGGAACCAGAGTGTGGAGGAGAACCAGGCGAGATAGCTCCCTGGGTCGCTGGTGGGGGCGGTCATTCCTGCGAATCCGCCAACTCCCACCCGCATCTAACCATAGCGATCGAGTCGCCAGGGACGGCTGCTTCCTTCTGCAAGGTGCAGTGGATGTGCGCCCGTGCGAAGATAGTCTTCGAACATCGCAGACGCCGGAGCACATGCAAGAGTCCACTTTTCGCAGGGTATTCAAGGCATTTCATTACCGCGATTTTCGTCTGATGTGGTTCGGTGCCTGTATGTCCAGCATCGGAACCTGGATGCAGATCGTGGCCCAGGGCTGGCTGATCTATCGGCTCAGCCATTCGGCGTTCTTACTCGCGCTCGATCAGTTTCTCGCCGGCATTCCTATCTTCCTCTTCTCGCTGATTGGCGGAGTGGTGGCGGACCGGGCCGAGCGGCGCAAGATCCTTCTCGGTTCCCAGTACGTGCAGATGGCCTGTGCCACGGTGCTCACCGTGTTGGTGGCCACCGGACACATCCACGTGTGGCACATGCTCTGTCTTTCGTTCGTCGCGGGATTGGCCCAGGCATTCGGCGGCCCGGCGTACCAGGCTTTAATTCCGACCCTGGTGAAGCGCGAGGACATGCCGAACGCTATTGCGCTGAATTCGATCCAGTTCAACACCGCGGTGACCATCGGCCCCGCACTCGCGGGACAGGCCCTGGCGACGTTGGGTGAATCCTGGTGTTTCGGGCTGAACGCAATTTCCTTCCTCGCGCCCATCGTCTCCCTCTCCATCATCACGGCTCGCTACCTGCCGGAGAAGACCACTGAGTCGATCTTCGGCAGCCTGAAGCAAGGCATCAAGTTCGTTCGCCAGCAAGGGTCGATGGAGGCGCTCATCGTTTTGGCGTTCTGCATGACGGCGTTGAGCATGCCCATGCGCACCTACATACCGGTGTTCGTTAAAGACGTCTTTCATCGCGGACCGGAGACCTTCGGGAATCTGCTTTCCCTGATGGGGATCGGCTCGATCTGCGGTTCGCTCGCGGTTGCGTGGATGGGCGACATGCGCCACAAGGGCCGCTTCGCCCTGAGCACACTCATCACGCTGGGCGTCGGCATCGCCACCTTTTCTCTCTCCAGATTGTTGCCGCTCAGCTATGTTGCGCTGGTACTGGTGGGTGCTTCCATGATGTCTGTCTTCGCCACGGTGAGTTCACTGGTGCAATTAATCACCACCAATGAAATGCGCGGACGCGTGATGAGCGTTTACAACTGCGCATTCCGCGGAGGCATGCCCATGGGCAACCTGCTGTCGGGATGGCTCGTTCCCATGTTTACCGCGCCCGTGGTGCTGGGAGTGAACGGATTTCTCCTGGTTCTGATGGCCCTCTACTTCCTGCTGGGGCAACGGCGGGTGGCCGCGCTCTGATCGGCTAGCGAACTACATCGGTTCCAGCACTCCAACTCGAATCCGATCTAAAACATTTATTGACTCCATTCATAAATTTCATCGTAATCTTTATGGCGTACTTATGCCCTCCGCTGTACATTGCGCGCATGAGCAGTTCAGATAGCCCCGACTGAAGCAGTGACCTACCACCAAGCACGATAAGTTACGCGGTCGATAAGAAGCATCGATCTTTGGGATAGGTGTCTTTCAAGGGGTCTGAATCACAAAACGAGATCGCGAGCCGCTCAGCTCGCCGGAGGTAGTACGTTGCGCAAACTGTATCCGCCCGTGACCTTGTTGCTGGCTTGCGTAGTTCTTCTCTCCTCAGCCCAGGCCCAATCCACCTTCGGCGCCATCGTGGGCGTCGTCCAAGATCCAGGCGGCCTCGTCGTTCCCGGAGCAAAAATCACGCTCCTGAGTCTCGATGACCGGTCCGCGCGCGACGTGCTCTCCGGTCCCGACGGCTCTTTCCAATTCATGAACGTGAAACCCGGGCATTACGAAATCGATGTCCGTGCCGGGGGCTTCAGCGTCTTCAAGTTGCAATCCGTGCAACTCGACGCCCGCCAGACTTTGCGCACCGACATCTCGCTAAAAGTCGCGTCGGCCACGGAAATCATCGAAGTCGGCGACCGTGCGCCTATGATCAACACCGAAAGCGCTACTCTCGCGGACACCAAGGATTTTGTGCAGGTTTCCCAACTGCCGGTGAACTACCGCGGTGCTACCACCAGTTCGCTCGCCGTGCTCGCCACTGTTCCCGGCACCCAGCAGGATGCCAATGGCAACGTCTCGGTCGGCGGCGGACTCCCATCGCAGGTGCAGTACTCGGTCGATGGCGCCTCCACTGTCAACATCCGGCAAAATGGCGCACTTGCCAACATGAATCCCTCCTCCGAACTGATCAGCGAATTCAAAGTTTCGCAGTTTAACAACAACGCCGAATTCGCTCAGCTCGGCGATATCACCATCGCTACCAAGAGCGGCGCCGCGCGCTACCACGGAAGTCTTTTCGAGTACCTGCAGAACAGCATGCTGGACGCCACCCCTTACGGTTTCCCGAGTAAGCCTCACAAGACCTTCAATACTTTCGGCGGAAGCCTCGGCGGGCCGCTCCAGATTCCCGGCCTGATGAAAGGCACATCGCGCACATTTTTCTTTGTCGCCTACGAAGGCAACCGCCGCCGCCTAGTGACTCCGCTGTTCCTCAACGTTCCAACGGCCGCCATGCGCGCTGGCAAGCTCACCGGACTCTCCGGCGCCAACGGTGCTCCGATCCTCAATCCCTTCACCGGTCAGCCGTTTCCCAGTAACACGATTCCGACCTGCAACCAGCCCGGCTGCTTGAATCCAGTTGCACAATCGTTGCTCGACAACTACTACACCGTCCTCCCCAACTCCACGACTCAGGGCTCCAACTACCTGCAGCAGACCCCCACTCCCAGCGGCACCAACGGATACGACATTCGCATCGACCACACGCTCACCATCAAGCAATCCCTATATGGCCGTTGGAGCGCAAAGGATATTTCGACCACCGTGCCCATCGCGCTTTTGCCCAGCGATCACGACAGCGAAACCGATCGCAACCTGATCCTTTCGCACAACTATGCAATTACCAACACCCTGGTCAACGAAGCCCGCTTTGGCGTGTCGCTCTTCCGGATGGGCGTCCAGTTCCCCATCGAAGGTGCCACTGCCGTTCAGAAGCTCGGCCTGGTGGGCCTCGATCTCAGTGACCACCCGGCTGCGCGCGCCTTCCCCACGTTCAACTTTACCGACGGTACCGGCTTCACCCCTATCGGCCGTGACAAAGCCGGAGTCACCAAATCGCAGACTATCCAGTTCACGGACAACGTAAGCTGGGCCCGCGGCAAGCACAGCTTGAAGTTTGGCGTCGACGTGCGCCGCGTGGGCTATGCCGACATCGAGAGCTTCGGCGGCTCGGACGATTTCGGGGCCTTCACCTTCTCCTCCGGCACGTTCTCCGGCAACGCCTTCGCCGACTTCCTCCTCGGCCTACCCGCAAAGACTTACATCGCGCAGTCCGGCCCCGACGTTCGCGCCCACACTCTGCAAACCGGCCTGTACGCACAGGACGAGTGGCGCATCACCCCCCGCCTCACGCTGAGCTTCGGCTTGCGCTGGCAAGCCCTGCCTCCATTCGTCAGCCCACTCACCAACCTCACGGCCTTCGACAAACGCAACGGCGGCGTGATTGTCCCAAACCACAACGTACCCGTCCAGGGTTTCCTCGAATCCATCAACGCCTGCGCCGGCTCCTACAATCCATACGGTGTTGCCAATCCGGCGCTGCCCTGCGGCCCTGTGGAATCCGCCAGCTCCCAAGGACTCGGTCCAAGCGTTCGGGAGTTCTACAAGAAAAACTTCCAGCCGCGCTTTGGATTCGCCTACCGCCCCTTCGGCAACGACAAAACGGTTGTCCGCGGCGGGTTCGGCATCTTCACCATGACCAACCTCGGGCAATTGTCGTTCAACACCACAAACATCAGCGTGGCCACCGTACGTACGACCGCGAACCTCAATCCCAACACGAATCAACCCAGCTACCAGTTTCCTGACGTACGCACGCCCGATAATCCACTGGCCATCGCCGGCACCGGCGACTTCTACCAGAACACGCCGATCAACTACCGCGATCCGCAATCCGCGCAGTGGAACCTGACGGTTGAGCGCGAGTTGGTTCGCGACACCACACTTCGTGTCAGCTACGTCGGCACCAACTCTTACCGCATGAGCCAGACGGTTGACCTGAACCAACTCGCGCCCAGCCGCATCTCTCCTAACCCCAACCCGAAGCCGTATCCCAACTGGGGTCGCATCCTGTCCTCCGAGAACCGGGGCTCGGTTAGCTACGAAGGCTTGCAGTCGGAAATCAACCACCGCAGCAGCGGCGGCCTGACGCTGCAGGCCAGCCACGTGTGGGCGAAGAGCCTGGGCAACGTCGGCGGCGACGCTCCGACCGCCTTCTCTCCCGAAGTCATCTACGGAACGCCCGTCGCCAACCGTTACGACCTCGCCGCGAATCGAGGCGACATCGCTGCGGTCCGTCGCCATCGCGTGCTGGTCTCCGCCATTTACGAATTGCCTGTGGGCCACGGACGCCACTTTCTGAGCAACATGGGCGGGGTCCCGCAAGCATTCTTCGGCGGATGGTCCATCAGTACGATCAGTCTCTGGCAGACCGGTCCGCATCTCACGCCAGTCACCAGCCCGAGCTACGACCCCGGCAATCTCAATCTCGTCTACCGAGGCGCCTTCCAGCGTCCCGACTGCATCGCTAACGGCAACCTCGGCCATCCCACGCCCGACAACTACTTCAACCTCGGCGCCTTCGACCCAGTCCCTGCCGGTCTCGTGGGGAACTGTCGCGTCGGCAGTCTGCTCGGCCCCGGCACGGTCGCAGTAGCCGGCGGAGTTTCAAAAACCTTTGCCATCGGAGAGCGCGTCCGCGTGAAGTTCGAAAGCACGTTTACCAACCTGTTCAACCATCTCAACTACGCTCCACCGTCGGTAGACGTTTCCTCGCCCGCTACCTTCGGAAAGATCACTAGCGTCCAGAGCTCGGAAAATGCCGGTAATCGGACCGGCCAGCTCGCGCTGAGGGTAGAATTCTAGGGTTTGGACAAGTGCCGGGCGTGGAGTCGTGGAGCTTTGCCAGGTTGTCGTTCATACCTTATTTCGGCGGCGCCGCGCACCGTGCCAGTTCACGCTCAATAATTCTGCGGGCATGGACGCCGCCGGCGTCAATCTTAAGATTGAGCAGAGGGCGGTCCGGCAGGCGCAGAATGTTTTCCTGCTGTGACTCTAGAATCTCCAGGTCCTCGGCAAAGACAGCCGCCTGCCCGTCGCGGATTCGAAACGTCAGTCCGCGGTCCTCCGTCTGAAAATTTCGTGCCATGCCCCAGTGATACCAAGTCGTGGTCTCCGTTTCGGGAGTCATCAAATCCACCACGATTCCCGTGACCCCCTTCGAGCGGTTGCCCTGGGGAGCGCCGCTTCCCGCCAACGCGACGCCCACGTCGATCATGACGTTCGCCGGAAGAGTGAAGTGGCAAATCTGCCAGCGATCGCATTTCTCAAAGGACCGCAGGTTGGACGCCCAGAATGGAGGTGGATCGATGTTGTACATCCAGCGCGTCACTGTCACCGACTGTTCGTCCGAGGTGACTTTGATCGGCGCTTCAAGGATTTCGTGTTGGCCAATGCTGGAGGGATGGACGAAGGTCTCGTGGGACAAGTCCATCAGATTGTCCACCAGCAGTTGGTAGTTGCACTTGATGTGATAAGTGCTGCCCTCGAAGACCCAGGCGGGATCGGAGCACCAGTGCAGGTCGGGAATCTTACCTTCGTTCGCCAGTGCCGGATCACCGATCCACACCCAGACCAAGCGGTGCCTCTCGGCCACCGGATAGGTTCTAAGCTTGGTGTCCTTGTGAATGCCTTCCTGGCCGGGCATCCAGATGCATTCGCCGCCCGCGTTGAACTTCAGTCCGTGATACTTGCAGACCAGAACGTCACCCTGCAGAAATCCCTTGGAGAGCGGCAGTAATCGGTGAGGACAGCAATCCTCAAACGCGGACAAGTCGCCACTGGTCTGGCGGTACAGCACAATCGGTTCTCCGCAGACGATTCGTCCAAACGGCGATCGCTTGATCTCGTGGTCCCAGGCTACGGCGTACCAGTAATTTTGCAGAAACATGGTGAAAGCTCCCCAATCGTCGAGGCGGCTGGAATCATGCCTCCCTGTAAGACTCACCGTCAGCATCCGAGCAAATCAAGAAACCCCAGCCAGGGAAAAATCAGTTCGCAGTTCCCGGTTCTCAGTTCTCAGTCTGCTACGTCCCCGCGGTGAAATAGTTGATGCTCACCGTGGCCAGCTCCGACGGCGGAAACTTGCATTGATGCTGTGGATCGGCACGCAGCCCAGCTTCGCGGGCACAGTCCAGAAAGATCGGCAGCTCGACCAGGTACTGATCGGAGAATCCGTGCGTGCCATCGTAGGCGACTGCCGGAGTTCTCTCCAGATTCGCCGCGGTCACTTCGGGAGGCAGCGTGTGCAGTTCGAGCACCAGCAGCCCAAATCGCCCGACATACGGCGCCCAGCGGCGCAAATGCCGCAGCAGATTCTCTTCCAGTTCATCCGCGGGAATTTCTTCGCCGAAGTGCGCAAACGCGCCGGTGGAACGTCCCACGCGGGTACCCTTCACATAGTTGGCCAACGGTAGATACGGTCGGTTGTGGTCGAGGAACGAACGAACATGAAGCAGGTCGTGAACATCGAGGCCGAGTTCCTCCAGATCGCTTGCCAACTGGGCTGGGCGATTGATGTCGCCACCAATTACATGGAAGTTGGGGATCCCCGCCTTGCGCAGATGTTGCGTGGCGACCCGGCTGGCCACTTTGTTGGAATCCGGCCCGACGATGACCAAAGGATGTTGGTCGAGGGCGCCGCCGCGGGCGGTGTGGTCTTTGACCGTGAAATAGAGGTGTTCGAGGAAGCTGCCGTCGCCACATCCCATGTCACAGATGCCCTGCGGCTGCTGGTTCAACGGGCGGTTGAAGATTTCGCTGACGATTTCGTCCACTTTCTTGAAATAGGTTTGGTGCGCACCACCGCTGCCCCACACATTCATGCCGCGATTGACCAGCAACTCGACGCCGCTCTCGTCCAGGCGCGGGGTGCGAGGGTTGCCAAACAGGAGTGTGCTCAGAACGTTGAACATGGGCAGGTAGGAGACGGTCACGCCGTATGAAGTGGCGATCTGAGCCGCGTATTGCCCGCAGGGCGTAAGCGCAACGCGATTCTGCTCCACAGCGATCCAACCCTGCGTAGCGAGCAAATCGAAGAAGCAAGCGAGAGTTCCCTGATTTACGGCAAAGGCGCTGAAGGGCACTGGTGCTCGTTCGAGCTGCGCGAGAATCCCCCCGCGCGCCAGTGCCACCATGGCCGGTCCCACCAGCATGCCATCGAGGTGCTGGCGAATCTGCTCGTACACTTTGGCAGTGACCGCTTCCTCATTTGAGCCCAAACCCCAGCGGCTCTTGGCTCGGTCAACCAGTCCACGAAGAGAGGGAAGCACCGGCTCGTCCGAACTGCCGTAGAGAAAGTCTTCAAGAAAAATCGCTTTGGGCGCGAAGTCAACGACCTCCTCATAGAGCGGGGGCGCTGCGGTTGCGGCGACGACCCCCTCCCGCGTCAAGGAATACGCGGGCCGGGATACATCTCCTTCCCGCCGTTCCTGCAGCCAGCCATAGGACACCAGCAGCCGCAGCGCTACCCGCAGGTAGCCGCGATTGCCGTGGGTATGTTCTACGATCTCGTCGAACTCCGTCCACAGCGAAGGGCTATTGAAAAGATCGAAGACTTTACGGTCCCAGAGTGCCTTGACGGTGGGCGCGAGAACGATTCCGGCGAGATGGTTGAAGACCAGTGTTCGAACACTAGCTCTTTCGCCATCTGCAGCTGCTCTGCCCACCATGTAACGGTTCGGTTCCGCCGTGCTGAATACTTACTCGCGTCCTTCGAACAGGTCTCTGCCTTCCACCAACGCGCGCATCTTGCGATCGACCACGCTCCGCTGCAGCATCCAGAACCCGCAGTCGGGATGGACATAGCGAAGCCGGTCCGGGCCCAGTACCTTCACCGCATGCTCGATGCGAGAAGCCACCAGTTCAGGGGTCTCCACTTCATTGTCCTTAATATCAATCAACCCCACCCCCAAGCGGATCTTGGGATCGAGGTCGGCGAGCACCGGCAATTCCTCGTAACCATGGCGCGCAAACTCCAGCACCAAGTGGTCCGCGTGCAGCGAATTCAGAAATGGAATCAGGTCGCGCCAGAAGCCCCGCAACTGCGGCTGTCCGCCATAATTGCCGAAACAGACGTGCACCGCCTTCTCGTTCAGCACGCCGTCGAGCACGTGGTTAATCGCGTCCGCGGCCCAGGGAGCATCTTCCGGAGAGCCGACAATGCATGCCTCGTCGAGCTGGATGATGTCGGCTTCGATCAACTC
>JAIQFW010000251.1 GCA_020073105.1 Terriglobia bacterium
CCATCGGCCTGATGCAGGCCTGGGCCTCGGTTGAATATGGCACGTGGTATGCGCGCTCGGCGGAATTTCTCCACTCCGGCGGCATGAACCAGTTGCGCTGGATGCGAATGGTAGGCGATACCGTCTTTGCGTTGGGCGCCGTGGTCTTGGGTTGGTTTGTTCTCGGTCTGCTCACCGGGCATTCCTACGACAAGCGCGGATACGTGGCCGAAGGGGAATGGGAAGTGCGGCCGCAGGAGGAGCCTGTCCTTCATCGCTAAACGGAAGAAGCAGTGAACGAAGGCCAAAGACGACACCCTGACTGGTACTTGGACAATACTGCAGCATGTGGCGTGGGAAGGCCCCGGATTGATCGCTGCCGAAGCTCAGGCGCGAGGCCTGCATCCAGACATCCGACGTCTGGATCTGGGGGCTGGCGTTCCGCAGCCCGATGATGTTGAGGGCCTGGTTGTGATGGGCGGTCCCATGGGTGTTTATGCGACGCTTCCGCCCAGTACGACATCAAAGAACCTCGCAAAGATGCTTCTGCCAACTTGTTCGATCTCGTACCCTCATCGCGCTGAGACTTTTGTCACAGCGTTCTTGTAAGCCGTCGGTACACTGAGATTATGCCTGTCCAGATTGGAGCCAAGGCCCACAACTTCACGAACCCCACCGGGCTGCTCTCTGACTGCCACCGGCGCGTCGAGATGTTTCTGGGCACGCTCGAAGCGGTAGCGCAGGTGATCGACCGTCCGGCCACGGATGAGACCCGCCGAGCGCTTGAGGCCGCCTTGCGCTACTTCGCGCAAGCTGCACCAAAGCACACAGCTGATGAGGAGGTATCGCTATTTCCTCGGTTGCGTCAGATTCACGATCCTGAAATCGAGGCTGCATTCTCAAAGCTGGACCGACTAGAGGAGGAGCATCGCCGGGCAACCCCGTTGCATGCAGAAGTGGATCGTCTAGGAGCGCAGTTTCTGTCGAACGGCAGTCTGTCCAATCCTGAAGTTGACAGCTTTCGTAAGGCTGTTGCCAGTCTTGCATCGATGTACAAACAGCACATTCGTGTTGAAGACAGCCTGGTGTTTCCTCTGGCGGATCGAATGCTGTCCGACGCCGAGAAGCTGGCCATCGCCGAGGAGATGGCAGGCCGGAGGAAAGTCAGAGTCGTGACCGAGATATCTACCGGGCGTAAGTAGAACCAGAGAGTTACTCCAACCAATTGCGGACGAGTTGTCTGCACCGCTCGCTGAACTCCCAGGAGCCGTGATCTATTACAGAACTCAGACAATGAAAGTCTTGCATGTCTGAAATAATGCGCTTTTGCTCTGCGTGGTTTCATCATGAGCAATCTTCCAACAGACAGTCTTCCAGCGATCATTCAGGGTGGAATGGGCGCAGCCGTTTCCAATTGGCGGCTGGCGAGGGCGGTGTCCCGACTTGGCCAGCTCGGCGTCGTTTCTGGAACGGCCCTGGATTTGGTCTTTGCCAGGCGCCTGCAGGACGGTGACCCGGGCGGCCACATGCGCCACGGTCTCGACCAGTTTCCGATTCCCGAAATCGCTGATCGTGTGTGGGGCAGGTACTACATCCCAGGAGGGAAAGCAGAAAGAGCGCCATACAAGTCCCTGCCGACGCACGCGAAGGACACTCCTCCCGAACTCAAGGAGCTTTGCGTCGTAGCCAACTTTGTCGAAGTCACTTTGGCGCGCGAGGGTCATGGAAATCCAGTCGGAATCAATTACCTGGAAAAAGTTCAGTTGCCTCACTTGCCTTCCATCTACGGAGCCATGCTGGCGGGCGTGGGATATGTTCTTATGGGGGCCGGAGTGCCACTCAAGATTCCGGGAGTGCTCGATCGCTTCACGAATCACGAACCCGCAACCTATCTCCTCCAGGTCACGGGGGCGCACGACGATGACGACAGGGCCATGTTGTTTAGGCCGAGGGAGTTCGCGGGGCGCGATCTTCCGTCACTGACCCGGCCGCAGTTTATCGCGATCATCGCCTCTAACACGTTGGCCACGACGATGCTGAAGAAGGCCGACGGCAAGGTGGACGGGTTCGTGATTGAGGGATACACGGCCGGCGGCCACAATGCGCCTCCCCGTGGGAAACTGCAGCTTGACGAGAGGGGAGAGGCGGTTTACGGAGAGCGCGACAACGTTGATCTGGAGAAGATGCGAGCTCTTGGGATTCCGTTCTGGCTTGCCGGAGGATATGGTTCGCCCGAGAAGCTAGCGGAGGCGCTGGCCGCCGGAGCCTCAGGCGTGCAGGTCGGGACAGCGTTTGCCTTCTGCGAAGAGTCAGGCCTAAAAAGCGGCTACAAGCGGGCACTTCTTGAGAAGGTCCGTTCGGGCACGGCACGTGTATTCACTGATCCGGTGGCTTCGCCCACCAGCTTTCCGTTCAAGGTCGCGCAATTGGAGGGGTCGCTGTCCGAGGAGGAAATCTATTCCGCTCGACCCCGGATCTGTGATTTGGGCTATTTGCGCGAAGCATACCGAACGCCAGCGGGAACAATCGACTACCGGTGCTCAGCTGAGCCAGTGACCACGTATGTGTCGAAGGGCGGGAAGCTGGAGAACACGGTCGGGAAGAAATGCCTCTGCAACGCCCTGATGGCAAACGTCGGACATCCCCAAGCACGAAACGGAAAGTACATCGAGCAGCCTTTGATCACTTCCGGGAATGATCTGACTGGAATCGCCCGCTTCTTGTCGCCAGGGGCATCGACATACACTGCAAGCGATGTGGTCGCAAAGCTTATGAGTGGTTTCGACTCACCCGCCATTTCCAACAGTGGCAGGTCTATGGCAGACTTCCTTCCCCCTTCTTGTGACCTAAGTCATCGCTGAGCCTGCCTGGGGCTTCCTAGAATTCCATCTGCAGACAGGATGTCGAGTCCCAATCGCAGGGAGGAGAAGACATTCGAAGTGGCCGTCAAGTGGATGCCCATCATCATCGATGAGCGGTGCACGGGATGTGGTTTGTGTGTGGAGGCGTGTGGTCCCAAATCGCTCGCCATGGTCGACGGGATTGCTTCGCTTGCTTTCCCCGATACGTGCGGGAGCGAGGAACACTGCATCTCGGCTTGTCCCGACGATGCGATTCAGATGACTTGGGTGCTCTTCTCGGGGGACGAAGAAATTGGTCGGTGGAGTGAACACCATGCTGCTCGTCAATCCGGCAGGGTTGCCCCAGCGCCTGGAATCGGCCGGCTTCAGAGATGTGAAAGTTGAAATCGGTGCTGGAAGTTTTCGCTTCGTTGCGCGGCGGCCGTCAGAAATGTGGTCATAAGGTGAGCCTGGAATTGGATCCAGCCAGCCGCACCTACCCCACTCGCGCTAGTTGCCTGGACCGGTTGCCGGCCTTCCTGTGACCGTATCCGGAGCAGCCTACGCGGCTGAGAACTTGTCACCACGCCTAGGGTTCCGATACATCGCTGATCCAAGTGAAGGCGCGAATGGCGGCGGGCAATCCAAGCGTACTGACAGTCAGCACGGCAACATGGTTGATCTCGTCAGAAGTGATTCCGGCCTTCTTTGCATTTCGGACGGCGGAGTGCGTCGCACCTTCGAGGCCAGCGCCAATCGAGAGGGCAACTTTCACCAGGCGCCGAGTCTTTTCATCGAGAGGACCTGCCGAGTGGCACCGGCCTCCCAATTCATTGAAGGCGGTCCACACGTCCGGATAGCGCTTTCGGAAGTCCTCCACCGGTTTTGGTAATCGTTTTTGTGCCAAGGGCGTACTCCCTTCCTTCTGGCGGTCTTGTTCGATCTGCTGTCTACAGTAGCGCATTCGCGCCCATTGTCACCATCCCTCCGGCAGAGCGATTGTGCTGTCCGCAGAGATGTATGGCGTCGCGAGCGAATCACACCACTATGTGACGGGCATCACGCGGTACTAGTACCAAGATCACAGACGCGCAAGCGCCGCGCCGACTAAAAGGACTTGTACATCCAGAGGTCAACAATGCTCTCCACCACTTCGGAATATGCTCTCCGGGCTCTGGCGTGTCTGGCCGGCCAGCCCCCGGGGACAGCGCTCTTGGGCAGAGACCTGGCGAAGGCAGCGGAGATCCCGGCCAACTACTTGTCCAAGATCCTGCTGACGCTGCGTAATGCCGAGTTGGTAGACACGACTCGTGGTTCTGGGGGCGGTTATCGCCTCCATAAGCCGGCCGCAGAAATCTTCTTGATCGACATAGTTGAGTTGTTTGACGGTATATCTCGAAATAAACCGGCTTGTTTCCTACAGCACCAGAAGCGGTGTTCGAGTTCCTCATCCTGCAATGCCCACGTTTTGTGGGCCGATGTTCAAGCCCGGTACCTAGGCTTCCTGGTTTCTACCCCGCTCTCGGCTCTGGCCCCGCAAGACCCACCCCTTGCGGGAATCTCAGCGCACGCCGTGAATCTGCCGGCGGCAGGAGGCCAGAGATGAACTCCGACACGATGCCGATTCTGCACTCACGCAATCCTCTTGTCCTTGCGGTATTGTCGGCCCTTCTGTTGTGTGGAAGTACGATCACGTGGGCACAGGATGCCGCAGCATTCTTCAAGCAAAACTGCACGAGCTGCCACACGATTGGTGGAGGCCGTCTCACCGGGCCGGACCTCAAGGACGTGACTACTCGCAAAGATCGTGCATGGTTCGTCCAGTTCCTGCAGAGTCCGAAATCGATGATCGATAGCGGAGATCCCTACGCCGTGAAGTTGCAGCAGGAAGCGCGCGGCGTCGTCATGCCGAACATCGCAGGCATGAACCAACAGCAGGCGCAGGCACTGCTCGACATGATTACTGCCGAGTCAAAGCTGCCGCGCTCGCAGTTTGCAGGCATGCAGATCAGCGACCGTCCGCTGACGGCCCAGGATGTGGCGAAGGGGAAACAGATTTTTCTAGCTGAGCAGCCGCTGAGCGGTGCCGGCCCGGCATGCATTTCCTGCCACAC
>JAIQFW010000252.1 GCA_020073105.1 Terriglobia bacterium
GGTCTGATCTCACTTCCTGGGAACACTGGCTGGCAGAACAGGGCATCAGAATTGAGCTGCGGAAGACCTGGAAATACGGCGGCGAAGCGCTCTACTTCCGCGATCCAGACGGCCATCTGCTTGAAGTAGTAACGCCAGGTGTATGGAGTATCTACTGACGGTACTCCCGGGAACGAAACCCTATCAGTTCATCGCTGACGGAACTCATCATAGGTCAATGAGTGTAATCGCCTGTGGGTGTTGAAAAACTCGGATTTCAGAAAATCAGGCCGAATTTCGGGGACAGGAAATGTCTAGGCGAGCAGAGAAAATCGTTTGTAGGGCATCCTGACGCAATCTAATTTGTGGGGATTTCGGAGAAATGAGTTTTTCAACAGCCACGCCTGTTTTCGTCAGCTGCCCGCTACAATCGTCCCAGAACCCATTTTCGACCAGCCCATGTCGCTATGATAAAACGCGCCGAGAAGCCATCCGCGCATATCGACGTCATCCCAGCCCGACCGGAGCAAGAGCCGATCCTAGCTAACTTGCTTGAGTTGTACGCACACGATTTCAGTGAGTTCAATGATTTGGAACTAGGGTGTGACGGCAGGTTCGGCTACGACAGCCTTCCGCTTTATTGGAGTGAACGTGGCCGACACCCATTTCTCGTCTGGGTGGAGGGCAAATTAGCAGGGTTGGTTTTAGTCAAGAGAGGGTCGGAAGTCACTGGCAATGAGACTGTCTGGGATGTGGCGGAGTTTTTTGTTCTTCGGCGATACCGGAGGCGTGGAATCGGAACTCAAATCGCCCATGAGGTGTGGAGGCAATTCCCGGGGCTGTGGGAGGTTCGTGTCATGGAATCGAATACTGCGGCACGCCACTTTTGGGCACGTGCCATCTCGATACTCACGGGTCAGGCAATCCAACCTGTTCGCGTCGAGAAAGATGGCAAGTGGTGGACACTTTTCTCATTTGAATCCAAGCGTGTCGCCTAACAGCCGTAACTGTTGGCGCAACATCCCAATTTCACCAACTACGCCCGGGGGGGCAGGCCCCACCCGTGGCCAATGAGTGAAATCGCCGGGTTTCATCAGTTACTTCCGGTTCGCCCGTCACTCGGGAGGAATCGCTGTGGTGTCGGTATCGAATTTCGCGGGGCGCCGCCTGGCGTCCAGGACCGCGTCCGGGCTGGGGTATTTGGTCTCGTGGAGCCAATGAGTAACGACGAAGCCAAGCACGGCCAGCAACAGAACGCACAGCACGCTCCCCTCGGGGCCCACCGAACCGCCTGTCAACCACGCCGGGCCTGAAAACCCTCCGTTGAATAGGTGTCCCGGCAGCACTTGGCCGCTGTCAGGCACGCCATAGAAGAACGTCTGTGCCCAGTCCCACGCCACATGAAATCCGATCGGCATCCACAGGTTCCCGGTCCTTCGCAACAGGAAGCAGAAGAACAATCCTCCTGCGCTTGCGTTAAACAGTCCCAGCCAAGTCTCGCCGGAATTCCCGGAGTGGCTGTAGCCAAAGAAAGCCGCCGTGAGAAACGCGGCAGGCCAGAAGCCGATACCTTTGGAGAGTGTGAACAGACCGTAGCCGCGGTAGTGAAACTCCTCTCTTACCCCAACGATGAGGAAGGCCACGCCATAGAAGCCGGCGAATTGTAAGCTTTCTACACCGTGCAGGGCGATTTTTCCGAAGTAGAAGATTCCGATAACACGCATAACAACCAGCAACGTTGTGAGCGAGGCGAACCCGAGCAGAACCCCCTGCCAGAACTGGAGACGGAACATTCTGCGCCAGGGCAAGCCGTAGTCGGCGATTGTTCTTCCTTCGATCTTCGTCATGATCCAGCTTGCCAGCAGGAAAGCAAGGAAATCGATAACGTCACGGGCAAGGTACTGAGTAACTTCATCCCAGCCGCGCATCAAGGGCGAAATGAACTGGCTGTTGGCTCTGAAGAGAACGCAGAGAATGGCGAGAAAAATCAGCAAGCGCCATCCGGAGCGCAAGCCGTAAGAGCTGACAAAATAAATTCGCAGCCTTGGGCTGTTAGAGAGTCCAGCGGAACCGATTCCTGTCATTTGTTCTTTCCCCCGCGGGCATGGTGTAATCGTCTCACTCGTTGGACGATGGGGGAGCCCTGCAGCCATGGCGATTCCCGCCAAAAAGTTAACGAAACGCGACACCGGATCAATTCATCGTCTCCTTGCAGATGGGTCTTGGCTGGATGGCGTAGATGGGCTAGCCCTCACAGTGCCCGTAAAGTCTGTCAGGAATGTCATAGCAGCGGCTTCGTCCCGAATCGAACCGGAGCGGCTCTGCCAGACGGTTGGGATCGAGTCCACCCAGCTGAGTGATCCGTGTGCGCGCGTGCCGATAACCCAACTGGTCGCGGCCTTTGAAAAGGCCGCCAAACTCACTCGGGACGGCGCATTCGGATTGCATGTGGGAGCCCGGACGCAGATCCGCTCGTTTGGGCTCCTGGGTTACATCGTCATGAATTGCTCCACCCTCGGCGAAGCCCTCGATCGGGTTGCGCGTTACTTTCCCATCTGGACCGAGGGCGCTGCGTTTCGCTTTATAAAGGATGGCTCCTGGGCGCATCTGACGTGGGAGTATGTCGACCCGTCGGTCGCGGAGTGCCGTCACGACTGCGAAATGACGTTGTTGTGCGTTTCGAAAATAAGTCACCTGCTGTGCGGGGATGGATACCGGCATCGAGAAGTTCATTTCCAACACGCGGCCCCGAAGGATGTATCCGAACACAGGAGGCTATTCCGGGCACCCGTACGTTTTTCTAGGCCGTCAAACCAACTGACTTTTGACAAAACCATACTGGCCACTCCGCTGAAGAGTGCGGATCCAGAGTTGCTTGCGCTGCTGATTCAGTTTGGCGATTCGCTGCTTGCGGGGATCTCGACGCGGCGCACCCTGGTCGACCGCACAAGGATTGCTCTGCGCCAAGCCATACTGAAGGGTGACGTGCAGTTAAACACTGTTTCCCGCTCCTTGGGTCTGGGAGCACGAACACTGCAGCGAAAGCTGAAAGAGCGTGGAGCGACCTACACCGAGTTGCTGGGCAGCATGCGCCGTAACCTTGCCGAACACTACGTGCGCGATTCGCAGATGACCATCAGTGAAATTTCTGATCGGTTGGCTTTTGCACACCCCGGCGAATTCCATCGTGCTTTTCGCCTGTGGACAGGAACAACTCCACGCCGGTTCAGACGCGTCAGTTCGGCTTAGGTGCCCCGGTGCGAGATGCCACCTCTCCGCTAGAAATCAGCCAGTGGGTACCCACACGTCCGTCCTGGGTGGATTGTTTGAATGCTAAGTCCAGGAGGAGCGCGTGGTGTAGAAAAAGCTGAACTCAACGGGAACGTTGATTCAGACAACAACCACGGAGGCTCCTCAAGGACATATGTATTACATCGGGCTAGATGTTCACAAGGAGACGATCAGCTACTGCGTCAAGGATGCGAGTGGTCAAGTTCACCGAGAAGGCAAGGTTGGGGCAACACGCTGGGAACTCGACGGCTGGATGAAGACGCTTCCGCAGCCTTGGACGGTGGCGATGGAAGCCACGATTTTCACCGGCTGGATTTACGTGAAGGACAGCTCCAGAATCTCCCTGGCTGGCGTGCGTCTGTCACGAGCCGATGTGAGCACGATCACATTGGAACTGTCCCTTACGAGAGCGATAATATAACTAGTCTGCTGAAGGAACTTAAGGAGAATACCGTGTCGGAGAGCGTACTGACGGAACCGATTGACGTCGAAAAAGAGGTCTCGAAAGCAGCTTCTCGCGTACCTGTGAAAAGATCTTCCAAGGCGTTCAATTCATTTCAGATCGCACAGGCTCAGTTCGACAAGGTGGCCGAATACTTGGGTCTTGACTCGGCTACCCGAGATCTCCTGCGGTATCCTCTGCGCGAGTTTCAATTTGCGATTTCGGTACGCATGGACGATGGGACGGTGAAGATCTTCCGGGGTTTCCGCGTACAGCACAACGACGCACGCGGTCCGGGCAAAGGCGGCATTCGGTTTCACCCGCAAGAGACGATCGATACGGTGCGCGCACTATCAATGTGGATGACGTGGAAATGCGCGGTGGTGGACATTCCCCTTGGAGGGGCGAAGGGCGGGGTGATCTGCGACCCGCATAATCTCAGCGCACGGGAGCAGGAGCAGATTTGCCGTGGCTGGGTGCGCCAAGTGGCAAAGGATGTCGGACCGGTGATCGATGTGCCGGCCCCAGACGTGATGACCGACGCGCAACACATGCTCTGGATGCTCGACGAGTTCGAGAAAATACACGGCGGCCGGTTCCCCGGTTTCATCACGGGCAAGCCCGTCGGCATGGGTGGCTCGCTCGGCCGAACCGAAGCTACCGGCTATGGTGTCGTCATTACATTGCGCGAGGCACTCAAAGAATTGGGCATCCGGCCTGAGAATACGCAGGCCAGCGTCCAGGGCTTCGGCAATGTGGCCCACTACGCAATCGAACTCTACCAGCGGTTGGGAGGGCGGGTCATCGCGGTCTCTTGCTGGGATCAAGCGGACCAGTGTTCCTACACCTACCGCAAGCGTGAGGGAATCGATCTTAGCCAGTTGTCGTCGATTACGGACCACTTCGGCGGGATTAACAAAGGTAAAGCCAAGGAACTGGGCTATGAAGGACTACCGGGAGATGCATGGATTGAACAGGATGTCGACATACTCATCCCGGCCGCGATGGAAAACCAGATCACCGGCGACAACGTCAACCGTATCGGTCCCCAGGTACGAATCATCGCTGAAGGCGCCAACGGACCAACGACACCGGAAGCTGATGCCCAAATCCAGAGAAGGGGCATCCTGCTGATCCCCGATTTCCTGGCTAACGCCGGCGGCGTGACCTGCAGCTATTTCGAGCAGGTGCAGAGCAACATGAACTACTTCTGGCGATCTGGCTCGCCGGGAAAAGTTGTACATGAGAGATGCTGCCTACGCAATCGCGATCGGTCGCGTAGCCAAGGCGTGCCACGAACGCGGCTGGGTCTGAGGATCGTCGCCAGCATCGAACCAGTTGCGCGCCACTCCGGCGCCGTGCGTTGGAACGTTCGGCATCCGCCATGCTTCAGTGGGAGGTGTCGATGAGCGGCCTGAAGCCTGTCGTTGCTGAGTTGCCGATCTTCGACCGCAAGTTCTGGGACGGTACCTTCCGCTGCACACAAATCGGCTCTGGGTCACTCGGCGGGAAGGCCAGCGGATTGGTGTCCATCAGAGATCTCCTCGCCGCGCAGATCGGCCCTGCCTCCTTTCCTGATGTTGATATCAATGTCCCAACTATGGCGGTCATCGCGACGGACTGTTTTGATCAATTCATCGCCCAGAACCGTCTGGCCGAGTTGCCCTTCGAAGAAATGCCAGACGACCGCATCGCCCACGCGTTTCAGAAGGGTGACCTCCCGATTGAACTGCTCGGTGATCTGCGAGCGCTGATTGTTCAAGTCAAAACTCCTCTCGCGATCCGCTCCTCTAGCTTGCTTGAGGACGCATTAGAACGCCCGTTTGCCGGCGTCTATGGGACCAAAATGATCCCTAACAACCAGTTCGATCCAGACGCACGATTTCGCCGACTGGTGGAGGCCATTAAGTTCGTGTACGCGTCGACCTACTTCCGCGAAGCCCGAGACTACATCCGGACTACTGGGGCCAAACCAGGCGAAGAGAAGATGGCGGTGATCATCCAGGAAGTAGTCGGCCAGCGGAGAGGAGATCGCTACTATCCTGATATCTCTGGCGTGGCGCGTTCCTACAACTTCTATGCGTTTGAGCCAGCGCGTCCCGAAGAGGGCGTTGTTACACTGGCACTGGGGTTGGGGAAGACGATAGTGGACGGCGGCATAGCCTGGACTTTTTCGCCTGCATATCCGAAGAAACCACCCCCATTCGCTTCGGTGCAGGAGTTGCTGAAGGGCACCCAAACAGAGTTTTGGGCAGTCAACATGGGCAAGGCACCCGCTTACGATCCAGTCAGTGAGACTGAATATTTGGTGCATGCTAGTCTGTCCGATGCCGAAGCTGAAGAGGGCTTGTGCTTCCTCGCTTCAACCTACGATCCGGAACGTGACCGCGTCGTCCCAGGAACTGGTTCTCGGGGACCGCGAATCCTGAATTTTGCTCCTATGCTCGTGCAGGAGGAGTTACCGCTAAACAACCTGGTGAAGGCTCTGCTCCACGCATCGGAGAAGACCGTCAATGCCAAGGTCGAGATAGAGTTCGCCATCACCTTGCAAGGGCGACGCGGTGAACGGTTCCGGGCGCGCCTGGGATTCCTGCAGGTTCGTTCCATGGTGGTTTCGGATCAGGCGGTAGACGTCACGGTCGAGGACCTCTCTGATCCGCGCGCCATTGTTACGTCGGACATGGTGATGGGCAACGGAACCGCCGATGACATACAAGACATCGTCTTCGTGCGGCCGGACAAATTCTCGCCATTGCACACGCCTGTCATCGCTCAGCAGTTAGCGTCGATAAACCGGGAACTGCGGGATCAGAAGCGGCCTTTCTTGCTGATTGGATTGGGCCGATGGGGCAGTTCTCATCCATCGCTCGGCATTCCCGTTGACTGGAGCCAGATCTCCGGGGCCCGGGCGATCGTGGAAGCGACACTGCCCGAGATGAATGTGGAGTTGAGCCAGGGCTCGCACTTCTTTCACAATTTGTCGAGCTTTCGGGCGAGCTACTTCATGGTGCAACACGGGCGCCGCTTTGGAATCAATTGGGATTGGCTGAACCTGCAGCCCGTTGTGCGCGAAACGGAGTTCATCCGCCATGTGCGTCCCA
>JAIQFW010000253.1 GCA_020073105.1 Terriglobia bacterium
ACAGCGTGGCCGCCGTCATCACTCCGAGGCCGCCAATCACGCCTTCCGCCACCAGCAACCTCGCTCGCAACACTCCACGGCCAAGGGTCACAGACACCAGCGCCAGAGCTACGAAGCCGGTAATGACGATGGCTGCTCCTAATTGGAGTGCCAGCCCCAAAAAGGAGAAGTCAAGCAGCGGACTCGAGGACATACTCAGCCTTCTTCTGTTCCTCGCCAATCTCGCGCTCTAGAAAATAATTCAGGACGGTCCGAAGCACGACGATTGCTCCCAGCTTGCCAATTTCGTCCCACGTAGGGATCATCACCGTACGCAGGATGTCGGCTGCCAAGGCCAGCTCCAGAGCCAACGCCAACCATCGGCCCAGCGTGATCCGAATCTCAGACATGGCTGAGTCCAGGCTGGTGCCGCGGCGCAAACCGAGCTTGGCTGTTCTGACCAGAGCCGCCAGGACACCCACACCAATCGCAGCCCCGGTGCTGGCGTCGACTATAGTTGCCAGGAGACCAAGCACGCGAGTGACGAAGAATTCCATCTCAGCTGTGCGATGCGGGAATATGCAGAAAGTGACGGCTCGGTCCCATGGCTGCGCACCGCGAGCTCACGCCTGAAACGAAACTATCTCCAGCCATCGGCATCCCATCGGACGATGCATGTGCAGGATCAATCAACGAAC
Source organism: Terriglobia bacterium (assembly GCA_020073105.1). GTDB lineage: Bacteria > Acidobacteriota > Terriglobia > Terriglobales > Acidobacteriaceae > JAIQFW01. The sequence goes on from JAIQFW010000253.1 coordinate 678, forward strand.
ACGCTCGGACGATGCTCGATGTGCGGGGATTCCGCGAGTACAGCCCTGCTGGCCGAAGCGAGTTGGTATCCCTATTGGGACCGCAAGGACGGCGCATGTCCGGCGTGCGTTCAACAGAACCTCTTGCAAACATTGTTGTCCAAGGGGGACGCGGCCTTGCATGAAGGAATTCAGGCAGCTTGGCCGCTGGATGCAGAGGCCGCTTTCGGAGTTTTGCCGACGCGCCTCCGCCTGCATGCCGATCCCCGATTCTCCGGCAAAGGCATAACGATCGCACTGGTGGACGCGGGATTCTATCCGCATCCCGATCTCGTGCAGCCGCGAAACCGCATTCGTGTTTGGGCTGACGCTACGCATGATCCGGTATCTGTATTCCGTTTTGCGCCGGAAGAGACGCCGAACTGGCCCGACTGGGACGGCGCGCGCGATTGGCAGTGGCACGGCACGATGACGAGTACAGTGGCCGCCGGCAATGGCTTTCTGAGCCACGGCCTTTATTCTGGGCTGGCTCATGCCGCGGAGCTGGTTCTCATTCAGGTACGGGATGCAGGCGGCCACATCTCCAGTGCCAGTATTCATCGAGCGCTGGAGTGGATTCTGAAACACGGTCCGGAACTCGGAATCCGTATCGCCAGTCTCTCAGTGAGCGGAGATCCGGTCTCACCCCTGGCCGGAAACGTCGTGGACGAAGCAGTGGCAGCTTTGGTGGATGCAGGCATCAGCGTGGTGGCGGCGGCGGGCAACGACGGTCAACGGACTCTGTTGCCTCCGGCCACCGCTCCGCGAGCCCTAACGGTGGGCGGAATTGACGACAGGAACACTTTCAGCCACGACGAAATTGCCCTCTGGCACAGCAACTACGGCAGCGCCAGCAACGAGGTGCCCAAGCCGGACTTGGTTGCGCCCAGCATCTGGGTAGCGGCACCTGTGCTTCCCAGTACCTCGGTTGCCGAGGAAGCACAAGGTCTGTTTGTTCGTCGTAAGCAAAGGGATCCAGTCGCCAATGGGCGCATTGCAGATTTGAAACTGATCACTCCGCACTATCAGCACGTGGAGGGCACCAGTTTTGCTGCGCCGATCGTCGCCAGTTGTATTGCTTGCCTTCTCGAAGCCAATCCGGCGCTTACGCCACTCTTTGTCCGAGATGTGTTGAAGGACACTGCTCACCTCATTCCCGGCGCCGATCGCGAACGTCAAGGCGCGGGAGCAGTGGCCCCTGGGCAAGCGGTAGCACGCGCATTGGCAGAGCGGCATAGCCGGGACGCCAGGCCGCAAGACTCTCCACGTTTGTCGCCCGAAGGGATCGTGTTTTCATTGCATGACCATGCCGCGTCGAGTGTCGAGGTTCTGGGCAGCTGGGACAGTTGGCGTTCACCGGGAATCGCTGCCATACCCATTGAAACCGGATATTGGCAAACACCACCTATGCACCTCCCTGCCGGGAGATATACGTACAAGTTCCTGCTCGACGGCCAACGCTGGCTCGATGATCCCAACAACCCGCGGAAGACGCCCGACGGTCTCGGAAGTCTGAATAGCGTCGTGGTGGTTCCGGAGGAGGTTCACCCTGGGACTTCTCAGGGTGCCGGAGTCTCATCGATGATGGCTACCCGGATCGGTTGATACGCGGCAGCAGCCCGTACCTCCACATTTCCGCGGGGCTTAGGGTGCAAGTCTGCGACCATCTCCAGCTAACTCTTCTTTTTCAGCGGAGTCTAAACTACCGCTCGAAAGTGGGGACCACTCCATCGCAGTGCTTGATGCTCCCTACCGATCGACAGGAGGCCACCGTGAAATCCGCACTCGCCGCAGTTCTGTTTTTGATGTTTTCGATAGCGATTTCTGGCCAGGAAACGTCGCAGTTATCCACGCCTCCCAACGGGGACAATGAGCATGCGGAAGTCTCGCAATGGATCGGGCCCGTCAAAATCTCCATCGACTACCACAGTCCCAAGGTGCACAACCCAGACAACAACGATCGCACCGGACACATCTGGGGTGAATTAGTTCACTACGGCATCGTTGACGAGGGCTTCGGGCCAACGAAAGGTGCCCCATGGCGTGCCGGCGCCAACGAGAGCACCTCCATCACCTTCTCCAACGACGTGAAAGTCGAAGGCAAAGACCTGAAAGCCGGGAGCTACGCGCTTTTCCTAGACGTCGAGAAAAACGGGCCCTGGCAGTGGATCTTTTCCAATCACTTGGGCTGGGGAAGCTTTCAATACGATCCCCAGGACGAAGCTCTGCGCGTACCGGTGACACCGCAGGAAGCACCCTTCACCGAATTCCTGACCTACGGGTTCGACGAACGCCGTCCAGATTCTGCGGTGGCTTACCTGCAGTGGGAGAAGAAGCGTATACCCTTGAAGATTGCGGTCCCGAATGTAAATGGGATCTATGTCGCTAAGATGCGGCAGGATCTCCAGTCATGGGCAGGGTTCAACTACCAGGACTGGCAGACCGCCGCGCAATTCTGCGCTGACAACAAGATCAATCTCGAGGAAGCGCTCATCTGGGCCAACAAGGTGATTGACGGGCCGTTCCGTGGAGCCACAATCGGACACGAAGATTTTTCCACGCTCTCCACCAAGGCAGCCGTGCTGGACGCCATGGGACGCGAATCCGAGGCGGATACCGTCATGCAGAAGGCACTGCATTTGCCCGGAACCGACTCCTACTCGGTTTATGCGTACGGCATGGGGTTGCTCCGCAAGGACAAGAAGGACAAAGCTATGAACACGTTCATCTTCAACCAGCAGCAGCATCCACAAGATAAATTCTGGACTTCTTTGGGACTGGCTCGCGGCTACACAGCCTTGGGTGACAAGAAGAATGCAATCGCCAATTGGGAAATTGTCCTGCAAAATGTCCCCGCCAACCTGAGCAACAGGACCGCAACCTACGAGGCCGCGCTGAAGAAGCTGAAAGAAGCCAGTTAACGTTCCAGACTGGGCTGAGTAGAATCACACACGGCAGAGCTCAATAGGCCGGGGGTGACCTGCTGAAACTAGACTGCCGTCGTCTTCCGGCGGATCCAATCGCTCCAGGAAAGTACACCGAGGTCGGGCTCCGGCGGATCCGGCAGCATGGTGATGAATTCCAGCAGGTTATTGTCCGGGTCGCGGAAATAGACCGCAGCTGCAGGCATCCAGGCCAGCACCACCGGCTCGTCAGTTGGGAGACCAGCTAGATCTCTCGGTTGGATGCCGGCCTTTTGCAGCCGGGACGGCGCCTCATGCAGATCAGAGAGTACAACCTGGAAGGCCACATGGAGGCTGATACTCATCGGCATGGTTCCCGCCTCCCAAAGGCCGAGCATTGCCCTCCTGGGAGCGCCAATCCAGAAAAAAGCGACCTTGCGATCGGGGAACAAACGCGCCAGTGGCAAACCCAGAACGTCCTTATAGAAAGCGACGGCCCGATCGAGCTCGCTCACAGTGAGATGGGCCTCAAACAAGTCAGCGATGGGAATGAGGTCTTCCATAGCCATGTATACAAGGATAGGATGCCCCAGCGACCCGCCCGTGACAACCAAGGCAGCCACATAGCGTTGCTCCTGGAGACTACTGCGTCACTTCTTGCCACCGCGCGAATCTCACTCGCAGATAGCGGAGCTTGCCCTTGCAAAGAGCGCCGGTCTACCGATCGCCCAAAGGAGCTGGGTCATGGAAACAGGTCGCCCTTTATTTATTCCCGTGATCCTGGGTACGGCCAGGATGGGCCGCATGAGCCTGCACGCAGCTCAACTGGTCACTGGAGAACTGGGCAAGTGTGCGGGCATTGAGACCGACCTCATTGATATTGCAAAGATTCCCCTGCCAACAAACGATGCGGGTGAGGCCATTAAGCAAGCCGATTTCTCTGCCAAGATGAACAAGGCGGACGCGTTGGTAGTTGTGTCGCCGGAGTACAACCACGGCTACTCCGGTCTCTTGAAGCACGTTCTGGACAGTTGTCTCAAGGAATACATCCACAAAGCGGTTGGCATAGTGGGAGTCTCTGCCGGACCGTTCGGTGGGACGCGAGTAATCCAGAACCTGTTGCCAGTGATGCGCGAAATCGGATTGGTAACGATCTTCTGGGACGTGAATTTCTCGAGCGTGCAGAAAGTATTTGCCGAGGACGGTAGACTCCTCGATGAGTCCTACATCCGTCGCATCGACAAGTTCTTGAAGGAACTCATCTGGATGGCAAAGACACTAACTCATCTGGATGGCAAAGACACTTCGCCAGGGGCGTGAACAGATCTCTCTGGGCTGATGCCCGGAGACAAGGATGGCTGTTGTGGCTGAGACCGACAAAATGATTTGTCCGCAGTGCAAAGTTGAGATGAACCACCACTGCGACAAGATTGTGTACAACGTCGACGCGCACGATGCTGGGAAGACCGATCCGGGCCTGGGCGGAATTCTCGAGGAATTTCATACGTGTCCCGAGTGCGGCGGCGGCGCCTCGCGCCACGCATAGGCCCCGTCGAACAGCGCCTTCCCGGCCTCCCTCACAGCGCCACCAATTCCTTCTGGAACATTTCGCTGCCCGTGGAATCTCACAAGGCGGGACTTTCGTCTGTTGTGGCCTTGCCAGCTTCTTTCAGTGACAGCATGAAGAATCGCGCACTCAATCCCGCATATGCCTTCGCCCTCTGCTATGCGGCGATGGTGTGTCTCGCGATCGCAGTGAATCTCATGCCGATTTTCCTGACTACCCTCAGGGTAGACCTTGGAGGAAGGGACGGGCTGACGGGGGAGCAACTGGGTCGCATCAGCGCCTTCACCTTTGTCGGGCTTGTTGGGGGCATTCTCTTGACCGGCCCCTTGGCCGATCGATGGGGAGGCAAGCTGTTTTGTATCCTCGGAACTCTGCTGATCGGTGTTGGGCTCGCGCTCCTGGGCAACGCACACGGTTATTCCATGGTCCTGGTTGCGGTGTTGGTCATGGGCCTCGGCGCTGGGATTCTGGACATGGTGCTCAGTCCCATCGTCGCCGCTCTGCAGCCACTCAGCCGCGCAACGGCCTTGAACTGGTTGCATTCTTTTTATGGAATCGGAACCGTGATCACGGTCCTGGTGGGTACGTTCGCATTTCGATTGGGCATCGGATGGCGCACGATATCCCTGATTTTTATCGTTGCTCCCTTACTGGTAGTTCTCGGATTCCTTAACGTCGATCTCCCCCCGCTCATCTCGGACACAGAAGGCAGACGGACGCCAATGCGCGATCTCTGTCGCAACTCCTCTTTCGTAGCCGTCAATGTGGCGATCTTTCTAGGAGGCGCTTTGGAGTTGGGGCTGGCACAATGGTTGCCCGCTTACGCGGAGATGAGTCTTGGGTTCTCAAAGTGGACTGGAAATATCTCGCTGCTTGCC
>JAIQFW010000254.1 GCA_020073105.1 Terriglobia bacterium
AAAGCAAAGCTCCTGGAAAAGATCGCCGAACTCGTCCAGGAGAGAAAAATTGAAGGCATTGCTGACCTGAGGGATGAGTCTGACCGCGAAGGGATGCGCATGGTCATTGAACTCAAGCGGGACGCGGTAGCCCAGGTGGTCCTCAACCAACTATTCAAGCACACCCAGATGCAGGTCACCTTTGGCATCATCCTCCTAGCCATTGTCCACGGTCAGCCGCAGACGCTCCACATCAAGGACCTGCTCCAGCAGTTCAATGGATCGGGCCATTGCGTCTCGTGTGACCACGCCGGCACGTCCCACAAACACTACGCCATCGACAAATGGCGACAGGACACGGCCGTCTGCATAAGGAAGGATGGGTGGGGAATCGATAACAACAAAGTCGAATCGATCGCGGAGAGTTTGAAGCAAGAGCCTCATCTTTTCCGACCCGATCAGCTTTCCCGGGTCAGGGTCTACTTCGCCTGCGGCGATGATGGTCAATCCCACAACGTCGGGGGCGGGAGAGAGGACGGACTCAAATTTTGCCAAATCTCTAAGGTACTCGCTCAGCCCCCTCGCACTCCTGAGGTGAAATGCCTTGCCCACACTGCCACGTCGCAGATCGGCATCGAGGATGCAGGTTCTTCCGTGTTGGGCGAAGGCCATTGAGAGATTAATCGCAACTGTGGTTTTGCCCTCGGAAGGAAGCGATGACGCGACGAGTAACATGTGGGGCGGGTGGTCTGGATGGGAAAGCATCAACACAGTGCGAAGCCCGCGGACCGCCTCGGATTGTTCGGAATCAGGTTGTTCCAACAGAAACTTCGCAGGCTCCTGCAACCATCGGCCCTTCGGCGCACCCAGCGTGGACCTCAGGGAAGCAAACAGAGTGGATGGTCCATCTGCACTGGCGAGAGGCATCATGGAGACTGTCCTGATGCCAGTCGAAAATAGCACATCCTCGGGTGTGTGAACTCTCATATCCATCGCCTGGCGCCCAAACACCAGCAGGAGTCCACCCAGGAGCGCGACCACCATCCCGATTCCGAGATTCAGCAGCGGGCGCGGACGCGTGGGACGGTCGAGCACCCTTGCCTGGTCTACGATCCGGATGTTGGTGGATTTCGAAGCCGCAGTAATGCCGGCTTCCTTTACCTTGGCATACAACGAGTTATAGAGGTCCGCATTCACTTGGGCGTCTTTCTTGAGCGCCGTGTATTGCGCCATCTGGCCGAGCTCTTTGGCAGTCCCGCGCATCTGCCCGGTGATCATCTGCTCGCGTGTCAGCGCCGCAGCATAACTGGTCTGCATCTGGCCCACGATTGCGCTTCGTTGTAGACGCAGCTGTGACTCCAATTCGTCCACCTGGTTTTGCAGCTTTTTCGCGTTGGGGTGGTTCCTCCCGTACACGGCGAGGGTTTGGGAAAGCTCCGCGCGAGTCTCCCCCAGCTTCTGAGTCAACTGCTGGACCACCAAGTTGTTCTGGATTTGCGGCAGGCTTTCAATCTCACCTCCCCGGGTCTTGCTCAAATAGGATTCCAATTGAATTCGTTCCCCTTGGGCCTGGGTTTTCTGGCGGCTCAGTTCGGCCATTTGCTCCGAGAACGTGCTCTTGTTCTGGTCGACGTCAGTTATCCCGCTGGTGCTTTGGAACTGAGCCAACGCTCGGTTGGACTGCTCCATCTTGGCCCGGATGTCGTCCAATTGTCGGGCGAGCCAGTCGGTGGATTGCATGATTGCAGTGTGCCGGGTCTCGTAGGTACGCTCGATGAAGGAGCGTACCAGCATGTTGGTGACCGCAGCCGAGAGCACCGCATCGTGGGTACTGAAGCTGACGTTTACAAGGTGGCTGGCGGTGTCACGCTTTACCGAAACGCGGGATTGCATGGCTGCCAGAGTTGAGGCCTCGCTGGGACTCAGGACTTGTAAACCTGCTGGAAGTTTCGCAGAGTCATCTGGATGGCTACCCTTCCAAAGTCCGGTTGAAATTCGCTCCAAGCCGGACAGTCCTGCTCCCAGCGTCCGGGAGACGAGTGTCCGGTCTTTAAACTCCGGTACCTGATCCAACTGCAGTTGTCGCATGACCGTCACCAACAGCTCCGGACTCTCCATGTTGCGCGCCTGGGTTTCCAGAAACTCGGGAGAGCTATCGGCACTTTCACGCCCTTCGAGGTTAAATAACTCAGCGCCGGGAGGATCGATTTCAACCCGCGCTACGGGTTCATACACGGGTTTGGTCAGCACCGTTACCACAACCACCGCGGTCATCACTGCACCGGCAAAAGTGGTGGCAACACGCCAATGCTTGCGCAGTGTTTCCCACGCACGCCACCATTCCGCTTCCGCAGGCAAAGCAGGGGGGGAGGGAGTTGGTACGCCAAGGTCACTTCTACGAGAGAGGCGCCTGTCTGAACCAAGGATTTCTTGCTGTCGGCCGATCTGTTCCAGCAATTCGAAATTTCTGCTCATAGAAGCACCTCAGGGGAGGGTTGAGGAGCAAGCTCGTCAGTTCATGTCGCGGATCGACGCAAGGAGGCATTGGGGACAAGTTCTAGGTGCGAAGCATCTATCTGCACGATCATGGAACGGTGTATCAGGTCCACATTGATGACCACACACCAAGCCGACCGCCGACGCAGTACGAAGCCCTCTAGGCCAGCCAAGGGACCAGTTCTAATACGCACGCGCTTGCCCTGCGTGATGTACGGGTGAGGCTGCACGGGCAAGCGCTGTGACAGGTACTTGCGGATCGCCTCCACTTCCTGCCCGTTCAGAGCCATGGGGCTGGGATGTCCCACCAGTCCAATTACCCCGGGGAGAGCCAGGGTGCGCATCCGATCCTGCAGCGAAGTGTAAACAAACAGATAAGAGGGAAACAACGGCAGTTGCACTCGCGCGCTCCTGTTCTTCCACCGGTGCACTGTTTCATACAGCGGCAAATAATGCTCGACACCTCGGTAATCGAGCATTTCGGCGATATGCTTTTCGCAGCGGAAGCGAGTATAAGCGGCGTACCAACGGGGCTCGCCACTAACTCCTACATCGGCCGAGTGCCGGCTGTCGGATCTCAGAGGAGTCAACGGGCCGGAAAAATGCAATAGCTCTGCCATGCCAACAGCACTCTCATTCTTCTCTAAGCAATTGACAAGAAGCCACTTAGCTGACAAATCAATAGCTCGTGACTCCGCTTCGAGTTTCTAACCTGTTCACCGATAGCGGAGCAATCGAGCGTTGGACCTGGGGATCGAAAACCGTTGTTGCTTCTCGATGAGGCTGGAACAAGTGCGCTCATCGGGACACAATGATGCTGCACAGAACTTAATCGGTGGTTGAAACTGATGCGTGTGTGGTCAGACCCCATTTTGCGCCACGCTTCTTGGCAGCGAACTGTTGGTCACGCCTCAGTTCCTACGAAACATGCTGAAGCGCGTCAGAGCACATTTTTGGCACGTGTGATAGGTGTACGCCAGAAGGAAGGCAACGGTTACGCGCTCACCGAACCTGAGTGAGTAGCGAAGCCCTTGCGCGTAGCGGGGGAACTGGCACAACTCAGGATAACCTAGTTCAAATCGCAAAGCTGTGATTTGTGTCACTCTTCTACGTGACAACGACGCCTGGTCGTCTCTGTCGAAGCAGGAGTGAAGGTCAGCATTGAGCCCCGCGGTATTCGGGACTCTTGGCGCTGGGAACCATTTTATCGAAGTGGACAGAGTCTCTGAAGTACATGACCAAGCCACTGCTGCGCACCTGCAGATCTATCCGGACAACGTCGCAGTCCAAATTCACTGTGGTTCGCGTGGACTTGGGCACCAGATCTGTGAAGACTACGTGAGTCGTTTCCAGAAGACTGCACAGGATTACGGGATCACATTGCCCGATCGTGAATTGGTGTGTGTGCCGTTCGATTCCGAAGATGGGCAAGAGTATCTCCGCGCTATGGCCTGCAGCCATGCAGCCATCGATCTCATACCAGTTGTGATGCGATCTCGAGAAAGCCGGTCAGTGCGAGCCTGCCGCCCTATGCGTGGCACCCCGAGGTTGACCAGTCGGAACGAGAGCTAGGATCACTGGGACTGCGTTCTATCGCTGGAATTTTAGCGCTGTCACTGGCTGCGCCCACCCAGTCTCTTGACCAGATAGACAATGAGGCTGCCCAGAAACACGATGGGAAAAGTGCAACCGGCGATGGGCAGTGCTGCGTCGGCAGAGACGCCTATTTCCTCGTGTATCGTGAACAGGAAAAAGGCCATCAAATAGGCTGCCACGGAAGCCATCAGTGCTAGACCGAAAGAGAGCCAAAGACGACATTTGATTGTCGGTTCCACGGGAGCCACCTGGGGCACGTACCTTGTGGAATATTCAGTTGTCACAGGCATTTGCCTGCTGCTTTTCTTTATAGCACCGCGATTCTCAATCCGCTGTGACAGGGTTCGTCAGTTTCTGAGAATCTGCTGGAGAGGTGCCACTCACCACGAAGACGTAGTTTGAGCAGACGATTAGATTGCGTTCAACGATCCGTCCGAGCAGTCACCACGATCAACTCGGAATGGGCTTGGCATCACTGCAATTGTCTGGAGAAGCGGTCCCGTGGGAGGACCGACGCCCGTTGAGTCACGCCGAACATCTCGTAGTGTCCATCGGGATAGTCACTGCGATACAGGCTGTCGAAACCCAGCATTCGCAGGTAGACCGCTAACCTGCCGAGATGGGTGTCGAGCACGAAGCGCCTTTCCCCTTTAAATGCAGGCCGCACACGTGTGAGCGGATTGATGTCGAGTGATCGGAACACTGGGTAAACGCTGATTCGGTCTCCCTCGTTCAGGAGGTAAGAGAAGTCCACGGACTTACCATTGATCAGGATGAGACCGATTTCGGTGGCGGCACACCGAAAGCCTCGATCACATCCTTGACCGAGGCAGTGGTATTAAAGCCATGGACGAGACAAGAACCTCTCTTGGTCGGCGAGAGCAGTTCGTCCAACTCCGCGTAAAATCGAAAATAAACTTTGTGCATCGGCATAGCACGACCAGCACGGCCGAAAAGGACCACTACTAATTCTAGGTCGATAGCGCCCACGAGGACAGGCTGGGAACAGAGCGGAATCCCGTTTTGGTGGTGTAATCCCTGATGATCACGTTCCAGAAATATTGAATCGGCGATCAGACTGGCCTAGAATTAGAGACGAAAAGATCAATTTGCGGATCGGGTCTCGATCCGTGACCTCGATTCGGCAATGTTTATTTGACCCAGTTTCGGACCTCGTTCTTCCGGAAGACCACTGTGGTTTCCCCTGGTCCAAAAGGAGGTACACGTATGCTGGGAATGAGCTTGCTTTCCTTCCTGACTCTCACTCTCATCGGGGCAGTCGTTGCTGTTGCCTACCATTACGTCATCCGCTATCGGTTTCTTGAGGGCTACGACGCTCTATTTGGGAAGCTGATCGTCGGTTGGTTTGGGGCATGGATAGGCTCACCGGTGTTGGGACACTGGCTCTGGAAGGTTGAGAACGTATACCTCGTGCCAGCCATCTTGGGCGCGATCGTGACCATCCATTTAACTGTTCTGACTGGTAAGGTGCTTGCCAAGGTTGTAAGCATGCGGCCGGTTGCGGCGGAGGAAAAGAAAGAGGAAATCCGCCCTGGCAAGCCGGCGATAGC
>JAIQFW010000255.1 GCA_020073105.1 Terriglobia bacterium
CTAAATCTTCGAAGAAAACATGATTCTTACTCTCCCGAAAGGAACCAGTGCGTCTGCGCTGTCGAGGAAGTATGTCCGGACTTACAAAAACCAGAGCCCAAGTCCCTTGACAGGACCGGCGTCGTTAGAGATGTTGAAAACAGGATTTCACACACCAATCTCACGCTGGGTGAGGTGTCTGTGCTATGCGCCCCACGGCTTCACTCTTTCGTGGTCCGCGATGCGGTCCAGTCGACGGGCCCGGGGGCTCACAACGACCCGCCGGATATCTTTCCAGACCATCCAATGTAGCTTTAAGTTCTCAGCGCCGTGACGCGCTTAGAAGCGGCGTGCGACCTGGTTGGAAGGCTCTACGTCAACACAAACACGCCGCGCATCATGAGCGACGAACCATCTGGCCAAGCGACGAAGGAGTTCCGTCGCGATGCTACGCCCCCGGTGCTGCGGCCTGATCGAAATCCACTGCAACTCTCCCTCACAACCGAAGCGGCGCGTCAGATGCCCTGCAATCAAGCCTACGATGCGTTTTCGTTCGACACAAACGAAGGACACGCGGGGACATAACGCTTCCCTCGGGTATTGCTCGTGGGTCAAGTATCGGAGGATGCGTTGCCGCCAGTTACTCCTCGGTTCCCCAATCGGTGGCGCGGATCTCCGCCATTGCCGGAATATCGCTGCGCCGAGCGTGCCTGTAGCCCACCTTAACCATGCGCCCGTTCTGCCGAGCGTGAGAATACACTAAGCAACGACGTAGCTGGCGGAATCAGTCAGCTAGCCGATGGTTTCCGGTTTGCCGACTATTGCTCGACACTATAATGGCGACCTTAGCACATGGAGGCTGAATGATTTCCCGTCGCCGATTTGTTCAGGCTGGAGCGCTGGCAACTTTAGGCGCAGGTTCGCTCGCCCGTTCAGAGACGGAGGCTTCTTGTCCGCCGCCGTCGCCTTCGATTGCCGCCTTGGCCTCGATGAAAGACCAGGCAGTGCCGATCACGAAGGAGGAGCGGGCCGGCCGCCAGGAGAAAGCTCGGCGGCGGATGCGGGACCAGGGAATGCACGCTCTGCTGTTGATGGAAGGCTCTTCGCTCGAGTATTTCACCGGCATCCGGTGGTGGGGTGGGGAGCGGCTGTTCGTCGTGGTGTTCCCGGTGAGCGGCGATCCCATCTGTATCTGCCCGGCCTTCGAAGAAGGGCGGGCACGCGAACAGATGGCTAAATCGCCTGTAGCCGACCGCGCCGACGTGCGCACCTGGAAGGAAGACGACAATCCTTACGAACTCCTGGGACGCGCTTTGAAGGACCATGGCTTGTCCGCCGGTGCGGTAGGGATGGAGGAAACTATCCGCTATGTCTTCAGCAGCGGAATCGCCAAAGCGTCTCCGCATTTACAAGTTGTCAGCGCAACTCCGGTGACGGCGGGATGCCGGATGATCAAGAGCGATCACGAAGTCGCGCTGATGCGTCTGGCGTCAAAGGTTACGCTTGCGGCCTACGAGGCAACCTATCGGGCGCTGAAAGACGGGATGACGCGAGAGCAAGTTTCCGACCTGGTGGATGCAGCGTATGACACGCTGGGCTTTCCCGGAGAAGTGGATGTTTCGACCAGGGAATACACTTCCTTCCCCCACGGCTCGCGCGCGCCACAGATCATCCGTGAAGGGACCATCATTCTGCTCGACGACGGCTGCAAGGTGGAGGGCTACACCTCCGACATCACGCGCACGTTTGTCCTGGGCAAAGCCACCGACAAGATGAAGAAGGTATTCGATATTGTCCATCGCGCGCAGAGTGAAGCACTCAAGACGGCCCGCCCGGGGGTGGAGTGCCAGGCGGTCGACGCGGCGGTGCGCAAGGTCATTGTCGATGCCGGCTATGGCCCGGACTACAAGTTCTTCACCCATCGCGTGGGCCACGGTATGGGCATGGATGGCCACGAGTGGCCCTACCTCGTGCGCGGAAACAGTCTGAAGCTTGCCGCGAACATGACCTTCAGCGATGAGCCGGGAATCTACATACCGGGTGAGTTTGGCATTCGCCTGGAAGACGACATGCGCATCACGGAGAACGGGGCGGAGCTGTTCACGCCGCAAAGTCCGTCGCTGGAAGAGCCGTTCGGGAGGGCGTAATGCTTCTCCGGACTCGATGCTGACAGTACTGCCTTCCACCCTTTTGCAAAGAACGCGAAAGGATGGGCACCCACAGTTGGGATGGCACATTCAAGAATCCAGAAACTCCAAAGGGCCCGCCCCGCCGCGCTTAAGCGGAGCGGACCCTTCTCTCAGGAGGACACGCGACGTTGGTTCCCGTTACGCGTGCACAACCTGCAGCTCGTGCATCTGCTGCTTAATCGCCACTGCCAGCCGCCGGATGCCTTCGCGAATCTGCTCCGGCTGTACATAGGAAAAGTTCAGCCGCATGTGGCGGTTGCCTTCGCTGGCAAACCCGTTGTTCGGAGCGTAGAAGGAGTCGCCCGGGACAAAGGCCACGTTTTCCTTCAGCGCGGTCTGGAACAGCTTCTTGCTGTCCATTCCCTCCGGCAACGTCACCCACAGGAACAATCCGCCTTGCGGATGGGTCCAGATCACCTCGGATGGACAATACTTCTTCAACGCCTCGAGCATCGCGTCACGCCGCTCGCGATAGACCTTGCGAATCAGCTTTACGTGCTCGTCCAGGAAGTTGTCCCTGGCAACTTCATACGCTACGACCTGCGTGAAGGTCGAGGTGTGCAGGTCCGCGCCCTGTTTGAGCTGCACAAACTTCGCGATCACATCCGGCGGCGCCACAATCCAGCCCAGTCGCAGACCCGGGGCGAGTGTCTTGGAGAAGGTGCTCAGGTAGATGACGTTCCCGATGGAGTAGCCGTTATCCCTCCGCAGATTTTCGCGATCGATCACCACTAGCGGCGAGAGGTGCTCACCTTCGTAGCGAAGCTGGCCGTAGGGATCGTCCTCGACGATCGGGATGCCATACTTGTCGGCCAGCAGTACGAGTTGATGGCGGCGGCCTTCGGAAAGCGTGGTCCCGCCGGGGTTCTGGAAGTTGGGCAGCACATACATGAACTTCGGCCCCATGCGCAGCGGCTCTTCCAGTTGCTCGGTGCACAGGCCATCGTTGTCGCTCCTCACGCTGATGTACTCGGCGCCGTAAACGCTGAACGCCTGCAGGGCACCCAGGTAGGTGGGCGCTTCCACCAGCACGCGATCCCCGCGATTGATAAACAGTTTTCCGATCAAGTCCAACGCCTGCTGCGAGCCGGAGGTGATGAGGACGTTCTCCGCCTTGGCCTTGATTCCATAGCGGGCGATGTGGCGCGCAATCATTTCGCGCAGTGGCTCGTAGCCCTCGGTAGCGCCATACTGCAGGGCCTGGTGGCCGTTCAATTCCAGCACTCTGCGGCAGGCTTCCTGAAAGCGGTCCAGCGGGAAAACATCAGGGGCGGGCAGGCCACCGGCAAAGGAAATGATCTCCGGTTTTTGCGTGATCTTCAGCAGTTCACGGATGGCTGAACTCTTTATGTCCTTGGTGCGCTGGGCATAACGGGACTTCCAGGCAGTCGACATCGCTTTCCCTCCTCCACCACAAATCAATGTAGAGAATGCCAGGAAATTCGGCAGTGACTCGGCGACGGCTGTAAAGTGACCGAAATCACTGACCAGATGTGACGTCTATCTGGGTCTGCATCGGAGCCGGAGACTACAGCGGAATGCGGTTCCGGCTATACTGGCTGCAACTCTGTGAGAACACTAAGGAAAAGGGAGAAACATTGATCCGACCACTGGCTTCCGTCCTCGTACTGCTGGCTACTGTCACAATGGCAGACGCAGTCGAACCACCCTCCCCCCCAACCTATGGGGTCCGCATGGAAAACACCTGGATTCCGATGAAAGACGGCGTACGTCTGGCCGTGACTCTGTACATGCCCCACGGCGCCAAGCCGGATGAGAAGTTCCCGGCCATCCTCGAGTACAACCCCTACCGCAAGGACGATGCCATGGCTGCGGGTGACTATGCCCTGTATTCATACTTCGCCCACCGCGGTTATGTCTGCGCCCGAGTGGATATTCGCGGATTTGGTACCAGCGAAGGCGTTCCGACCGACCGCGAATATTCCGAACAGGAGCAAATCGACGGGTTGCAGATCATCACCTGGCTGGCACATCAATCCTGGTCGAACGGAAATGTCGGGATGATGGGCATCTCCTGGAGCGGATTTAATTCTTTGCAGATGGCGATGCGCAACCCGCCGGAACTGAAGGCGATCCTCGCCGTCGACGCGACCGCTGAGTTGTTTCATGACGACATCCACTACATCGACGGCATGGTGCACATTGACGAGTGGGAACTGAATATGGACATGGCTCCAGGAATGACCGGTGCGCCAGACTATACCCTGGACGAGAAAGTCCTCGACCCACGCTTTGACGCTCCGCCCTGGACGCTGCTCTACTTCAAGCATCAGCATGACGGCCCCTTCTGGCGGAGTCCCGTGCGACCGTACAGCGAAATCAAGGTTCCGAGTTTTCTGATCGGCGGATTGCAAGACGGCTATCGTGACAGCATTCCCGACATGCTGATGCAGACGAAGGCCCCCATCAAAGCCCTGGTGGGACCCTGGAACCACACTTATCCTCACAACGGAGACTTTGGCCCGCTGATCGAGTGGCGCGAGGAAGCCGTGCGCTGGTGGGATTACTGGCTGAAGGGCCGGGATACCGGCGTGCTGAATGATCCGCGACTGCTGATCTACGTGCAGCACTGGCACTCGCCCGATGTGACTCTGAAATCCGGGCCCGGAGAGTGGCGGCACGAAGATAGCTGGCCGCCACCCGAGGCGAGGAACTCAACGCTGTT
>JAIQFW010000054.1 GCA_020073105.1 Terriglobia bacterium
GATCTCCCGAGCATCTCCCAAGGTCGAGGCCAGCGGCTTATCGATGAACAGCGGCTTGTGGGCCGCAATCACAGGGCGCGCCTGTTCCAGGTGGACGCGGCCATCCAGGCTGCATGCCTTTGTGTTGTTTTCATTACATCTGAGCGAAATGACCGCTTCGCAACGCGAAGCGGCCATGTAGTCGAAGGATCCCTACCAAGCTGACACCGGTTGAGCGGCGTCAAGGCATTCTCCCAGCCCGCGTTTACACAGGAAGAATGCCTTGCTACGCAGGTTAAGCCCGTAGGGTTCCTCTCAGAGCGAATAGGGATGCTTCGACTGCGGTTGAACTTCGCGGTGCGAAGTTCAATCCTCGCTCAGCATGACAGGGCCGACGTCCCCAGAGGGTTCGTATCAGGTCTCACCTTCAGGCGTGCCGATCCGCAACCCTGAACCCGAGTCGGCGCCCATGCGGCGCAACTGTTCCCACATCCGGCAGCGCCTAAAGGCGCGACTGAAAAGCGACGTTTGCGGTATGCCTGAAGGCATACCCTGATACGAAGCGTCCCGTCAGAGGTCTTTCGGTGTAAGCCCGGTGTGCTTGGCGATTCGGGCCAGCATTTTCGGACCAATCTCTTCCCTGTCGTGGAACGCCCAGGTGTAGTCAGGAAATCCGCTGCGTCGAAGTTTCTGGTGGGAGCCGCGCTGAGACACAAGCGTCCAGCCGATCTTGATAAGCGCCTTATGGACGAGGCGGGCCCTGGTGCTGGGCCAGTGGGTCACGCGATGGCGCGTTGCTTGAAACTGATAGAGGTTGGCGGCTCTTGCGATTTCTCAACTTTGTCAGCCAGCGTTCGTAGGGCAATGGCGGAAGCCTTGGCGACAGCTTCCTGCTCCGTCTTGCCGTAGGCCAGGGCCCCTGGTATCTCGGGGATTTCGGCGATCCAGCGGCCATCGGCTTCGCGCTCGGTCTCTATGCTGAATTGCACGTTCTGGCTCCTAGTGCCGCACGGCGGTTTGCGGTTGGTCGTCACCCGAATAGGATGCACGATAACCAGCCTCGTTGCATGTGACCAAAGGCATCGGGCTACGTGGGGAACATGGCAAGCATAGTCCAAGGCCGCGGGCGAGGCTAGGGGATTCTTCGCGAATGGATTGGCGAAGACACGCATGTAAGCTACTAGGTGGCCTCCAAGTCATCGGAAGCCAATACATTAGGCGGAGGGTTCCGAAACAGGAACTCTCCGCATCGTTTTTTGCCGCAAGACATCCGAAACAACAACGCTTTTGCTATCCCAACATTCTGGAGAACACCTTGTACGAAGTCATCCTCAAGCGCTTCGAGCAACCGGACGAAGTCCGCACCTTCGAAAAAGGTAGGTTTGAACTGGTCCACCTGGGCGGCATGACCATCGGCCGCGCCACCTACCAGCCGGGCTGGAAATGGTCAGAACACGTGGGGAAGGCGTCGGGCGCGAAGAGTTGCGCGATCGAGCATGTGGGCCTCGTCATCTCCGGCCGCGCCACGGCGGCGATGGACGATGGCCGGATCATCGAGATGAAGGCAGGGGACCTGTTCTACATCGCTCCGGGTCACGATAGCTGGGTGGTGGGCGATGAGCCGTATGTTTCGCTGCACCTAATGGGAGCTAGCGAGTACGCGAAGAAGAAGTAGTGTGCACATGACAAATGCCTGTGCACACCACTCATCCGCTCGGGGACAAATCAATTTCCGAGTCGAAACACCGTCCCGCAATTAATATTCCCACCCGCCGAGGTCGTTCCATACAAGCTGCCGTCCAGAAAGAGCATGCCCGCCCTTGGGGAGCTGCCGTCGACGCCTCCGCTGAAGCTGTGGAGGACGGTTTCGGTCAGAGACATGCCGGGACCGGCATCACGGCTGAGCCGAAAAATCGTGCCGGCACCCGCTCCTCCCTGCATCGTGGTGCCGTAGATTCGTCCGCCTACCACAGCCAAGCTAGATTCAGGATCAGACCCATCGTCAGGGAACCCCTGGAAACTGTGGAGAGTCTGATACCCCCAAGGGCCGCCCGGGACGGGCGGGGGACGAAGCCCAAAGACGGTTCCGTGCTGTCCGGGGCCACCCTGAGAAGTAGTGCCGATGAGCGCTCCCGCCGCTGTAATAGTCAGCGAAGCCCTGGGTGCAGCAGACACTCCCGGTTTGGCCTTGAAACTGTGCAGCACGGTCAGCGTCCAGGCCCCACCCGCAACCGGTGGCGAGAGTTGGAACACAGCACCGCCGTTGAATGCGCCACCGACTTGTGTGGTTCCGTAGAGGTTTCCAGTTTGGTCGGAAATCACACCGCCTACGGGCGCATTCCCGTCGTACCCACCGGTGAAGGAATGCAGCACGGTCTCAGTCCATGGGAGCCCAGGCTGGGGCGGCGGCGACAACTCGAAAACCGTACCGAAGCCTCCGTTGGCGCCACCTCCGAGGGTGGTTCCGTAGAGGTTGCCGCCTGCGTCCATCACCAGACCTCCTACCGGCTGTGCGCCGTTGACTCCGAAAAAGCTGTAGAGCACAGTACCCGTCCACCCACCGCCCGGCTGCGGCGCAAGCTCCCACGCGGTGCCCAATCCGAAGGCGCCGCCGGCCTGCGTGGTGCCATACAAGTTGCCATTGCCATCGACAACTAATTGCCCACTCGGGGCCGCGCCATCCAACTTCCCAGCGAAGCGATGGACGATATTCTCTGTCCAGTCCGTGTTAGGTGGAACCGGCGGAGTCAACTGAAAAATCACCCCCTGCCCCGGGTTCCCGCCCCCATTTAACGTGGTTCCGTAGAGATTTCCGGCGGCGTCCGCGATCAAATCACCCCAAGGCCCGCAGCCATCACGACCGCCGAAGGTATGGATGACCTTTCCAGCCCGGGCATTATCAGAGAACAGAGTTAAGACAACAATGACAGCCACAAGTGTAGGAGCTTTGATCATTCGGAGGTTCATGCGATTTCCTCAAGCAAGCAGAATGCTGGGACGGGCAGCTGCGGCATTCTACACTGTTTTGAGGTGTTGGAGTGGGGCGAATCCCGGCTAAATCTGGTAGTCCATCTCGGCGATGATCTGCTCGAGTGAAGCGGATGCTTCGTGGTCAGCCTCGATCACACCCTCCAACTTCTGCACGCGATGGCGCAGTTTTCCAACCTCCCCGGCAACCGCAGCCAGAGCTTCCGACAAGGGGTCTTTGATCTGCTTGGGATCCGTGATGATGACGCGCTTTCCATTCTGGAAAACGATGTGCGCGGGCACGCCGACGACCGTGGAATCCTCCGGCACGTTTCGGAGGACGACCGACCCGGCCCCCACCCGGCAGTTCTTCCCTACCGTGATGTTGCCCAGGATTCGCGCGCCGGCGCCGATAACCACATTGTCATCTATCGTAGGGTGACGCTTGCCATGCTCTTTGCCCGTCCCGCCGAGCGTCACGCCCTGGTAGAGCGTCACATCGTCGCCGATGATCGTGGTTTCTCCGATCACCACTCCCATGCCGTGATCAATGAACAGGCGCCGGCCGATCTTGGCGCCGGGATGAATCTCGATGCCAGTCAGCAATCGTCCGACTTGCGAGAACCATCTGGCAAAAAAGTAGAAGCCGTGGTTCCACAGCCAATGATCGACGCGGTAGAACCACAGCGCGTGCAGGCCGGAGTAGCAGAGAAACACTTCCAGCTTGGAGCGGGCAGCCGGGTCCCGCTCCAGAATGGTGGCCACATCTTCGCGAATTAGTGATGCGAGGTGGGGCATCTCACACCGCAGCCGCCATTTGTAGCGACTCGTTGCGCAGTTCGTCAAACAGGATGCTGGTCAGGTAGCGCTCGCCGAAGTCCGGCAAAACCACCACGATCAGTTTGCCGGCATTTTCCGGCTTTTTCGCCACCTTGAGAGCGGCCACAACCGCGGCCCCCGAAGAAATCCCGACCAACAGGCCTTCTTCTTTCGCCAAGCGGCGGGCCATGGTGATGGCTTCGTCGTTGGTGACCGTAACGATTTCGTCGATGTAGTCGGTTCGCAGGATGGACGGAATAAATCCCGCCCCAATACCTTGAATCTTGTGCGGAGAAGGCTGACCACCCGACAGGACCGCACTGTCGACAGGCTCCACTGCCACTGCCTTAAACGAAGGCTTCTTCGGCTTGATGTACTGGCAGACTCCAGTGATGGTGCCACCCGTGCCGACGCCCGAAACCAAAATATCCACTTTGCCGTCGGTGTCGTTCCAGATTTCCGGGCCGGTGGTTTCCACGTGGATCTTGGGATTGGCCGGGTTATCGAATTGCTGCAGTATGTAGCCATTGGGGTTGGCAGCCAGAATCTCTTCCGCTTTGGCGATTGCGGCTTTCATTCCCTTGGGGCCGGGGGTGAGCACGATTTCTGCGCCAAAGGCCCGCAACAGAACCCGGCGCTCCAAGCTCATGGTGTCCGGCATGGTCAGGATGAGCTTGTATCCCTTAACCGCAGCCACGAACGCCAATCCGATTCCCGTATTGCCACTGGTTGGTTCGATCAGGACGGTGCGTCCGGGCTGGATTTTCCCCGCGCGCTCGGCCTCCTCGATCATGCTCACTCCGATGCGGTCCTTCACGCTGGCGCAGGGGTTGAAACCCTCCAGTTTTGCGGCGATCGTGGCGGCGCTGCCGGCCGACACCTTATTCAGCCGCACCAGCGGCGTGCGGCCGATCAGTTCAGTTACGTCGTTAGCAATTTTCATAGTTGGCTCCTGCTGCTTCGAGTGTTCCCCGTCCGTGGATTGTATGGATTTCGCGAAACCTGGTTAGCGACAACAACAAAGGCGACAAGAATCACAGGGCGCGGAATTTGCGATGGCTCGCATACTATCCGTTCGTTTTCACCTACCGATCTTAGATTCTCCGACCGGTGGAAGGCACCATTTTATTCGGATTCCTGCAATTGTGCCAAAGCTACCCGCGTACCCGCTCCGAACCATGATCCTTCCGCACTCTGTTCGTTTTCGAACAGCCGGTTCCATGGGCGCACAGGACAGAGTTTGTGTGGACCGACGAGCCAGCAAGCAAGCTCCACGTAATCAACAACCTGCGCTGTGGGAAGCATGTGGCCCGCGGGGTGCACAACCAGCTGCTATGGAAGGCTTGGTTATGTCCATGGCTCATCAATCGCAAACCTCCCGGGCGGCGCGCGTGCTGCTAGCCGACGACCAGCCACACGTGCTGGACGCGTTGCAGCTGCTGCTCAAGAACAACGGCTACAGCACCGAAGCCGCCACCCATCCATCGCGGGTGCTGCAGGCCTTGGACGCAGGGCAATTCGACGTCGTCCTGATGGACCTGAACTACACCCGGGACACGACGGCTGGAGGCGAGGGCCTGGAGTTGGTGTCGCAGATCCGATCCCGGGACGCGAGCCTGCCTCTGGTCGTGATGACTGCCTGGAGCAGTGTGGATCTGGCGGTGGAGGCGATGCGGCGTGGGGCTTCCGACTTCATTCAGAAACCCTGGCAGAACGAGCAGTTGCTGCAGAAGCTGCAGACGCAAGTGGAACGGATGAGCGCGATTCGGCAGGCGCAGCGGCGGCGCGCCGATGAACTGCAGGAAGCACGTGACATCCAGAATAAGCTGCTGCCCAAGAAACTGCCAGAGGTGGCCGACTACGAAATTGCCGGCATCACCCAGCCGGTACGCTTCGTTGGCGGTGATTACTACAACGTGGTTCGCATCAGCGATGCCCAGACCGTGCTTTGCATCGCCGATGTCGCGGGCAAGGGACTGGCGGCGGCCCTGCTGATGTCCAGCCTGCAGGCGGCGTTGAAACCGCTGATGTGGCAAAAGCTGGCGCCGCGCGAACTGTGCTCCCGGCTGAACCGTATCCTCTGTGATATCACGCCCGTGGGCAAGTTCACCTCGTTTTTCTACAGCGTTCTCGACAGCCGCGATGCCCGGCTGACGTACTGCAATGCCGGGCACAACCCGCCGATCCTGGTGCGGGCCAACGGCGAGGCAACAGAGTTGAACGCTGCCGGCGCCGTGCTTGGCCAGTTTCCCGACTGGGTCTATGAGCAGAGCGAGGTGCGGTTGGGAAGCGGGGATAAGCTCTTGCTGTTCACCGACGGTCTCATCGAGGCATCGGATGCCGATGAGGAAGCCTTCGGGGAGCACCGCCTGGCCGCGATCGCCTTGAACAATCCGGCCCAGAATGCGGCCGAGTTGATGAACTCCCTGATGCAGGCGTCGTCTGCGCATTGCGGCGGGCACTTCCAGGATGATGCCAGCATGGTTGTGCTGAGGGCGATGTAGGTTTCATTACACCAGCTGCTCAGCTTCATGCAGCGAAAACGGCTTTGCATCGTCTCCCGGAGGTTGGGCAGTGGATAAGTTCTGGAAGGATGTCCGTCACAGTTTGCGCGTCCTAAGCAAACGGCCAGCGTTTTTGACCGTGTCGTTGCTCACGTTGGCGCTGGGAATTGGTGCAACCACCGCCATTTTCAGCGTGGTGAACGCCGTCCTCTTGCGGCAACTTCCCTTCGAGCACGCGGACCGCGCCTTTTGGATCACCGGAGTTCGCCCCGAGCGCAACGATGCTCCATTCACGCTTCCAGACTTTCTCGATTATCGCGACCACGTTGGCTCCCTCGATTCTCTTTCTGCGGTAGGACCCTGGAGCGCGAATCTCACCGGGCAAGGAGATACCGAACAGCTGATTGGCGCACGTGTATCCGCCAATCTTTTTGAGACGCTCGGCGTGCATGCCGCAATCGGGCGGACTTTGGCGCCAGAGGACGACCGCCCGGGCAGCCCGCGGGTAGTGGTCATGAGCCATGGCCTCTGGCAAAGGCGATTTGGAGGTGATAGCAGCGTCGTCGGTAAGCCGGTGGACCTTGATGGCGTGAGCTACACCCTGGTTGGCATTCTGCCATCGAACTTCCTCTTCCCTATTGCTGGGGCGGAACTCGCAGTGCCCCTGGTTCCCGACGCAGATCCCTGGCGCTTCGATCGAAACACCGTGAACTTTCTCCGAATGGTAGGCCGCACACGGCCAGGCGTGACAGCTGAGCGGGCGCAAGCGGAAATGAATGCGCTTGCGGCCAAGCTGCGCCAGCAATTTCCTGGGCCGAATGCTCAAAAGCTGGGGGTGAAGCTGACTCCCATGCGCGATCAGATAACCGGCGGTTACCGCCGCGCTCTTTGGATGCTCCTGGGGGCCGTGGGCTTTGTGCTGCTGATCGCGTGTGCCAATCTTGCAAACTTGAATCTTGTGCGCGCTTCTGGGCGCCGGAAAGAAATATCTATTCGTTCCGCGCTCGGCGCCACGCGCTGGCAGGTCGCCAGGCAACTTCTTCTGGAAAGCACTTTGCTGGCATCGGCCGGGGGTGCCTTGGGAGTATTTTTGTCGCGTTTTGGCGTGCAGGCATTGCTGGCACTAACCCCGGCGATCATCCCGCGGGCAAAAGAGATCGGGCTGGACGCCTCGGTGCTTGCCTTTACCGTTCTGATTTCACTGCTGGCAGCAATAGTTACCGGTTTGGCGCCTGCGTTGTCGATGTCGCATGGCGACCTGGCCCGGCAGATGAACGAGGCATCGCGCGGATCGACAGAGGGGGCGCGAGGGAAAACCTTACGCACCGGGTTCGTAGTTGTCGAAGTGGCGCTTTCCCTGGTCCTCCTGGCAGGCGCCGGGGTTTTGCTCAAGAGCTTCGCCAAGGTCCAGACCGTAGATCCAGGCTTTGATTCGCGCGGGGTCTTGGCGGTTCGCCTGTCGCTCCCCAAAAACCGCTATCCGCACCTGGCGGATGTGACCAGGTTCTACGACAACTTACTTGCCCGGGTCCAGACGCTCCCTGGGGTGTCCGCCTCGGGTGTGGTCGACGTGCTGCCACTGAGCGGTGCGATCTCATCAGTCCCTTTCACAGTGGTGGGGCGTGCGTTCTCGAAGCAGGAAATCCCCGAGGCGCAGTACCGCATCGTTAGTCCGATGTACCTCAAGGTCATGCGAATTCCGCTTCTGGCGGGGCGCGAATTCAGCGAGAGCGATAACGATCGCACTCGACTGGTCTGCTATGTCAACGAAACTCTGGCCAAGCGCTATTGGCCGGCAGGGGATGCCGTCGGCGCGCACGTGATGGTTGACGACAACGACGCCGGGCCACGGGAGGCGCAGATCGTCGGGGTAATTCACGATGTCAAGGACCGAGGGCTGGAGACCTCTCCGAGCGTTGACATTTATATCCCGATGCGGCAAACCCATGAAGACGCGGTGGTCTGGTTTCAGAACTATCAGTACTGGGTGTTGCGAACTGACCTGGCGCCTCTGGCTCTGGCGGACGCCTTTCGCGAACAGGTCCGGAGTGTGGACCCGGATGTGGCGGCTTCGAATGTCAGTTCGATGGAACAGTACATGTCACTCACGGTTGCGCCACGGCGTTTCAACCTGCAGTTGCTGTCAGTCTTTGCGTTAGCCGCGCTTGCCTTGGCGCTGGCCGGAATCTACGGGGTCATATCATATTCCGTAAATCAACGGGCGCATGAGATCGGCGTCCGCATGGCGATGGGCGCCGGGCGTGGCCATGTGTTGAGAATGGTAATCGCGGATGGAATGAAGCCGGTTCTGGCAGGACTAGTGGTCGGAATCCTGAGCGTGCTCGGACTGAGCAAAGCCCTGGCGAGCTTGGTATACGCAGTCAGCGCTTCGGACCCGGCCACGTTGGCAGGCGTCACGCTGCTGTTCGGCTGCGTGTCGCTCGCTGCTCTGTACTTCCCGGCGCGGCGCGCGACGAGGATCGACCCCCTGGCTACCCTTCGGACAGAATAGGGACTTCCGGTTGTACTGCGCGCTATGTCGAAGCAGGTCAACAAGCTTGACCGTCCACACCCTTCCGCCGTTGACCCGCCGTCATAGCACTTCGGTGGTGTTGACGTACGCAGAGTCTGCCTTTAACTTCAGCCCTCATGGGAAGTGTGACGGCGAGTCTTGGTTCCGCCTTCGACCTTCCTACTCCTCCTCAGTTCTCCTCCACTCCCTCAGCTGTCAGGACTTAGCGTCCACAGCGTCCGGGCCCGCTTTAGCCCGGAGCAGCAAGACGCCCATGGTGGTTGAACCGGGCTTTCACCGAACCCGGAGTGCCGCGTACCCGGCGGTTGGATCAGTCCAATCAACGAAGAGGAGGGCTTTGATCATGATCTCGAAGAACCAATTCCCCATCTCTCATCTCATGGGGCAGCTGGAAAACGTCTCGGCCGACTTGGGGCTGACGCAACAAGACATCGCGCATTTGCTTTCGACCGGCTTGCAAGTGGACCAACTGCTGGACTACGCGGAAGCAATGCTGTTCAACCGGATGAACTAGCCGTCTCCTTTGGGGCCCGGCAGTCGCTCTCCGCTGCCGGTCGCGATGTTCCCGAATTCGCAGGTACAATTAAGATGCGAAGGACTAAGACAGATTATGTCTTCCACCCGTAGCGTCCGCCCACAGGCTGCAGTTTCGACCGAAATCCCCCCTGTCCCGTTGACCATAGAAGGTTACAGCGTGCTGCACCAGATGATGCGCTTTCGCTGGTCCGCCTGGCGCCCACTTCGCCCGTCGCTCAAGACCGAAATCATCCACGAGGCCAGCGGCGTGCTCTCCAAGATGGAGCAAAACCCGGCGGGCCAGTCGGGCCTCTATTCCCTGTTAGGGCACAAGGGCGACCTGATGTTCGTCCATTTCCGTTCCTCGTTTGAAGAGCTAAACCAAGCTGAGTTGCAGTTGGCCCGGCTCAAGTTGAGCGACTACCTGGAGACCACGACCTCTTACCTGTCGGTGATTGAGCTGGGGCTGTATGAGTCCACGATCAAGACTTACAACGAACTGGCTGAGCGCGGCGTCGAGCCGCACTCGGAAGACTGGAAGCGCGCGATCGCTGACACTCTCGCCCGGCAGCGGGAGGCGATGCGGCCACGGCTGTTTCCCGAGCTGCCCAAGAACCGCTATCTGTGTTTCTATCCCATGGACCGGCGGCGTGGAGAGGACCGCAACTGGTACACGCTGCCGATCGAAGAACGCGCGCGGCAGATGAACGAGCACGGGCTCGTGGGACGGCGCTACGCAGGTGAGGTGAAGCAGATCATCACCGGCTCGATTGGATTTGACGATTGGGAGTGGGGCGTGGATCTCTTCGCCGACGACCCACTGGTGTTCAAGAAGCTGATCTACGAAATGCGCTTCGACCAAGTGAGCGCAGTGTATGCGCTGTTTGGGCACTTCTACGTCGGCTTGCGCTGCTCGTGGTGCGAGTTGGGGAAGTTGCTGGACGGGCAAGTGCCGAAGAGCTGACCATCAAAATCTTTAACGCAGAGTTCGCAGAGAAGATCCGCAGAGGACGCTGAGAACGGCGTAACCGCGCTTTTCTCTGCGTGCTCTGCGATGTTTCTCTGCGATCTCTGCGTTAAGTCTTTGTTTAGGAGGAATCATGGCAACCCTTGGACTCATTGAATACAAAGACGCCAGCCCGGAGGTTCGGGCCGTCTACGACGACATCATGGCGGTCCGCAAGACCGACTGGATCAACAATTTCTGGAAAGCCATTGCACACGATCCCGCCATGCTGAAACGCACATGGGAGGACATCAAGCAAATCATGGCCCCCGGCGCACTCGATCCCCTGACCAAAGAGATGATCTACGTCGCGGTAAGCGTGACCAATCAGTGTGGCTATTGCATCGCCTCGCACACAGTCTCGGCGCAGAAGAAAGGTATGACGGACCAGATGTTCAAAGAGTTGATGGCCGTCGTCGGCATGGCAAACGAGACTAACAAGGTGGTGACGGGCTATCAGGTAGAGATCGATGAGCAGTTCAAGAAAACCAGTAGCTAGTAGCTAGGTGCTAGTAGCTGGGGAAGCCTGCGTGATGGATCAGTTCCTCTGACTCTTCTTGGGTCGAGAAACCCTCCGTCCTGAGAACTTGAATTCGTGCCGCTTCATATCTACGCGACGGCCCCGGAAAGTTACCCCTTCAGCTTCGAGACGAAGACGCTGCTCGATCGCAGAATCGCCCCGCAGTTTGATCTCACCGCCCGCGCCGAGAACCCGCTGCCAGGGAAGGCCGAAAGCACGCCGCAGTACGCCAACTACTTGCCGTGCAGTTCCCGGATGTCCAGCACCACGGGCCACGCCGCCGTAGGTGGCCACCTTGCCGCGGGGAATCTTGCGGATCGCGGCGATGATGTCGGACTGCATGGTCACAGCGCGATCCACCCCACCCGAATCAGCCACAGCGAAACCACCGAAACCAGCAGCCATAAGGCGATTCCTTGAAGCAGCGGGCGATGACCGACTTCCTTGAGGGTCGCGATTGAGATTCCGCTTCCGATCAGATAGAGGGTGGCCGTAAGGCCGATCTTCGCCAACTTGCTCAAGAAGCCGTACGCCGGCATGCCGGCCGGCAGGTAGGTGTTACAAACCGCCGACAGACAGAAGAAGGCAATGAACCACGGCCATTGAATCTTGGTCTTGGCGCCCTTGGCGAAAGCGGTCCCGACGGAAACTGGCACGATCCACAGAGCGCGGGCCAATTTCACCGTGGTGCCGACCGCCAGGGCGACTGTGCCGTACTTGGCAGCGGCCCCCACCACGGAACTCGTATCATGGATGGCGAGTGCAGCCCACAGACCAAATTGGGTTTGAGTCAGGTGCAGGGCCGTGCCAATCGCCGGGAATATCAATAGCGCAACCGAGTTGAGCACGAAAATCGTGCCTAGCGAGACGGCCATTTCCTCATCGCTGGCATGGCTGATCGGTCCGACGGCGGCGATAGCGCTTCCCCCGCAGATGGCAGTGCCCGTGGAGATGAGAAAGGCGGGTTTCTTGTC
This sequence comes from Terriglobia bacterium, assembly GCA_020073105.1. GTDB lineage: Bacteria > Acidobacteriota > Terriglobia > Terriglobales > Acidobacteriaceae > JAIQFW01. The sequence continues at coordinate 11,819 of JAIQFW010000054.1, forward strand.
GACCCGGAACAAAGCCCCCAGCGCCATCCCGGCTGCCATAGCGAAACTGATGCTGAGCAACGTGTAGAGAAAGCCGCTGCGGCCGGCGTGAACCACTTCGTGGAGATTCATGCCAAACCCGAGACCTACCACCGATGCCTGCAGCAGGTAGCGGGAAACCTTTTTGGCGCCCGTGCCATAGGGATGGGTGAACCCGAGTCCGAATACCAGCCCAAGCGCCAGTGCCACCGGAGGAGACGCGAATCCGCTGGCAGCCACGATCAGGCCGAGAACAAAAATAGCCTTCGGTATCATTTGGGATCGACAAGGATCGACGCGGGCTGGAGCGCCCGCGTCAATTCGGCACTACGCAGCCACGCTCTTTCGGAAAGAATCCACTGCCTTTTGCTCGTTGTCGTACACATCGAAGATGGTGACCAGCTTCGTGACCTGCAGCAAGTCGCCCACGCGTTGCGTAAGGTTCGCCAGCTTGATCGAACCACCGGTGTTGCGGGCGGTGGTATACAAGGCCACCAAGGTTCCCAGCCCACCGCTATCGATGTAGGTGACGCCGGACAGGTTAAGGACTAGCTGGTTCTTCTCCGCGATCAGTTTCTTCACCATGTCGCGAAGATGGGCGGACTCTTCGCCGAACACGATGCGGCCTGCGCAGTCCACGATTAGGATCCCGTCCACGGTACGAGTGCTCAATTTGAGTTGCACAGGAGCCTCCTTCAGCATGAAACCAACAACTCAGAGCCTACCCTGGAAGCTCACTACTTCGCAAGGACTTCGTAGCGGCCGGGCCGTCTTTCCAAGAAACGCGCCTGGGTTGCCATCACGTATAATCAAAACCTCCGCATCATGAGCTATCAGGTTCTAGCGCGCAAATACCGTCCCCAGAACTTCTCCGAAGTCATCGGGCAGGAGCATGTTACCCGCACCCTGAAGAACGCCATCGAGCAGAGCCGGACGGCGCATGGCTACATCTTCAGCGGGCACCGGGGCATCGGCAAGACCACCGTAGCCCGCATTTTGGCCATGGCTTTGAACTGCCGTTCTTCCAACAAACCGGTGACGGAACCCTGCGGCGTGTGCGAGTCGTGCACGGAAATTCGGGCCGGAAACTCGGTTGATGTGATTGAGATTGACGCGGCCACCAACCGTGGCATCGATGAGATCCGGGAACTGCGCGAGGCGGCGCGCTATCGCCCAGCGCGCGACCGCTTCAAGATCTACATTCTCGACGAGGCCCACCAGATCACCGATGCCGCCTTCAATGCGCTGCTCAAGACGCTGGAAGAGCCTCCCGGACACGTCGTCTTCATGCTAGCCACCACCCAGCCGGAAGATATTCCGCAGACCATCCGCTCGCGCTGCCAGCACTTCAGCTTCCGGGCTGTCCGCTTCGAAGAGATTCTGGGACAGCTGAAGAATCTCGCGGGACGCGAGAACATCCAGGCCGACGAGGATGCCCTGGCCCTGCTGGCCGAAGCCGGCGACGGTTCGATGCGGGATGCGCTGTCGATCTTGGACCAGGCCATCGCTTCGTCGGGCGGACGATTGACCGCGGACGCGGTCCGGCAGCTGGTGGGCGCTGCGCCCTCGGGTGTGCTGGAAGAAGTGATGCAGGCCGTCGCCCAAAGCTCCAGTGAAACTGTACTGCGGCTGGTGGACAAGCTGATCAACGAAGGCCACAGCCCGACCCACTTCGCACGCCAGATGGTGCGTTTCCTGCGCAATACCGTGGTGGCCAAGATTGCTGGAAGCGAGTCTTCCATGCTGCAGATTTCCAGCGATGAGCGCAACCGGGTCATGCGGGTAGCGGAGCTATTCAGCGAAGAGGACCTGGCGCGGCATCTGCAAATCATGTTGCGCACCCACGCCGAACTCGGCTACCGGCAAGAGCAGCGCTTCCATCTCGAGTTGGGTCTGCTGAAGATGGCGCACGCCCAGCGACTGCTACCGATTGAACAATTGCTGAGCGAATCCGCCCTGCCAGCTTCTGGAGCGCCCCGGCCCGCAGGCAAACCGTCGGTTGTACCCGATGCCCGTCGATCTGAGTCTGCCTCGCCCAACCGTGCCAGCATCTCTCCGTTCGCCGCTGATTCGGCCCGCAAGAGCGGTTCGAAAACGCAGCTTTCCACCGAGGATGGTCCGAGTGCGACTCCGCGCGTAGCGTCTTCCGCAGCGGTCGTGATGGGCGCGGCGGCGCCGGCTGTCGTGGCCCAACCCGTGCCGGAAGTGCTGACCTCCCGCGAGGAAGATGTTCAATCTCTCCCGTTGGCGCCACTCGATCAGCTGCGCAGTGCCGTGCTGAATGCGCTCGCCGGCCAACGCATGCAGGCTTCCATGCTGGAAGCTGGAGCGTGGGCCATCGAAGGCAACGAGTTGGTGATTAAAGTGGCAGCGTCGGCGACGGTCATTGATATGTCGCTCGGCGCCGATGCGAAACGGCTGATCATCGCGGCCGCTAGTGGAGTGCTGGGGCGACCGGCAAAGCTCAAAGTCATTCCGGGAGGTACAGCGCAGGCGGCGCCTGAGCGCGCTTCGTCCAACGGCGGGGGTCGCAGCCGTGCTGAACAGGATCCAATTGTTCGCAGGATGAAAGAGAAGTTCGGGGCGGAGATCCGGACGATTATCGACTACAAAGAACGGCGATAAGCACTTTCACCGCAGAGATCGCCGAGAGCGCCGAGAAAACCAGATCTAGATTTTTGTTTCTCTGCGTACTCGGCGTGCTCGGCGGTAAATGGGGTTCAATACAGAATGGGTGGATTCAATCTGCAACAACTGATGTCGCAGGCCAAGCAGCAGTTCGAAGTCCTGCAAAAAAAGATGGAGGAAACCGTGGTGGAGGGCTCCTCGGGCGGCGGTAGTGTGGTCGTCAAGATGAACGGCCGCAAGCAGGTGTTGAGTATCAAGATTGATCCCGAAGCGGTGAAGAGTGGTGACGTCGAGATGTTGCAGGACCTGGTCACCGCTGCCATCAATGGCGCCAGCCGGAACGTGGATGAAGCCATGAAGTCGTCAATGGGTGGGATGCTGGCAGGAATGGGGATCCCCGGGCTGTAATTGTTTCCTCACCGTTGTCAGATCACCAGATTACCGGTAGAGACGTAGCTAGCTAGGTCTCTACAACTAAATTACTCCATGTCAAAATTTGCCGAGCCGATGGTGAGGTTGATCGACGAACTCAAGAAACTGCCGGGTATTGGCAGTAAAACCGCCCAGCGGCTTGCATTCCACATTCTGCGATCGAGTGACGACGATGCGGAGGCCCTGGCCGCGGCTGTGCGTGACGTGAAGGCAAGCCTGCGCCTGTGCACAATCTGCAACAACATCACCGATGTTGACCTCTGCGTGTACTGCAGCAGCGCCACCCGCAATCAGCGACTGATCTGTGTCGTGGAAGAACCTACCAACATCGCCGCCATCGAGAAGACCAAACACTTTAACGGGGTCTACCACGTGCTCCATGGCTCGATTTCGCCGTTGCATGGCGTTGGGCCGGAACAGTTGCGCATTTCGAATCTGATTCGACGGGTGGAAGGCGGCCAAGTCGACGAAGTCATTCTCGCAACCAACCCGACCGTGGAGGGCGAAGCTACTGCCACCTATCTGTCCGGGCAGCTCAGGCGAGCCGGTCTGAAGGTGACGCGCATTGCCATGGGCATTCCGGTGGGCAGCGACATCGAGTACGCCGACGAAATCACCATGTTGAAGTCGATTGAAGGGCGGCGAGAGCTCTAGCTAGGGCTGCACGCTGCCGCATCCCACCGTTCAATTTGTGCAATAAGTTTGCGTCAACAGCCTGCCACGGAGTCGAGATTCACCCACTGTAACATTGTCAATCGCTTATTCATCTATCGCTTAGAAGCATTTCCATCAAGTAACACATCGCGTGAAGAGTGGCATCAGGCTTGCACGCAGTGTGCCCTGTTTGTTGTGCTCTTTTGATTTTTTGGCTGGCGTGCGGAGTCGCATCCGAACAGATCTGGCCCTCAACCGAGCCGGAGGCACCCTCAGCGCCAGCATGCGTTGCGCCGTGATGTAACCGCATCCGGCCAACGCGAAAAGGAACCGGGCTAACCAGCCCGGTTTTCCTTTTGCCCAGAGTCTCTGACCCCAGAGGTGGCGGAGGACAGCGAGAATTACACCAAGGATTCTGCTTTCAGGAAGATATTGGCTTCCTCTTCCGCCGACATGATACCTTCCGGCATCGCCCCGCGATTGTATTCCGCCATGCGGTTCTTCCACTTCAGGAACTCAGTGATGGTCTGCGGTTCAATTCTGACTTCCACCCGGCGAAGGCTGGCTAGCAGCAGGTTCATTTCGTAACGAAACCCGGTGGTTGTACGAAGATCTTTGGCGGACGATCGCAGCATTTCGACCTTGCGGCCGCGATACTCGAGATGTCCCCAACCTGCGGGTAATTCCTCAAGGCGTAACAATGCGGGAGGTGTCAGATAGAACCTTTCACAGCCCATTCCTGAGTTTGGCTTCCGGCGAAAAGGCTTCTCACGGTCGGCCAGAAAATCGGTTCGCGAGATCTTGCACTCCACCAGCACCGAGTGGCAGGCGCGTTTCCAGCCGATGGCGTCAGGCATCTCGCCGCTGGCGCAGGCCTGCTCGGAGAGAACTACTCCGCAGCGATAAGAGCGGAGCCATGCAATCGCTTTCTGGACTAGCGCTGCGTGGGTCATGCATTTGACACTAAGCCAAACCCACGGAGCGTGGGGAGTGACTGAAAAGTGTCAGAACCAGTTCCTGGTTTTCGGTTCTCAGTTCTTCAGTTTGGCGCGCTGGGCTTTGACCAGGATCGGACAGCGATACACTGTCTCCAGCAAATGACGGGCCGCGGCGACTGCCTCCGCGGTGCGGTTCCGTGGGTTGTAGCCTTGAGCCGCGACGACCAGAAAGCCGTTTTGCTGACCGGCTTCGACGCGTTGAATCCGGCCGCTATGGTCGGCGTCAAAGGCGTTAGCCATGCGCAGAATCCCGGCGAGCTTCAAGGCCACCAGACGTTGGTGGGAAGTCAGGCCCAGCAGCGCTTTCTGACCAGCTCTGGGGAGCACGCCGCGATGGTAGCGCGCCACGATGCCGGCCGTGCTCATTTCCCCTTCACTCCAGCCTAACGGGGGGTTGAGGTTTCGGATCAGCCGGTGCGTTGCCTTATGGTGGCCTTTGTTCCCTTCGGACATTCCCACATCGTGGAGCAAGGCCGCGAGGCGGAGTATCCCACGTTCGTCCACCCTCTGGGTACCGGCTCTGCGCTTGACGGGCAGACTGTCGTAGAGCTGCAACGCCAACCGGGCAACATGCGAGGAATGTTTGACGTCGGGATCGAGCAGCGAGGCCCAGAGCTTGAGCCGGCGAAGCGCCAACAACTGAATTGGCTTCCCTGCGGGCAACTCGGCACGCCAGACCGGCCAGAGAGCAGTCTTCCCAGCCATCTTGCCGCGGTAGGTTTGGATCCGGTGGTTGCGCTCTTCCAGGATCCTCTTGTGCCATCGGAGGCGGGAATCCCGGTCCGGAAATGCACTCACTTGCACAGCCGTTGCCCATAACACGTCGAGGTCATGGACTTCGCCGAGCAAGTCTTGCAGTTCTTTCAGATCATCGCTCCAACTCTCATGCTGCTCAGGCAAGAAATTCTCCACAATGTAGCGGAACCGCTTCAACCCAATGCGCAAACGATGCCATGCCGCCTGAGAAGGACTGCGCATGGCGCGCCGGTGCAGTTCGTAGGCTTCGGTCCACCGCTCGAGTGCCAAATGCTTGAAAATGTCGCTGCCGGCTCGTATCCTCGCCGCACGCCGGGGCAACGACGCGGTCCATTTCTTCCACTGCTTGCTATCGAAATCCTGCAGAGCCTCAGCCGCTTGCTGTTTGAGATAGGACTCCCGTCCGGCCAGGTATTGCAGCAACGCACTGGCAGCGGGGTCACCAGGTGCGCTCAGCTTGCTGACCCATTCTTCCATGACTTGCGCATCGCGAAGCTCACCCAAACGGCTGAAAAGTCCTTTGCCGGCCTTCTTCATCTGTTTCCACGACCGCTCGGGATCCATCGCCATCAGGCCATCTGCCATGGAGCGGCAGCGGCGCAGAGCAACCCGCAGATCGTGGACCGGGTCGGGAGCGAAATCCGTGCTGGCACGCTCGCACTCCTCCAAGACCCGGGCCATCCAGAATGCCAAGCCGTGCTCTTTTTGTCCGGTTTTCGCGGTGGATATAGCTGAACTGGCAGTCATAGGACCCATTGAGCTTACCGCATTACCTTACATTTTGGCCGTGAGGGGTTGCTTTGCGGGGTACGGACTGGCCGGACTTTTACCCCTTGCGGCCAATTACCTCCGTAACATGCATCCTCTTACCTTCTGCACTACCCTAAGGTGGTATTTACAGGGAGCTGCCTATTCTCACTGGCGCCACAACACAGAGAGAAGACAGGACTGCATCGGCTCGGGCCTTTATCCACAGCCTGAACATCCTGGTGAAATACGTGCGTCTGTACGGTTTTCAGCACAAGCGCACCGAGGCCCAGTTTGAGATCACATGGAAAGAGTTGCAGCAAGGTTTGCCCACCGGCAAGGACGGCAATTTCCTGCTCGGCGTCTCGGAAAACCGTCTGCTGCTGGACGGGGTGGCCCTCGAAACCGGACAAGCTGAACGGAGTTTTGCCCAGTTACTGAACACCGCCGGCCTGGCCAGCATTCAGTTCTCCAACCAAGTTACGGTTGACGATTTCGCCAAGTTGATCCGGGCGTTCGCCGTCGCGGGATCCAAGGCGCAGGACGTCGTCAAGGAAATCAAGCAGACTTTCGGTGACAACAAACAAGCCACCATCCGCATTAACGAAGTCAAGTTCGTGGCCGCTGATCCCTCCACCGGAGAGATCAGCGTAGCGGCCCAAATCGCCGCCCAGACGCTTGGTCCCGAGTTCAAGGACTGGCTCAACGATCCGCAGAAGTTGCTCCAGCTTATCGCCGCTGCTGAAGGTTCTCGTGCGGGCGGAGGCGTCGAAGGTGGCGCTCCCATGGGGAGCGTCCCTAATGTCAGAGCAGGTGGCGCCCCGGGAATGGTCGCGGTGCCTGGCGGCGGCAACTGGGAAGGCGGGGTAGTTCCGCTTCAAGAAGAAGAGGTCATCCAGGCGATTCGGCTGCTCACCAAATTCGGGGAGGCCGGCGCTGACCCTAGCATGCCACCAGAGTTACTCAGGCAGGAATTCAGCCAGGCAGACCCGAACACCCAGCTCAATCTGCAACAGCTGTTGTCCACCCTGGCCGCCAAAGCCACCACCGAGCAAACCGATACCCCACTGCTGATGAAGGCTGCCGAGCACATGGCCATCCGTTTTGCCATGGAGCGCTTCCAGAAGGGCGATGTCAAAGTCAACGCCGTCCATCAGATGCTGGAGCACATGAGCCGGCAGATGGACACTTTGCGGCGTATTTTGCGTCTCCAGGAAGACAAGATGAGCAAGGCCGGCATCCTGGTCGAGTCTCACGCCGACATTCTGGACCGCATGTTCTGGGCAGAGGTACCGGAGGCGGGCAAGAAGAGTGTGCTGCTTTCCAACGAAGCGCCCTGTGTCCCGCCGCGCAACATCCGCCAGTTCGTGGAAGTCTTGCTGGACCGCAACGAAAACGAAACCATCATCCAGATTTTGCAGAATTACACGAATTGTCTTGCCGTCAAGGACACGGAACCCCGTCGCAAGACGGCGATCGGCTTGAGCCAGTTGGCCGACTTGTTCGCTACTCCTGGAATCGACCAGATAGGCACCGCGATTCACGCGATTGCTGATGCACTGCCCAAAGAATCCGATCCCGAGGTGCAGAGTCACCTGAGCGCTGCCTTCGTGCGGCTGAGCTCGGAAGCAAACAATCGCAAGCAGTATGCCGCGCTCAATGAGGTCTGTACCGCCCTAGACGACCTCGCCCGGGAACGGCCTGCGACCGCGAATGATCTGCGTCCGCGCATCGGCGTGGAAAATCGCCTGCCGGAGTTCATCGAAGAAGCGCTGCGATTGCCGCAAGTGCCACGCGACCTGATTGCGGTCCTGCGCCGCACTTCGGAAGCCGCCGTGGAACATATGGCCGACCGCTTCTTCCGCTGCATGCGACGCGAAGAATGCGATCGCATGGTGGATCTGGTGAAGGAACTCGGGCCCGAGGCCATACAGCAAATGCGGCAGATGCTGCGCCAAGGACAGCCGAGAACCGTATCCTCGGTCATAGGCTTGTTGAGCCGCCTGGATGTGCCGACGCTGCTGGAACTGCTACCCGCACGCCTGCCCGAGTTGAACCGTTTCTATCATGACGTGGTGGTCCGGCAGATCGCTTATGGTGCCGCCCACGATCGCGGACGTACGCTGCTCGAGATCCTCGAACTTCTCGACCCGATGGTCCTACCCCAGGCCATCGACGAGATCGGCATGAGCGGCGATCGCACTGCAGTGCCGCCGTTGATGGTCATTGCAGAAGCCGGTGAGGCACAGGGACGGCCGCCGCTGATTCAAGTGAAGGCGGTGGAATCACTGGGGCGGCTGCGTGACCCGGAGTCCGTACCGGTGCTGCGCAATCTGCTGGAAGCCAAGAAGATGTGGAAGTGGATCAACCATCGGGAACTGCGTATCGCCGCAGCGCAGGCCCTGGCCAAGATCGATCCGCGTTACGCCAGTCAAGTTCTATCGGAGAGCGGACTCTCCCCGGGCGAGATCGCCATTGCCCCTCTCGATTCGGCGCCGGCTTGCCCCTGGGTTCGGCAACGGCGCTATGAGCGCATCGTGTTGAGGAAGGCACTTTCCGCCAGCATTAGCAGCTCTTGGGGAAAAGCCGGCATTCTGATTCGCGAAATGAGTTTGGGCGGGGGGATGGGCACCAAGGAAGACAACTTGCGTGTCGGCTCGGAAGCCAATATTGACATCTCGGTGGGAGTGCGCCATATCCGTGGGCAAGTGTTGCTGCGGCGCGCCCGGGTGAACGAAGTTGGGTTTGAACTGGTCAGCGCCGACCTGGAGAGCCGCTATCGCCTGCGCACCCTGCTGATGGAAACCATCGACCGTGCTCCGGACATGAAAGAGGCCGAATGGAACGGCCAGCGCAAGAGCTGAATATTTCTCCGACCGCATTCAAAGCAAAAGCCCCGGCGCTAGAACCGGGGCTTTTGAACTATCCAGAGATGTCTACTTCACTTTGGCAAATATGATCACCAGGGTGTAAAGCGCCAGGGACTCGATCAGCGCCAAGCCGAGAATCAGCGCGAGCTGGATTCCGGGACGAGCCGCGGGATTGCGTCCCAAAGCCTCTGCCGCCGATGCGGTGGCCTTCGCCTGGCCCAGCGCGCACAAGCCTGAAGCCAGAGCCATGGAGAAGCCGGCCGTAATAGCTACCCAGTTGGTGCCTGCAGCCTCGCCGCCTTGCGCAAATGCCGGCACTGCGAAGCACAGAAAAGACAACGCCATGAACAGATTGCTCAACCGACGCATGTTTGTTTCTCCTCGCCCTATGAATTGCCGCCAGTGGGTGGTTGACGCCATATCGTGCAGACGCCCTCACGCTGTCGGCCACCAGTGGCTCGTACCTGGTAGCTAGGAGCTAGTTCAAACCAGCTTCCACGCTAGCCCCTAGCTACTAGCTACCCGCTACTGCTCTTAGTGCTCTTCCGCTACCGCGCCCGCCAAATACACCGTCGTCAACAGAACAAAAATGTAGGTTTGCAGCAACGAAACGCCGATGTGCAGGCCCAGGAAGATGATCGGTATGCCAATGGGAACTAAGGAAAAGAAAACCAAAGTCACCATATCGCCGGCGAACATGTTGGCGTATAGACGCACTGTCAGCGAAAGCATGCGAGCAAGATGACTGATCACCTCAATCGGGATCATGATGATCGCCAGCCACCAAAAGGGCCCGGCGAAGTGCTTCAGATAGCCGATGCCGGCGTGCTTGAATCCCTGCGTCTGGTAATACACCCATGCGCAGACGGCGCAACCTAACGGGACCACCGGCACAGCAGTTGGCGACTCGAACCCCGGGATCAGCCCCAGCAAATTAGAGGTCAGAATAAAGCTGGCCAGCGCCATGAGGAAGGGTGTGTACCCTTCGCTGTGATGACCGATGATCTCGTGGCTCTGCCCTTGGATAAAGCCGTGGGCCCCTTCGAAGACATGCTGCAGGGCGCCCGGGCTGTCCACGGAAAGCCGCGAACGCACCATGACAAAGAGCAGCACCAGGAACAAGAATACGAGCAACTCCATGGCCACGGCATTGGTGATGGGCGCTTGCGGAAAATGAGGCTCAACATGGAGCGCCCGCAGCAGCCCGGTCACCGGACCGGCGAAGAGGTGGTTCAATATCTCAGTGAACCAAAGTTGTTCAGGCATAAAAAGCTACTAGCTGCTAGCTTCTGGCGACTAGCTCAGACATCGCGAGTCAAAGCTACGTACAGCTCGTAGCTGGCCTCGCAGGCAATTCCCGCTACGGGCAAAAATAAGCCCGCCAAAAGGCCGTACAGGCTCGCGGGAGAAACAGTCAATATAGCATAGCCTCCCAGACCCATCAAAATGTAGCGCAGCAGGAAGCGCCACACGACTCCCTTGCTCGACGGTGCCTTTCCCGTCTGCGTGATCTTATCCGCAAGAGCGGTGACGACGCGCTCCAGCCAGTGCAGATTGAGGTAGGCGATCCCGCATCCGCAGACAAATCCCAGGGCCACGCGCCAACCAAAGCGAATCTCTGCAGCCATGCCGAAAAACAGGGCCAGCACCAACATGAATCGCGGGATCCGGCGAAGCGCGCCGGAGTAGAACGATTCTGCGCTGGTGAGAGCGTCTTGGTTCACTGGCTCAGAATACGCCGTAGGGTTCGGGTGGCGTCAAACTTCGCGACGTTCCAAATTCATGAACCACAGAGGGCACAGAGGTACACGGAGTTACCCGTTCTCGATCTCTTAGACCCTGTGTTCCTCTGTGTCCCCTGTGGTTGATTAGAGCACCTAGGGTTATTTGGAATCCGAGGACAGGACCACCCGGACCAACTCAACGAAGCCGGCGATGATGCCGAGAATCAACCCCACCAGGTAAAGCCACGTAGTGTGCAGCCAGCGGTCCAGCCCCAGCCCAATCAGCCAACCGATCACCGTAGCGGCTGGAAAAATGAAGGCGAGCTGGCTGTAGTTCGCCATCTGGACCCAGAGGGTCTTCTTATTCGAGGAATCGTTAGCCGGCATAGAGCCGAGACCTGACGCCCGCAGCCTAGCTCATCCCCAGCGACCAGGTCACGATGCGGATGAACTGCTCGGGGAAAATACCAATGAAGACCGTAGCAAATGCCGTCACGCCCAGCGCCGCCCGCATTCCCACGCTAATCGGCAGTCGGGATTTGTCCAGCGCCTCACGCATGAACATGGCATTGGCGATGCGCATGTAGTAGTACAGGCCGAAGACTGCGTACAGCACGGCCAGCGACGCCAGCACGTAGTGGCCGCTCTCCATCAGGCTCAGGAAAATGAAGTACTTCCCGTAGAACCCGGCCAGCGGTGGAATCCCCGCCAGGGAAAGCAGGAAGATCAGCATCAACACGGCTTCGGTCGGGGCCCGCGAAAACAGGCCGGCAATGTCGTCGATCTCGTCACCAATCACATCACGCTGCCGCAGCGAAGTGACCACCGCAAACGCGCCCAGGTTCATAAACGTATAAACCATCAGATACAGCAGGATGCCCTTGAAGCCATCAAAGAACGCCGGGTTGGGATAGTCCACCGAGGCCAGCGCAACCAGGCCCAACAGCATGTATCCCACGTGGGCGATCGAAGAATAGGCCAGCAGGCGCTTGAGATTGTTCTGGGTCAGCGCGGCCAGGTTTGCGCCGGTCATGGTGGCGATGGAGACGAAAATCACCAGGGGCACATAGACCGTCCGCAAGGGATACAGGCCCCAAATCAGGATGCGCAGCAACATCGCCCAGGCGGCTGCCTTCACCGCCACGGACATGAATCCTGTCACGCTGGTCGGTGCACCTTCGTACGCGTCCGGCGCCCACTGGTGGAACGGAATCGCGGCAATCTTGAAGAACAGGCCGGTCGCAGTCGTCAGCAGCGCGATGACCAGGATTGGAGTGGCGTGGCCCTGGCGGGCTGCCATCTCGCGCTGCACGCCGTCGGCTATGTTCGCCAGGTTCGTGCTGCCGGTCAGCCCATAAAACAGGGACAGGCCGTAAGCGAAAATTCCCGAGGAAAATGCCCCCAACAGCAGATATTTCAGCGAGGCCTCGTTGGAGCGTTTGTCGGTGCGCAGGAAGCCCACCAATACGTAGGTGGAGATCGCCATCAACTCCAGGCCAATAAAGATGAGCACGATGTCGTATCCCGACGCCATGCAAATCATGCCCACCACGGAAAAAAGTATCAGCGCGTAGAACTCCCCATGGTGCTCTTTCTCGATGTCCAAGTAACCCACCGAGATCAAAATAGAAAGGGCCGCTCCCGC
>JAIQFW010000055.1:0-6476 GCA_020073105.1 Terriglobia bacterium
GTCTCATCCGTTCAATGCCTTGTGGCTGCCCATTGCAGGGCTTGCATTGGTCGGGCTCAGCTTTAGGTCACGGCTCGACAAGAATGCGCAGTTGCTGGCCTTCCTGCTTTGCGCTCTGCTGGTTGTCGGGCTCGTTTTCCAGACTGCTTGCGGCGGAGGCGGCAACACGGGAGGCGGGGGAGGCGGCACGCCACCCGGCATTTACACAATAACCGTCACGGGCACGTCGGGTCCCCTGAAGCATTCCACGCAGGTGAAGCTCACAGTCCAATGACTCTGGAAAACAGAAGCTGAGCGCCGCCTTTTGCTCCTAACGCAGTTCCAGTCAGGAGGTGCACTGTGAGGGCTGCCGCGTTGGTTCCTGACGGCTTGTGGGAGGTGATTGAGCCTCTCATACCCCTACCGAAGCCCACGCCGCAAGGCGGTCGGCCGCGTCTACCCGATCGAGCCTGCCTCAGGGGCATTGTGTTTGTTCTTAGGAGTGGAATCCCTTGGGAGATGTTGCCAAAGGAATTGGGCTCTGGTTCAGGCATGACCTGCTGGAGACGGTTGCACGATTGGCAGAATTCAGGGATTTGAGAATTGATCCACTTCGCCCTGCTGGATTGGCTCTCCCGCTATTCCCGGATCGACTGGTCCCGAGCCGTGGTGGACAGCTGTTCTGTACGAGCGGTTTTTGGGGGCATTGCACCGGTCCGAATCCCGCGGACCGGGCTAAGCTCGGTAGCAAGCGCCATCTGATTTGTGATGGGCGCGGAGTTACGCTCGCTATTCAGATCTCCGCAGCCAATCGCAACGATTCGCAGCAAGCAATCGCACTGGTCGATGCTATCCCGTTCTTACAGGGAGAACGAGGACGGCCACGCCATCGCCCTGAGTGCGTGATAGGCGACCGTGGTTACGACGCGGAAGCAATCCGACATGGATTAAGAATTCGTGGGATCAGGCCTTCGCTCGCCAGGCGAACACCGAGCACGGCAGTGGGTTGGGCCGATGGCGGTGGGTGATAGAACGCACTTTCGCCTGGCTTAATCAATTCCGTCGACTACGTGTCCGCTATGAAAAGCGGACTGACATCTACGAAGCATTCTTTTCGCTTGGATGTGCTCTAATCTGTTGGCACTTTCTCCGAAAGAATTGGACGCGGAGCTAGGCACCAGAAGCCTTTCTATCGATGGCCGCGAATTTTCCCCGGCTACGCGCAGTAAAATGAGCCGTGACCGAAAGGGTGAAGACGTTCTACGACGATCTTGCTAGCAACTATCACCTGATATTCGAAGATTGGGAAGCCTCCATCAAGCGTCAAGCAGCCTGCCTGGGGTCCGTCCTGGAGCGCGAGCTTTCGTCAACCAAACTTCGGATTCTAGATTGTGCCTGTGGCATCGGAACGCAGACACTTGGGTTGGCTAGCTGCGGATACAGAGTTACCGCGTGCGATCTCAGCTCCGCCGCTGTCAAGAGAATGTGTGCAGAAGCCTCCCAACGACGGTTGGATGTTCAGGGATTCGTTGCGGACTTGCTGGATCTGGCCCTCATTCCTGAGGGGGATTTTGACGCTGTCATCTGCATGGACAACGCGCTTCCGCACTTGGATGCCCAAGACCAAGTTGCTCAAGCCACGGCTCAAATTCGAAGAAAACTACGACCCGGTGGGCTGTTTGTGGCCAGTATCAGAGACTACGATGCACTGGTTCGCGAGAGACCAGTTGTGCAGGGCCCCACTTTCTACACGGATGACGGAAGACGACGTATCGTTCATCAAGTGTGGGACTGGATTGATGATCGTCGCTACACATTCCATCTTTACATAACCAGACAGACCTTAGGAGGTTGGGAAAGTCAGCATTACGTCTCGACCTACCGCGCTCTGCTACGGTCCGAAATGACTAGCGTTCTCGAACACGCGGGATTTGTCGGCGCTCGCTGGCTCCTCCCGGCTGAGAGTGGCTTCTACCAGCCGATTGTGCTGGCCAAAACACCAGTCGGTGCACCCTGAACCGTCGGAGGAATCAGGGTTTTGTTAGAGGCTCTAAGTGCACCCTCATTAATTCGCGAGTCACGCCGCCGAATCGGCTGCTATTTTGCCATTCTTGATCAACGATCATTCCGAGTTGCCAAAAGAGAAACGAAAACTCGTCGCTCAGCTCCTCGATCTGCTTGCTCACAGGGAGAAACATAGGAGCGTGCCCGGAGGAAGTTTCGTATCTCAACAAAACTGGATTCTTGGATGAGGTTGAAGCCTGCAAAAGAGCGGTCATTTTTCGTGCATGGAGGGGGGCAACACGAGTATCGGAATCGCCTGAAACAAAAAGCACGGCGGGATATTTCGTGCCGGACTTCACGTTTTGGTAGGGCGAGTATTTGAGGAGATACTTAAACTGCTCTGGATTGTCGGCTGACCCGTATTCAGGTACCCAGATGAAGCCCATCTCAAACTTCTGATACCGGATCATGTCTAGGAGAGGGTAGGCGCACACGACCGCTTTGAAGAGATCTGGACGCTGAGTCAACGCTGCCCCCACCAGCAGTCCGGCATTGGACATCCCGCTAATAGCCAACCGGTCCGGGCTTGTATAGTTGTTTCTAATCAGCCATTCCGCTGCAGCCAGCCTCGTATGTCCTGATTGGCACAGCGGAAGCGATGCGGCAGACTTTCGGTTCCACGTGTCACGGAGCCGGACGCATCATGAGTCGCGCCAAGGCCAGGAAGATGGTGCGCGGACAAGCGTTGCGTGATCAGTTGAAGAGCCGTGGAATCTTGATCTGTGCCGGATCCATGAGCGGGCTGGCGGAAGAGGCTCCGGCAGCCTACAAGGACGTGTCGCGTGTGGTTGAAGTGGTCCACAAGCTGGGGATCGGCCGGAAGATCGCGAGGCTTGAGCCGGTTGCCGTCATCAAAGGGTAGTGGAGCCCGGTCATCGTAGCCAGATCGATATGTTTTAGATTGCGTTCCTACCGAATGACAGCAACTATCCGAGATGTCACGTGTGAAATGTCCCCAACTTTTCATCCGCGTGATCGACGAATGCGCGTCTCACTGCAAGCTACTTGTACTGTGAAGTGCGAAACTGAACTCTGAGGTAATCGCCTTGCTTGAGCCAGGGCTTAAGGAGAAGGTAGTACTCGTAACCGGAACGAATAATCCTCGCGGGATCGGCGCCGCAGTTGCGCGGGCATTTGCCGCGCAGGGTGCGAGGGTCTTTCTCCATTACTTTCGATGGAGGCCCACAGCGGCTACGAACGCCAAATCGAGTGCAGACACCTCACCTGGCGAATCCTTTTATTATTCCCAGCAGACTAAACCGATTGAAGAAGTGCTGGAACATGTTCGCGAGTCAGGCGCCGAAGTTGCTGCATTCGAGGCAGACCTCGCTGATCCTGCTCTCATAGCGGTCCTGTTCGACCGGGCAGAAGCGATCTTGGGGCCGGTCGAAGTACTCGTGAACAACGCAGCCTACTGGGAAGCGGATACGTTCCTCCCTTCGGAAGCTGACCTGCCCAATAAGCTTGTGCAATTGTGGACCAATCGCCCGCAGAGTCTCAACGCAGCAGCCGTTGACCGAATTTTCGCCGTGAATACCCGAGCGCCGGTACTAATGATGGCGGAATTTGCCGGCAGACACATAAAACGAAAAGCACAATTCGGCAGAATCATCAACGTGAGCACTGCTGGCGCAGAACGCTTTCCGTCTGAAGTCACTTATGGAGCGAGCAAGTTTGCGCTGGAGAGTTACACGCGAAGTGCAGCAATGGAACTCGGCAAATTCGGCGTGACCGTAAACACGGTTTCCCTGGGGCCCGTCCAGACGGGCTGGATCACAAGGGAACTCGAGCAGGCAATCCTGCCAACGATCCCGCTTGGCCGAATCGGCACCCCAGAGGAGGTGGCCGATGTCATCGTCTTTCTCGCCTCCCATCAGGCCCGCTGGCTGACTGGTCAGCGGATCTATGTCGGAGGCGGACACGGAATGTAAGACTCAGAAAGGAATTAACCCTCCACGCTCTATCACGCTCTCACCAGAAACTGGGAGCTCTGTTCAAGCGGCAGTAATGATCCTTTCAGTACCTTTTTGCCGCCATTCTTTCGGGCAAGTACCGTCAGATCTGGCGGGGGTACCTTCAAAGCTTCGGCAGCTGGGCCGCCTCCCTTGCCATCATTGCCGTGACAGACAGCGCAGTAAGCGCTGTACATCTGCTGGCCCGAAGCTGGTGACATCGGTCTGGCCGGAACATGCTTGATTTGCTTTTGCTGGGACGCACCGAAAATGGCCAGACAGGCCATGAATCCAATGACGGGAAAGATGCTGCGAACGAGCATGATATCCTCCTTCCTCCGGCACAGGACATTACCGGCTGAAGAGCTTCAATCCGCAACTGTGGGTAGAGACTCCGATTCCACTACATCTATTACCCGCTTCTCAGAAAGCAAGCGTATTGCTCGATCTCCAACCTAAGGCGTCCTTGACCTCGACCACGGGGGAGGCGCAGACTTCTCCTATCCAGAAAACACAATCTTCCCGCACGATTGATGTTCGGAGCGGAACGTAGGGAACGATCTAGCCGATTCGCGTTCCGCGAAACAAGTCTGTCCGAAAGGAGGCCCCATGAAAAAGCTATTGCTCCTTTCCTTCGCGCTCGCGCTGGCGATTTCTCTGCTGGCGCTAGCCCAGGACACTACCAAGGCAGCTCAAACAAAGCAGGAGACTGCAAAGGCTGAGAAAGCACCCACGAAGGCCGCAACGGTCACTGGGAAAGTCGGCACCGATGCGAAGACTTTCGTGGACAAAGACAACAAGAGCTGGACAGTCACCAACCCTGAGGCTCTGAAAGGACACGAAGGACACGAAGGACACGAGGTAACACTCAAAGCCCACTTGGACGCCACAAAGAACGAGGTCCACGTCGTTTCCGTCAAGATGGGCAAGGAGGAAATGAAAGAGACGACCAAGAAGGAGGAGAAAAAATAGTTTCTCCACGACACCAGTCAAAAAGGAGTGTGCCATGGCACAAGATCCGAGGAAAGGCAAACCCGCAAACGTCGGAACCGACCCGAACCTTGAAGAAGAGATTCGCCGCCGGGCCTATGTACTCTATGAACAGCGTGGCCGCGAAGACGGCCATGACCTCGATGATTGGCTCCACGCCGAAGCGGAGCTCACGGCCCAGGTCATGAAGGCCGCCGCCTAGCGTCAGCGCACGTATCTGCGCACAAGCCCCGGTTACGGCCGGGGCTTTGTTTTGCTGATGTGTTCAAGCGGGGTCTAGAATTGTCTTGTGGTGCGGGAGGACCGGATGCATGCGCCACTCCGAGTTTTTCTGCCACGCCTGCAACCGACGCTCCTCGAGACCCTGACTCCCGCCGAGCACAAGGAGGACAAGCTTGTCTGTCCGCGCTGTGGCGGCGAGGGAGTGGACAGAGATGGGTTCGACCTCGGCACCGCCAGGCGGAGCGCGTAGGCAACACGACAGGTCCCAACCGACTTGTTGCGTTCCTTTTGCACAGGGGTAGTGGCGACGGACGCTCTGGAAGATGAGGAGATTGGGCATACTCACAGGGCCGGAGTCAAACGAGAAGCGCTTGAGAAGAACATGAGTTCCGCGGGCCACTACCTGCCCCAGCGGCCTGCCGCATGGAGGTCGCAAATGCCAACAAAGAAATTGCGAGGATTTCTCGACGATCAAGGTGTTCCGTACGTAGCCATCTCCCACGCGGTCGCATATACCGCTAAAGAAATCGCAACGCTTACACACATCTCAAACAAAGAGGTGGCGAAGACGGTCATTGTAAAGATCGACGGCGCGTTGGCCATGGCGGTCCTTCCCGCTTCCTACGAGGTCGATCTTTCCCAGTTGCGAGCAGCGACCGGAGCGAGAAGCGTGAGTCTCGCCAAAGAGTCAGAATTCAAAGACCGGTTCCCGGAGTGCGAGATCGGTGCCATGCCGCCCTTTGGGAATCTCTACGCGATGGCTGTCTATGTTGACGAGAGCCTTACCAGGGACAAGGACATTGCATTCAATGCGGGCTCCCACAACGAGTTGCTTCAAGTCTCCTACGCAGACTTCGAACGGCTGGTGAATCCGAAAGTCCTGAGGTTTTCAGAACTACCGGATGTGGAGTCGATTGGAGCGTGGCACCTTTGAGGTTTGAAAGCCTTCTGTCTGCGTACGTGTTGTGGCGGCCAGTGCGAGCGCTGTCGTCTGCGACGCTACAGTCTGCGCCAGGAGGGCTCTTCCATCCTACGTTACCGGAGGCCGCCAATGATTCCCATTCCTGCTGTTGTTACCGTCATCGTCGTTTTGTACGTTCTCAGCGCGATCAAGATCCTGCGTGAGTACGAGCGCGGCGTGATCTTCCGTCTGGGTCGATTACTCCACTATGCCAAGGGACCGGGGATCATCCTGGTGTTTGCCCCGGTCGACCGTATGGTGCGGATTTCACTACGCCAGGAGGCGCTGGAGGTGGAGCCCCAGGACAT
>JAIQFW010000055.1:6483-30521 GCA_020073105.1 Terriglobia bacterium
GATAACGTCACCTTGAAGGTGAACGCAGTTATTTTTCTGCGCGTAATCGATCCTCGGAAGGCGGTAGTCGAGGTCTCGGATTACCTCAACCAGACTTCGCAATTTGCTCAGACGACTCTTCGCTCGGTGCTGGGCGAGGCGGAGTTGGATGAGTTGCTGGCCCACCGCGAAAAGATCAACATGCGCTTGCAGAGCATTCTCGATACTCACACGGCTCCGTGGGGCGTGAAAGTGGTGAATGTTGAGGTCAAGCAGGTGGATCTGCCGGAGTCCATGCTGCGCGCGATGGCCAAGCAAGCTGAGGCGGAGCGCGAAAAGCGTTCAAAGATCATCCACGCGGAAGGGGAATTCTCTGCCGCTCAGCGGCTGGTGGACGCAGCCCGCTTGCTGGCCGAGGAACCGGTCAGCATCCAGCTGCGCTATCTCCAGACACTGACCGAAATTGGAGTGGAGAAGAACACCACGTTGGTTTTCCCCGTGCCCGTGGACATATTTTCGCGCATCACGAAACACGACGAGAAAGTGTAAGGCCTGTGCTGTGTTCCGATAGACCTTTAACTTGCCCGTTCGATTTTCTCCTGACAGGCGATGCAATATCTTGTCCACGGCACAGCCTCCAGTCGCTTGGAATTGATTCCCTCTCCGCAAGACAGACATTGGCCAAAGCTGCCGTCCCGGACCCTCCCGAGCGAATCCTCTACCATCTCCAGCAGATGCCTTTCGTTTGTACTCTGCCGAAACAAGAAGTCCTTGGCGTACGTGCTTGCAGCGCGGTCGATTACGTCGGGAGCCAGGCTATCGTCGAGGGTGCGTCCGGATTGCTGTTTGTGGGTAACGCTCCGGCGCAGCTCCTGCCGGCGCGTTTCGAGCCTTTTCCCAAATTGTTCCATCCGCTTCTGGTCCATACCGCACCTGAGGATTGCGATTATAGCGCCGATGCCATGTGACGGCTCAGCATTCCCACATTCTGAGGTTCTAAAATGGCAACGTGAAGATTTTCCTCTTCATCGGCAAGGGCAAGTGTCGGGAGAACTAGCCTGCCCGCTGCCCCGGAGAAGACTTACGCCGCTTAACCAGCGCACCTGGTGATCGGGAATTGATCCCGCTTCCAGTCTGGCGGACTCAATTGATCTGAGCGCGGCGCGCCCGAGTTCGACCGGATCATTCCCGTGAGAGCGATCCGCCTAAAGGGGAGCGGGGAGATGACAGGGGTAGTAGTTCGGTGTCCCTACTGTGTTTCGGGCAGCGAGTTCAGGCCGATGGTGGCCCTTGCGGATGGGGCTTTTGTTTGCGGGAGGTGCTGCCATATGGCAATTCCAGGCGATGACAACTTCAAGTGTCAGTGCTCTAGCTTGCCGAGCGAGCAACCGGAAGGTCACCACTTTCGAGATTCTGAACGAAAAGGCTGAGCTTGCGCGGTTGACTTTCGACGCTGCTGGCGTCAGCGATGCCGTCGAGCTTATTCATGGTGACGCCTTGGATCACCTGCCGAACTACAAAAATATCGCTTTTTGTTTCCTCGACGGCGAGAAAGAGGTTTACGAGCGCTGTTATGAGGAAGTCGTGACGTGCATGGTTCAAGGCGGCATCCTTGTAGCCGACAACGCGATCAATCACCAAGCGACATTGCAGCCAATGCTTGATCGTGCCTTGCGCGATGATAGGGTCGATGCGTTGATTGTACCAATTGGCAAAGGGGAGTTGATCTGTAGGAGAAGGTAGAACCGCACCTTGCCGATGACTCCGAAGTTGTCGTCTACTCGGAATCAACCCGCTGCCGTTTCCCGCCCCAAGGTGGTCGGCACAACTGTTGATAAATCGCCATATCACGCAATATAAAAAGGCGCCCATTTGCGGTAGGTTGTGATCGTTCGGAATCACCACTTACTCAAAGGAGCGCCGTATGAACTCGCAGAAGTATATATCGGCATAAATGTGCATCAGGCAACGATCTCGGTTGCCGTCATGGATGACCAAGGCAAGCTGATCATGGAATACATTCTGGAGACCAAAGCAGCCACGATTCTGGAGTTCATCCAAGGGCTGCGCGGGACTCTATAGGTGACCTTCGAAGAAGGAACCTCAGCTGCCTGGTTACATGATTTGCTGCAACCTCACGTCAGTCATCTTGTGGTCTGCGATCCGCGAAGAAACGCTCTGTTGAAGGACGGGAGCAAGAGTGACCGCATCGATGCGCGAAAGCTGGCAGAGTTGTTACGTGGCAACCAGCTCAAGGCGGTGTATCACGGAGAGAACGGGGTACGGACTTTAAAGGAGCTGGGTCGCAGCTATCTGACCCTCACCCAAGATCTCACCCGAGTCATGAATCGGATCAAAGCTCTGTACCGCAGTTGGGCGATTCCCTGTCAGGGTACGACCGTCTATGCTGCGCGTCATCGTGCGAAATGGTTGGCCAAGATCCGAGAACCCGGAGTTGGTCTCCGAGCCGAACGGCTGTATCAGCAACTGGATCTGCTGCAGCCGGTGCGCCAACAAGCGCGACGCGACCTGCTGCTGGAGAGCGGCAAACATCCTGGCGTCAAACTCCTGCGCCAGATTCCTTCCATCGGTCCGATTCGTGCTGCCTTGCTGGTGGGGTTGCTGCAGACCCCAAACCGTTTCCGCACCAAGCGACAGTTGTGGGCTTACAGTGGTTTCTCAGTCGAGATTCATGACAGCGGCGAGTTCCGCTATGTGAGAGGAAAACTGCGACGCAACCGAGAGCGCATCACCGTGCGAGGTCTGAACGACAACCATAATCGTCGACCTGAAGAATCTCTTCAAAAGTGCTGCGCTATCGGCCAGCGCTCGGCCTGGACCACCCTACGATTTTTATGTTGCTCTTCTGGCGAAGGGGATACGGCCGACGATGGCCCGTCTTACCCTGGCACGGAAAATGGCCGCGATCACTTTAACCATTTGGAAGAAAGGAGTGGATTTCGACCCCAAACAATTGCATCGGCAAGCAGCTTGAGCCTCTCTGGCGAAGCGGCTTTTCCATCTCTGGGGATTGTCTCTGGTGGTGGTTGGTCGGGCTCTGGAGACGCTCGGTTCGAGGGTGAGTATCAGTCAATGAGGTTAGCCGCACCGAGTCACGATATCACGCTATGCCCCCTCGGATAACCAGAAATAGCCATAGGCTACGAGCCTCCGATAGAACTATGGTTGCCACTTAAGCACCAGTTTTCGCTTGCCCCTGTCTCAAGACTCGATTGGCGTCGTCATCACCAGGGACATGAAGCCTAAGAGAATGGCCAACAAGCCAGAGCAAAACCTCTCCAGCGAATCGGGAGGCACACTCACAGCAGTGGGCTGGATCTCGAGACCAAAAATCTTCTCGGCCTCCGGTCGAGGCGGAGCTTTTTTCTTGACATCCCTTTTTATAGAACTCATTGACCTTGGAACCGGGGGTTTTGAGTGTAATCGCTGTTAACGACAGTTACCCGCTTTAATCCGCATGCAGAAATCACACAGCTAGTCCTCTATCCTCCGACAATCCTTTGACAATCAATTGACAGTTCCACCGCATCTGCGCCGCGTGTGTATCAATCCAACCCTGTAGCCGGATCAGAACGTTTGGCAGAATTCGGCCAGAAGGAGAAATCGTGATGTGGATGCGATCCTGTGCTGTGTGCCAGCGGATTCTCAGAAAACTCAGGCTATGCGATCAGATCCGATGCGAATGCGGGTGGGAGTGGTAGCGGTTCTATGGCAAAAGTAATTGAGTTCTACGTGCCGGACAGGTTCCGAAAGAGAGGACCCTGGATTCCTCCTGCGCAACGCGGTAAGGTGATTGAGCTTCCGTCGACGCAGAAGAAATCTGCCTAGACATCCTCGGCCCGCGCTAATCGGGGCCGGTATGGAGGAACCGATGGCTAAACCTCGTTTCGTTCAACCCCACGTTAACGGAATTCTGGAAACATCGTTGTATGTTCAGAGCGCGGCTCGCTCGGCTGAGTTCTACCGTCGTGTTTTCGGTTTTGAGCCGCTGGAACCCGGCGAACCGCTAAACGACGAAACTCGCTTATGCCCCATGCGTGCGGGTGACCGGAGCGTGTTGCTGCTGTTCAAGAAAGGAGCTACGCCCGACACTGACGCCACTGGTGCAATTCATATTGCCTTTGGGATAGCTCGTTCTGATTTGACAACATGGGAACACTGGCTGGCAGAACAGAGCATCCCAATTGAGTTGCGGAAGACCTGGAAATATGGGGCCGAGGCGCTCTACTTCCGCGATCCAGACGGCCATCTGCTTGAAGTCGTGACGCCGGGCGTATGGAGTATCTACTGACGCCAATCCAACGGAGGCTCGAAATTCAGCCCATTGTGCTAGCCCATGATTGCCCCGGCGTGTACGTATTTGCAGGTACTTGGCAGTCTCCCGCAAACCAGTAAGTAGTTGTGAGTTCAGGTTGAACTAGGTCTGAGAAGGCTGCGCTCTACCATTCCTATCCATCACACCGCTGATGGATGCCTTGTTCCGAGAGACCCGCGTGGTGTCCGGAGTGTGCGCGGGGGGTTAGTTTTGTTGGTTGTTAGAAAACCCTGTCCAAATCGCCTTCTTGAAGCCCCTAATTTTGGAACCCGGAGCCTAGGCTCTTTCACTATCTTCGGAGGGAAGCTGCGCAAAGGTCCCGCATTCGGGCCGAGGCCGATTTATCTCTACTTTGGAAAGTGATCCCCGCTCCTTCATGCCCGGGCGTGATAGGAAGATTTGGCTTCACCGGCCAATCGCCGTCAGCCGCGTGCAGGTCAGTGTGGCAGACTCCACTCGCGATGATTTCCACCAAGGCTTGCCCCGGCCCAGGCGTAGGTACCGGAAGCTCTCGCATCACGAGAGGCTCGCGGAACCTTTCAACAACTGCTGCTCTCATGATTTTCGGGATTGGCATGCTCCATGCTCCTTAGACCTTTTATCGTTCCTACTGTCAACTACCGGCCTTGACTCTCTCCCTGGGACCTCTGATGCGGCTCGAAGATCGTCAGATCGACATCCGGCAAGTGCAAGCTCAGTGCCAATGCCGAATCCCGAAGACCTGTCTATAAAAAAGCTTTTGAGTGCACGAAGACCGTCGAAATTCGCGAAGCATTTGGCATGTGCCCGGATGTGGGTGAGACCTGCCCACCGACGGTCTCGCCGGGGCACTCGACTCGAGAAGATATGAGAAGCCGGTGCTATGCAAACACATGAGACTCCAACATCGTTGAAGACGCCACCTGATTGTTCTGCCATTTGGTACAGCAATTGCTGCGTGCTAGGGGTAGATCAAAACAGGGTTCATGCTGGACGGGCTAGCGAGAAGCGCGTACTCGCCGAAGCGGCGAAGTGTCAGGCCCGGGACGAGGGTCTATGACTGAACCATAAAAGGGTCGCACTTCAGCCCGCAGGAACACAGGCCGGCCTCTGAGCAAACGGGCCGAACCAGGGAGCCAGAAAACAGCGATGGGCAAGAGTTCCAGAAACAAAAAGAAACCAAAATCAAGGATGGACAGCAACACTCAACGCTCCGGCGTCAACGGCCAACCTAAGATCGGCAAAAAAGAGTACGAGGCCGAGATTTTCAAGCTACAAGTTGAGCTGGTCAAGCTCCAGGACTGGGTCAAGGCGACCAACGCCCGCATTGTGATCATTTTTGAAGGACGAGACGCTGCCGGCAAAGGCGGGATGATCAAGCGCATCTTGGAGCGTGTCAGCCCGCGCATCTTTCGCGTGGTAGCCCTCCCCGCGCCGACCGAGAGGCAGAAGACGCAGCTCCCCGCCCAGCGCTACGTTGAACAACTGCCCGCCGGAGGTGAAGTCGTCATCTTCGACCGGAGCTGGTATAACCGCGCCGGTGTTGAGTATGTGATGGGCTTTTGTACCGAGGAAGAGCACAGGGAATTTCTCAGGGACTGTCCCATCTTCGAGGGCTTTCTGGTCAGCCAGGGCATCATCCTTCTGAAGTACTGGCTCGAAGTATCGGAAAAGGAACAGCACAAGCGCTTCCTCGCGCGAATTGAAGATCCTTCCAAGCGCTGGAAGCTGAGTCCTATGGACTTGGAATCCCACCGCCGTTGGTACGACTACTCACGCGCCCGGGATGCAATGCTTGCAGCCACGGATACAGCAGCGTCGCCGTGGCACATCGTTCCGTCAGACGACAAAAAGCGTGCCCGCCTGAACTGCATTGCGCACATACTCAGCAGCATCCCGTACGAGGAGATTACTTATACGCCTCCCAAGCTTCCGCCAAGGCAAAAGCCGAAAGGGTACGTAGAGCCGAAGCAGAAGCATCGAACCGTCCCGCAGGTCTGGTAGGCCTGTAGCATGTCAGAGCATCGGTGGTTCCGTCTCTTACCAGAGTGGCTGGTCTCATGCCGTGCGGATTGGCCGCGGCCCGACATCGTCGCGGGGCTGACTACCGGCGCGGTAATCATTCCCAAGGCGATGGCGTATGCCATGATGGCCGGGCTGCCGGTGCAGGTAGGCCTCTATACCGCCCTGGTGCCCATGGTGATATACGCGGTGCTTGGGACCTCGCGCGTGCTCAGTGTCAGCACGACCACAACGTTGGCGATCCTGACCGCCGCTCAGTTGGGGCAGGTCGTGCCCAACGGAAACCCCGCAGCCCTGCTCAGAGCCTCAGCGACGTTGACGCTGCTGGTGGGAGCCGCGCTTTTGCTGGCGCGCTTGCTGCGCCTGGGAATCGTGGCGAACTTTATCTCCGAGCCGGTGCTCGTCGGTTTCAGAGCCGGCATCGGGCTGGTCATTGTGGTGGACCAGATCCCGAAGATCCTGGGCATCCACTTCACAAGAGGCACATTCGTCCAGAACGTCCTCTCAATAGTTCACACCCTTCCAAAAACGTCGTTAGCGACGCTGGCCGTCGGGCTCGCGATAATCCTGTTTCTGCTGAGCATGGACCGTTTCGTGCCGAAACTGCCGGCGCCGTTGCTGGCGGTAGCCACTGCGATAACGGGCGCGTACTTCTTGAACTTTCAACATCGGGGTGTCGAACTGGTGGGCCACATACCGCCAGGACTGCCCTCGCTGGTGAAGCCAGACCTTTCGTTCATAACCGTGCTGTGGCCCGGCGCATTAGGGATTGCCTTGATGAGTTTCACGGAGACGGTCGCGGCCGGCCGAGCCTTCGCGCGAAATGACGAGCCGCCGCCGCGAGCAGACAGAGAGTTGCTGGCAACTGGACTCGCCAATGTCGGAGGCGCGCTCTTGGGTGCAATGCCGGGCGGCGGCGGCACGACGCAAACGGCGGTCAACGTCCTCGCGGGAGCTCGCACGCAATTAGCCGAGATGGTAACCGCGGCGATGGCATTGGTAACAACCCTCTTCCTCGCTCCACTCGTTGCGATGATGCCGCAATCTGCATTGGCGGCGCTGGTGATTGTGTATTCCTTCGGACTTATTAAGCCGATCGAGTTCCGTGAGATTCTTAGCATTCGCAGGACCGAATTTTCGTGGGCGATCGTGGCGTTCGCCGGGGTCGTGCTCGTCGGCACCCTCAAGGGGGTCATCGTAGCCATAATCGTTTCCCTGGTCACACTGGCGTACCACGTGGCCGATCCTCCAGTGTATGTCCTGCGGCGCAAACCCGGAACCAACGTATTCCGGCCACAATCGCCGGAACATCCCGAGGATGAGAGTTTTCCTGGCCTTCTGCTGCTGAGGCCGGAAGGTCCAATTTTCTTTGCCAATGCGGCACAGATCGCACACAAGATTGAGCCGTTGGTCAGGGAAGCGCAACCGAAGATCGTCGCAGTGGATGCTAGCGGAGTCCTCGACATGGAGTACACCGCGCTCAAAATGTTCGCGCAAGTTGCGAGGAGGCAAAGTCAGAATGGCATTCAACTGTGGCTGATTGGTATGAATCCCGGAGTTTTGGCTGTCGTACAACGATCACCGCTGGGGCAGATGCTGCGACGTGAAGCAATGCATTTTAATCTGGAGATTGCCGTTAGACGCTATCTGAGTAACGAACTTGCGCGCGAGCAGGCTTGAGTCATTGCGTGTTCGAGCTGAATGCAGTGTTAGAGAGAGTAAGTTCGCTTGTCCATGAGCACCGAGCTGATAATCGCATCAATCTGCAGCCTTTAGAATGGTACCGTGAGGGGGAATCTATTCCCGCCATTGTCAAGGACTTCGTGAAAATACCAGTTTCAAACTACGGAGCCGGCCTTGCCGAGAGAGTCACAACGGTATAGTGCTGGATCCGGCTCAGCGTGAACTCGCAGACGCTCCCGTGCAGAGAGAGGCCAGCGAACTGAGGCTGGGCCGCGTCCGGCGAAAGGACTTTCACCTCCCAGCGGCTCAGGTCCTGGACCAGCCCGCTCAGCTCTAGCCGGACTTTCACGTTCTCTGCCGGGACCCGGTGATCGTAGTTGAGCAAGTGGAGAATCAAAGTCCGACCGTCGGGTTTCCGAGTCAACTGGCCCAGCACGTAACCGCGCGGCTCCAGGCTGAGGCGAGGCCCTCCAGCTGCGGCTTCGGCGCGTGCCACGATTCCCGACTTAGACTTTCCGGCCCTGATGATGACGCCTCCGCCGACGGTGAACATGTCCAACTGGGCTCTTTGCTCGGCACTGAGCTTGGGCAGGTCAGCCGGCATCACCAGCACCTTGAACCGGTCCAGGGGAACTCCCTTGTCCAGGTGTACGAGCACTTTGGTCTCGAAGAAGATACTCTGCTTGAGGAATCCGTCGGCCAGCGGGTTGTGCGGTTCCGCGGAGATCAAGGCGATACGCGCCGCCGGATCTGTCTGGTGATACAGCTCCCGATGCTCGACCAGGAAATGGTTGTATTGAGCGATGGCCGTCCAGGCCTCCTGAGCCCCCGGCTCGCCGTTGATCAGCGCTGAGAGGAATCGGCCCTCGATGTTGCGCGAGGTGGCCGCGCCGAACGCATAGGCCTCGGCGATGGAAAGTTTCTGCTCGGCCGGGCTGGGGATGCAGCGCTCGCGTGGGCCGCAGTGGTAAAGGTCGTTCTCATATTTCAGGGGCTGCCAAAGCTGCTTCTCTCCGCTCAGGAATTTGATCTTGCGCGCGTTGTCCACCTGCCATTTACCGTTCCACACCCCCGGAGTGTCCTTGCCGTCCTCCTCCCAGATCACCTCGTTAATTTCGTTGATCCCAAACCGGTCCGGTCGAATATGCATATTGGCATAAACCATGACCTTGGGCCGGCCGGTCTGCTGCGCCTTCCGCTCCGCCATTCGCTGAGTGTCATCGAGCAACTGGGCCAGGCCATCGTTGTAACCGATCATGTTGTCCCAGACGATCGCGTCCACTCCCGCGTCCACCGCCATCTCCGCCTTCTTCAAGAGATAGGCCCGCCAGCCGGGCTCGCGGGCGTCGGCGAGCCGGCGTTTCCATGAAATCTGCAGGTCGGCCTTGGTCGGGCCGGCGTAGAACATGGGGATGCCGTGCATCCACAGGCCGTATTTCTTCGTTTCCGGGTCGTCGCGGTAGGCACTCTTCCGGAACATGTTGGAAGCCGACAGGTAAGCCGACACGTGGATGCCGTTCTCATGGCAGCGGGCGATTACCTTTTTCAGGTTCTCCCGGTTCTCGCCCTCGTCCTTAAGCGACCAGCCGTTGCTCCAGGTGACCCAGATCCAGTTGAACTCCGCCTGCTTGAGTAAGGCGAGCATTTGCTCGAAATCGCGGTCATAGATGTGGGTCAGCACCTCCTTCTCTTCGGCGCTGAACTTTTCGCCCCACCAGGTCCGCTCGGCCTTCCAGCTTTCGATTTGTCCGCCGTCCAGCCGGATGAAACGAGAATTCCCCTGCTCCGCCCACGGCGGCACGTCCTCCGGCTTGGCGCGATACAACTTCGGCGCCGGCTGAAAAGGCTGGGCGGAGCAGAGCAGCAGGAACGCGAAGACTAAACCAATAAGTGCAATGCTTTTTCCCATTCGGACACGCTGCATGGTTCTCTTCCTACGAAACGACCAAGACCCCGCGACGGACATCCCCATTGCACGGGGCAGGCGGCACTTGCATCAATGAATTTCCGCTTTCATCTCTTGCAATGGAATCGATGGTGCGAACCGAAATCCGTGTACGCGTAGGAATGGTGACCACGACGAAGATTTTGCGACTTCATTTTTTTCTTTTTCTATGGATGAAGGCACACTCGGCTGCTTCGAGGCACCCGAGGGCGAGGCACCCTGCGCTTCGGACTCGAATCGCAACGAACGGATATCAGCGACATCATAGCTCAGCACTGACCCTACCTGAAAGCTGATTCTGGCCTGTGTCCGACCCATGAATTTTACCCTTGATCAGACTTCCATTCTTCCATTCCAAAGAGCCGCTCGGCCATCGCTCCGCAAATCTGCTTCGCGTTCATTACGTACCTTGTGTATTCGTTGTGTTACGTTGCCTTCGACTATTTGCCTTCTTGAGGCGGGTAATTCTTGAACAGCTTGGTCATTGCCTTTTGCAGATTCTTGTAATTCTTATCCGGGTCTTTCTTGAGGTCGAGGGTCTTACTAGCATCTCCGCGCCAGATCAGCTGCTTTTTTGCCGGGTCAAAGAGGTCAACCAACAACATTCCGACGGGAATAGTCGAAGTCTGGCCCGTTACTGTACCGCTATCCCATCCGCCCCCGCTCCATCCGCCAGGACCGCCGCGCGTGCCCCATGCCGATAAGTTGATACCTTTTTCCAGGTCGATTACAGCCTGATGGCCGACATAAAGGTCTGCGTCCTTCTCGACCTTGGTGAGACCTTTCTGCGCAAGCTGTTCGTCGATCGATCGCTTAATATCCCGATCAATCAACTGATCCGGCACGCGGCCCGGGAGGTCGACCCATGACGCAAAATTTGTGCCTCGGTCATAGTTGTAGTGGACATCCTGACCGTGGGAACCAGCGACTATGAACAGAAATCCTGCAAGCAGTATGTTTGTGAATTTCACTAATATTTCCTTTCCTTGTTGCCGGGTCTACTTTCACGTTGTCTCTGGTATTGGACATGGCTGTACACGCCAGATTTCTGCTGCGTATTCAGCGATGGTGCGGTCGCTGGAGAACTTCCCCGAGCCCGCCACATTCAAGATGGCCTTGCGTGCCCACTCGTCGGAATCGGCATATAACGCGCTCAGCTGCGCGTCTGCCGTGAGGTATGAGTTCAGGTCCGCCAAGTGCATGTAGTGGTCGCCGTGCGTCAGCAACATGTCCCGCAATGGCTCGAAGACACCCGGCTCATAGCAGCTGAAATAATCCGAGAAAATCAAGTCCAGGGTTTGACGGGTCTCCGGATCGTGTTCGTAGTGCCAGCGCGGGTTGTACCATTCGCGACTGCCAATCACCTGCTCAGCCGTCAGACCGAAGAGGAAGAAGTTCTCCTCCCCCGCCTCTGCTGCCATTTCAATCGTCGCGCCGTCGCGTGTACCGATCGTCAATGCCCCGTTCATCATGAACTTCATGTTGCTTGTGCCACTGGCTTCGTAGCCTGCCGTCGAGATCTGGTTGGAGACGTCACTGGCGGGAATGAGGTGCTCCGCAAGCGAGACGCAGTAGTCGGGCAGGAATACTACCTTGAGCCGTTCTCGTACTGTGGGGTCGCCGTCGACGGTTGCAGCCAGATTGTTAATGAACTTGATGATCACCTTGGCGAGCCGGTAGGCAGGCGCGGCCTTGCCGGCGAAAAAGAACGTACGTGGGTACAGGTTGAGCCCAGGGTTTTGCCGTAACCGGTTGTAGAGCACGATGATCCGCAGTGCATTCAGGAATTGGCGTTTGTACTCGTGGATGCGTTTGACCTGGCAATCGAAGATCGATTCCGGATCAACTGTCTGCCCCGTCGACCAGCGGAGCCATTCGCAAAATTGTCGCTTGGCATTTCGCTTGGCTTTGCGGAATTCATCACGGAAGCCATTGTCTTCGGTGAATGCTTTGAGCTTGCTTAGTTCGGTTAGATCACCGATCCAGCCATCTCCAATGGCATCAGTGATGAGTCCGGAAAGCGCAGGATTGCATAATTGCAACCAGCGCCGGGGTGTGACTCCGTTCGTCTTGTTGTTGAAACGTTCCGGAAAGATCTCTGCGAGGTCCTTCAGTGTCGTTTCGCGCAACAGCTTCGAGTGAATCTCTGCGACCCCGTTGATGCTGTGAGAACCTACGACCGCCAGATTTGCCATGCGCACCTTGCTCTCGGGGCCATCTTCGACAAGGCTCACGCGCTGAATGCGGTCTTTGTCGGCAGGAAACCGCCCGCGAACATCTCCCAGAAAACGGTGATTGATTTCATGGATGATCTCGAGTTGCCTGGGCAGCATTTCTTCAAACCAAGCCACCGGCCATTTTTCAAGCGCTTCGGGCAATAAGGTGTGATTCGTGTATGCGAGCGTGTTCTGTGTGATATGCCAGGCTTCGTCCCATTCGAGGTGCACTTGGTCAACAAGGAGTCGCATGAGCTCCGGAACTGCGAGAGCCGGATGGGTATCGTTCATCTGAATTGCCACTTGGTCTGCAAACAAGCGCCAATCCGAGTTGGTCCGTTGAAAGCGCCGCACTGCATCCGCCAGCGAGCAGGCAACAAGGAAGTACTCCTGCAGCAGGCGTAGCCCTTGCCCCATCACTCTTGAATCATCGGGGTAAAGAACGCGGGTCAGGGTTTCGGCCCCAAGGGTCTGAGTAAACGCTTCTACGAAATCGCCGTGCGAGAACTCTTCAAACTTGAAGTAGTCGGGCGCTGCCGCCGCCCAGAGTCGAAGCGTGTTGATCGTGGAACCACCGTACCCGATCACGGGACGGTCAAATGGGATGCCGATCAGAGTCGTTGGGCGCCCCGGTACCGGGCGCAGGGTGCCTCCGCTGAGCTCGAACGAGCAGCCTACGCTGACTTCCACCTTTTCGTTCGGACGGGCAATCTCCCACGGGTCCGGAGAACGGAGCCAGTTATCCGGTGTTTCCTGTTGCCAGCCGTTCTGGATGGATTGTTTGAAGATGCCGTATTCATATCGCAGTCCATACCCCATCGCCGGTAGCTGCAAAGTCGCGGCCGATTCAATGAAGCATGCTGCCAAACGTCCAAGCCCGCCGTTGCCGAGTCCCGCATCCGGCTCCTGCTCCAATATCTCGACCAGGTTCAGTTTCTTGTCCCGGGTGAACTGGTCTGTGAGCGGAGCGAGCAAGAGGTTCGTAACATTATTCGCGAGTGAGCGGCCGACGAGAAACTCCATCGAAAGGTAATAGAGGCGCTTCGGGTTCTTCTCCGCGTAAGTCTTCTCGGTCAAGAGCCATCTCTGCGATAGAATGTCTCGCACCGACCGCGCAAGGGCGTCGAACCGGTCGCGCGCAGTCGCAGCCGCAAGATCGACGCAACTGTCGAACAGCAAGTGCCGTTCATACAGTGCTTCGTCCGTTCCGGAGAAGTGCACGGGACCACATCCGTACTTGGCGGTGAGTTTCTCAGTATCCGGCACTGCTTGCCGCTTTGCGGCGGCCTTAGTAATCATGATCGACTCTCTCCGATCTGCGAAAATGCGCCGGCTGGCTCACACACCTCACCGGGACGATATATGTGATACGCAAAGGTTGTAATTCCCACGCGTTGTGATCTTCATAGTGCCGCGGTTCATAGCAATTGCTGAGATTTGCTCACTTCACTTCTTGTCGTAAGGCCACTTCCAGCCGCTGATCTCAGGACTGTCGATCCCGTACTCGTAAGCGTGACGTCGGCATGCGATCTGGCAATCGCGGAATTCTTCTTTGGCGTGCGCGCCGATCCGCTGCAATTTTGGGACGCGGTCAATCGCGTCGATCGCGAGACTGAACCGATCCGTCTGGTTGTTGATCGCCAACTCCATCGGCGTATTGATGTTGCCCTTCTCCTTGTAGCCGCGCACATGCAGGTTGCAGTGGTTTGTGCGACGGTAGGCGAGACGATGAATCAACCACGGGTAGCCGTGGAAGTTAAAGATGATCGGCTTATCGACGGTAAAGAGAGAATCGAAGTCCGCATCCGTCAAGCCATGCGAATGTTCAGTGCTAGGTTGCAGCTTGAACAAGTCAACCACGTTGATGAATCGAATCTTCAAGTCAGGGAATCGTTCCCGGAGCAGGGCCGTCGCGGCCAATGCTTCCTGGGTGGGGATATCGCCCGCGGCAGCAAAAACAACATCGGGTTCTTGGCCTTCATCGTTACTGGCCCAATTCCAGATACCGATGCCCTTTGTACAGTGGGTAATGGCAACATCAATATCCAGGTACTGCAGATGGCGCTGTTTGTCCGAAACAATGACGTTGACGTAGTTTTCCGAGCGCAGGCAATGATCTGCTACAGATAGCAGGCAATTGGCATCCGGTGGGAGGTAGATGCGGGTTACCGCGGCACTCTTGTTGAGCACTACATCCAGAAACTCCGGATCCTGGTGCGTAAAGCCATTGTGATCCTGACGCCACACGGTTGAGGTAATGAGAAGGTTCAGCGATGCTACCTTGCGGCGCCAAGATAAATAATTGCAGATCGACAACCATTTGGCATGCTGATTGAACATCGAGTCGATCACATGCACAAAAGCTTCATAAGACGATAGAAAGCCGTTCCGCCCGGTAAGCAAATAGCCCTCGAGCATGCCCTCCATCGTGTGCTCACTGAGCATTTCGACAACGCGTCCGTCCGGAGCTAGTTCTGTTCCATCACGATCCTCGGGGAAACTTTCAGCGATCCAGAATTTCTTCGAGACCTCATAAATCGCGTCAAGCTTGTTGGACGTGTTCTCGTCTGGCGCGAACACTCGAAAGCTGTCCATATTCCACTTCATGACGTCGCGCAGAAAACGTCCCAGTGGCGGGACGTTCTCTACTTCGGTATTTCCTGGGCAGTCGATCTTGACGGCATAATCGCGGAACTCGGGCAACCGCAGTTTTTTCCTGAGCTCTGCATTCGCGTGCGGACTGGCGCTCATGCGGCGCTGCCCTTTCGGCGCAAATGCGGCGATCTCCGGTCGCACCCTCCCGCATTCATCGAAGAACTCTTCCGGCTTGAACGATCGCAGCCAGGTCTCGAGTAGGCGCAGGTGTTCTGGGTTAGTCTTTACGTCGGTCAGGGGCACCTGATGCGAACGCCAGAATGCTTCAATATGATGCCCGTCTAGCAGGGCCGGTGCGCTCCATCCCTTTGGTGAGCGTAATACCACCATCGGCCAGCGCGGCCGCGTAGCAACGCCCGTCTTCCGGCATTCTTCCTGGTGGGTCTTAATTTCGGCGATGCAACGCTCAAGAGTCGCTGCCATTGCCTGATGCATGCTGTCGTGATCGGATCCCTCCACGAAGTAAGGATTCCAGCCATACCCACGTAACAAGTCTTCCAGTTCTTCGTGAGTGATCCGTGCCAGCAAGGTCGGGTTGTTGATCTTGTATCCGTTAAGGTGAAGTATGGGTAACACAGCCCCATCGCGAATTGGATTCAGAAACTTGCTGATGTGCCATGAGGTCGCCAGCGGGCCGGTCTCGGCTTCGCCGTCACCCACGACCGCCGCCACGATCAGGTCTGGATTGTCAAACGCGGCTCCGCAAGCGTGCGAGAGGACATATCCCAGTTCACCTCCTTCATGAATCGAACCCGGTGTTTCTGGAGTACAGTGGCTGCCAATACCGCCGGGGAATGAGAACTGCTTGAAGAACTCTCGCAGACCTTTCTCATCCTCGCTTTTTTCCGGATAGATTTCACTGTACGTGCCTTCCAGATATATGGGCGCTAAAACTCCCGGCGCCCCGTGTCCTGGGCCTGCGAGAAAAATCAACTCGAGGTTGTCTCTCTTTATAAGACGACTCAGATGGGTGTAGATGAAGGCGAGCCCTGGGCTCGAGCCCCAATGGCCGAGCAGTCGGCTCTTGATATGTTCTGGTTTGAGAGGCTCCCGTAAGAGAGGATTCGCCTGAAGGTAGATCATTCCTAGAGCAAGGTATTTGCACGCGCGCCAAAAAGCATCGATTCTATTCAGCTCAGCGGCGCCTAGCGGCGCACCTGCAACGGTTGATCGTGCAATCCCTTGGGCGCTCAATGGTGTGGCTAGTTCTTCAGTTCCCGCTAGTGGGGTCATTTTTCATTCCTTACTCGTCTCTGTGCTCTTCCGACACTTTGGGGTTCAGCAAGGCGTCCGGCTTCGTCTGCTTCAACACTCATCCAACAAACTGATTGCACGCTTCTCTCAGTTGACAGTTTGAAAGCCCCAGCATTGCTCGTCGCCTCTACGTTGCAACTCGCGTTGAATCTGTTCAATTTCCCTAACATCGCTGGCACTGATAGCGACTTCTCCGGCGAGGATGATGTACAGCATGTCAATGAGCGTGTCAGTCGGGATGTTCATCAGTTCTCCGAGCAAGGCCTACCCCCTTGGAGCAATTTGAAGATCGCACTTCGTATTCGCAATCCGGCTGCCAGAAGGACCAGTTGTAAGTGGGTGAAAATACCTGTCTACCAATTGGATCCGAAGCTCCGACACAGACATCGGATGACCTGCCAAGGGCACTGACCGAATTCGGGCAGCAAATCAATCTGCGATAGCTTTATTACGGCTTTTCGGCAGCCGTTTGCTGAAACTGAATGGTGGGAATCCGATCCGACTTCGTCGTATCAACTGAGACGATTCCAACATTCCCGTTCAAGTCGCGCGCTCGAATGGTCACTGTGGACTGTTCCCCCGAAGGTCCGGGAACCATCCTGCCATCGACCAATACAGACACGCGCAAAGAACTTCGCCACCGTAAGTGCCGGGAGCGCCTTAATGAATTTCTTGAAATATTTTTTCTTTAACGCGATGATGCGAGCATCGTACTCGAACATTCGTTCTGCCATCGCGTTGGCCTCGGTGTCGGTCAGAGTCGGGTACTTCTGGGTGTACTCCTTGATGACGGCAACGCGACCATCATCCAGCCTGGATCGTTCGTACTCGTATTGCTGATAGATCGGCCAGAACGCCGCGCCATCTTTGTCGTTGAAATTCATTCCGGCTGTGATGAGGGTAGTCCTGTCCGCCTGCATATTGGCCCTGACTACTGCGATCTTGGAGTCGATAGTGGGCTCCTGATCTTGAGCACGGCCAAGGCGGCAAAATGCGAGCATCGCGAACGTAATCGTGAGTAATGCAGAATTCTTCATCATTTGACTGAACTCCTAAGCCGCTTGTCGTGTCATTCGTGGGCGCAGCGGGCTGTGCGCTCGACAACTTCTTTGTGAACGGTTCCTCGAAAGTACGAGAAGCAGTTGCACGAGATAATTTAAGGCACGCCACTTGCCGAACTCATCGCAGAATCAAATCGTTCCTTATGTTGTAGTTCTGCAATAAACGTGGTTCTGCACGACCATACCGTGCCCCATAACGGGCATGCGGACCTCATCTGGTCACGGATCCTGCTCGAATCGAAGATCTTTTTTCCCGTGCATTGGAGTATCGGGGCCCTATTCGCCGTGGGATAGCTCTACTGCCGCATCTAGCTTCGCCGCGATCGTCCTCGGCGCCTCGGCCTTCTTCATAACGATCATGCACATGGCTCCAACTCCTGCCCAGAAGACGGTGCGCGCACGTCGGCACAATGCCAGTGTCAATCCTGTGGTACCCGTCACGCCGAACATCTTTGCAATGAGCATGCTCCCACCTTCGTAGGTCCCGAAGTTGCCCGGATTCAGCGCACCCACGAGGTTGATCACCTTCGTCAGGCCTTCCACGATGAACGCGCCGCCTACAGTGAACCCTGCTCCCATAAATCGCAGGATGACGTAAACCTCCAGGACTGCCAGCATGTGCCATAGGAGATTGAAGATCAATGTTGCCCAGAACGCGGCTGGCGCTTCATCACGAAAGCTCAGGAGGTTGTCTTCCGCCGAGTCAACAATCGGCTGTTTATCGCTGACCCACGCGTGAAGCCGCGGCAATCGGCCAATCGCCCGGGTCGCATTGCCCATCAACTGCCATCGGTTTCTGAGAGCCACAGCTGCCAAGATCACCACTGACACCAGCACGGTAATGAGAAGCGCTGCATACACTCGCCACCTAACAGAAACAGGGCCAATCATTAGGATGGCTGAGACGCCCAAGACCGTTACTACCAGGGCGCTGAAGCTATGCAGTCCCCCGTCAATCGCACCAGCCGATAATGCATTCGGTAGGGGCACTGCGCGACCCAACAGGGATATGCGCGTCCCCTCCCCAACCACCTTTCCAGCGACACCAAATTGTCCGATCGCGTCCGAGATTAATTGCGCGACAAAGCTGCGGGACCACGAAAGTTGACTAATGTCGCACGTAAACGCCTGTCTCCAGGCGCACGTCTTGATGAACTGAGAGAATCCTCCCAGAATGATGATCAGAGCGAGGCCCCAGCCGACTGCCTGGAGTTGGTTCCACACGACCCCCGGGCCGGTTCGAAACACCAGGTAGCCCAGTAGGCCAAGGCCGAGGGGAGCCGCGAAAAATCGGAGAGAGTGCCGAATGAGCGACTGTAATCTCGCGGCACCGCCGTTCTGTGCCTGCTTGAGGATGCTTCTCCATCTCCTCGCCTTCTTCGGTTTGTGCGTCTGCTGGATCCCCATCAGCGCACATCCAATAACTGAGTTACTAGCTCCCATGTCGCTCTCCCCATTTCCAGTCGATTCACGTAGCTGGACACTGAGGAACAGCAGATGGATTGCCAATCGGGATGTCCGCTTAAGGCGTTAATTTCGCTTATTTCCCAGGAGGCAACCTGAAACCAGCGTGCCCTGCCTAGGGCAGTGCCTCCATGTGGGCATTTCCGACTCGACCAGGTCTGTTCTTCCGTCTTCCTCAAGGTCGTATCATGGCGCAATTAGGCCACGGCGGCCGGGCAACGGCAGAGCTTCCAACACTCTCCCGCGATAGCCCAGTCCTCTGCTGCCCGAATTACGAGGACCTTCACGCGGGAATCGGGGCTCGATATATCTGCATCGAGCATAAGCTCCTTATTCCGGTTGAGGTCGATGACGACCCCGAGAAAATCTAACCCTTTGCACGTGGCAGCGCGAACCTCCGGCGAATTCTCACCTACTCCAGCCGTAAACACCAGAACATCCAGGCCTTCCAAAACAGCTGCGATTCCCCCGATTGCTGTGCGCAAACCATGAGTGTAAAGATCGAATGCCAATTTTGCTCTCTCATTTCCTGCGTCCATGCCAGCCAAAACGTCGCGCATATCGCCTGACAGACCAGAAATGCCGAGCAGCCCCGATTTTTTGTTCAACATATCGTCGATCTGGTCGGCATCAAATCCATGCTGTCTCATGAGGAAGATCAGGATTCCCGGGTCAACCGAACCCGAGCGCGTACCCATCATGATTCCTGCTAAAGGCGTAAATCCCATCGTTGTATCTACGCTGCGGCCAGCTCGAATGCCCGTGACTGAGCACCCGTTGCCGAGATGACAACTTACAATTTTGAGTGACCGCAGATCCTTTGCAATCAGCTGAGCGGCGCGGGTCGAACAGTACTGATGGTTGATTCCATGGAAGCCATATCGGCGGATTCCTTGTTCGAACCATTCATACGGACCGGGATATGTCTGCGCCACTCGCGGCATCTGGCGATGAAAGCCGGTGTCGAAAACCGCGACCTGGGGCACGTCTCCCAGAAGATCCGCGACAGTCTTCATCCCCTGGAGCTCCGATTGAATGTGCATCGGAGCAAACTGAGACAGTCCGGCTAGAGCCGAGTGCACGTCGTTACTGATCAGAATGGGATCGTGAAAACGGGGACCACCGTGGACCACACGGTGGCCCACGGTGTCGATGTCAGCCGCGGAAGCAATGCTGCGCGTTTCACCGCTCCATAACGTGGTCAGCAGATCTTTCAGCACCAACTCACACGGCAGACTCTTTAGCTTCTTCTTCCTGACCATTCCTTTCGAATTTCTGACTGTAATCGCTGCTGTATCGCCATTCCACTCGATGCGGCCCTCCCACAGCGGCAAAGGGGGGATCTCCGGAAGAGCATCGCCAATTTCGTACAAGCATGCCTTCTGGCTGCTCGAACCGGAGTTGAGAACTAGTATCTTCATCTGTCGATGGACGTGCGTCCGAAACTAGCAGTGCAGATAACTTGCCAATCGACGCCTCCCTTAACCCGCCATTTTCCATAGATCGCACGCACCTGGTCTGCACCCTGGCATGCCCTGCCTTGGGCAGTGCCTCAATCTGGGCATAGGCTCGAAGAACAAAGATTGCAGAAATTCTGGCGCCACAGGGACATACCGTTCGGTCTAGATTGGCACGCTGCATGCGAACTGCAGATAGTTAATGTGCGCACGCAAAGCCGTCGGTGAAGCAGAGGTGCGCTGCACTTGATCCCAGCTCTCCCCAAGCAGTTACGGATCAAGTCATCCGCGCCTCTCCCGAGGGTTCTTAGGAAAGCAAGAGCGACTTTTAATTCAGCATGTCACTCATCAGAGCGGCACGGTCGATATTGATCGCAACGGATTTCCCTGAGACTTCTGAAAAGGCGCTGCGCTATTCTCTGGCAGTCGCTTGATTTGCCAGGCCGGCAATCCCTTTACTTACGGTGAATTGTTCCTCAGGGTATGACCTTCGAGCGCGACCGACCAAAGTAACAGCTTCGCCTTTGTCGGAGACCGATGTGATCCGCAGCCACGGGTTCGGAGCCACGTGTTAGACGAGAACGCGAGTCGCCGTCGACCAGATGAGTGACCGCCGCGAACAGAAGTCCAATGGATACTCCGGACATCAGCATGCCGACCATACTTTCGAACGGGCCCAACAGGCGCCATTTCGACGGAAGGACCACATCCCCATATCCAACGGTCGCATAGCTGCTCGCCGAGAAGTAAAACGCAGATTCCCAGGACGGAAAGCAAAGCCAGCGATAGCAACTTGCCCACAGCAGAATAACGATTCCGTGCAGAACTATGACAGCTACCGTGGTTTGCATGACCAGCGCGGCGCAATGAAACACCTGCACCTCCCGAGTCTCTCTTGGAATGCTTCTGATCCAAATAATGAGCGCAGCAACGCCGCAACATTGCACCAGTAGCGTGGTCGACACCAGAAGAACGGCTGCACCAAGTTGTTGAACGAAAATCATCGTTCCCGATCACTCCTGGATGAATGGTGCTGCGAGACGCTTAATGGTTCTTACCCGGGCTTTGCCGAGAGCCCAAATTGCTGAGGTATCAACTTCGTTCATCTGAGCACGATCGAGTGGACCGCCAATCCACGGATATGGTGCTCAATGAAAAACACCGCAGCCACTACAACGATTAGGCTGCAGATCACAATCCACGTGTTCCAGTTCGTTCGCCTCATCAGTGGGTCCTCCACTTTGCACGTTGTTACGATCGAGTCTTCCTCCAAGGCTACAATTAGGCGGCGTGCACAGCTGATGCTTCAGGCTCTACCGGAGGGGCCGTCTCCCAGCGAATCAACTTCAAGTCCAGCACAAAGATGGAATAGATCACCGGGACAAGCAGCAGTGTCACAAACGTCGCGATCGTGAGACCGCCAATCTGGGCACAGCAGAGAGGTTCCCAGAGGGGTCCCCCGTGAATAGCCAGAGGTATGAGCCCGAGCACAGTCGCTCCGACTGTGATCATCACGGGGCGCAAGCGCACGATGCCGGCATCGAGCAGAGCTTCTCGTAAAGGCTCTCCTCTCTCGTGCGCTTCTTCGATGAAGTCGAACAGAACGATGACATGACTGACGATCACGCCCACCAGGCTTGCGACTCCCAAGAATCCCATGAATCCGAAGGGCTGACCCATGATCACCAGACCCGCCAAAGCTCCTGTCATTCCGTATGGGATTGCGGCGAAAACCAGAAGCGGCTTGACGGCGCTTCGGAACTGCATGACCAACGCAATGTAGATCAGCAGCACGGAGATCGCCATGACCACGCTAAGCTCCTTGAAACCTTTCTGCTGTTCGTCGTATTCGCCTCCGATCTCGAGGAAATAGCCGGGAGGCAGGTTCGTCTGGAATTCCCTAATCTTCGGCAGCAGCGGCGTGAGCACCTGTGATGGCAACACGCCTGGAATCGGAAACGCGGATACCGTTACCGTCCGGAATTGATTGCGGCGCTTGATTTTCGATACCGCCATTTCCGTTGTGACGTTCGATACCTGTCTCAGAGGTACGCGTTGATTGCTCGTCAGAGAATATACGTACGCATTTTGTATGTCAGAGAGTCCAGCGCGTTCCTCCATCCGCAAACGAACGGCGATGGGGATTTGTTTGTCAGCTTCCCTGTAGGTTGACACAGGTAATCCACTCTCCGCCGCGGCAGATGAGAGGGCTATGTCCAGATTCGTGATCCCGGAAAGGTTAGCGCGGTCGGGGTCAACCTTCAGCCGGACATTCATCGCAGGCTCCCCCCAGTCGTCTCGCACCCGAGTCGCATTTGGTTGGGCCCGAAAGACTGTCTGGAGCTCGCCAGAGAGGCGGTGCAGAACGTCGAGGTCCGGACCCGAAATTCGAATGGAAACGGGAATGCCAACGGGCTTGCCGGTTTCGAGCTGCCGCACATCGACCCGGGCTCCTGGAACTTCACGGCTCAGCGCCGTCTGCAGCGGCCCGACCAGTTCGTTGGTAAGGTGCTTGTCGGCAACCTCGACGAGAATTTGCGCATAATTCAGCTGTTGTCGCTCGGGGTCGACGGAGAACCAGAATCTGGGACCTCCGCCGCCGACAAAGGTGGTCACTGATTTCAGAACATCTTTCTGATGATGTTCGTTTCCAAAGCGTTCGGACTCTTGCCGAATGACAGTTTCCGCTCGTTGTGCGACCGCGTCCGTTGCACCCAGCGGCGCATCTGGCGGAAGCCAGACATCCACGTACGACAAGTAGGAGAGGTCCTTGGGGAAGAACTGCGGCTTCAGCATTCGGAAAAACACTCCGCCCAACACCAGAATGATGAGCGAGCCGGCGAATGTACCCCAACGATGTCTGAGCGCGAAATTACCTACCCGGTAATAGAGCGCCGGGAATCCGTGCTGCCGGCGCTCCGACATGGGCGGCTCCAGACGCTTGGGCGGTTTGATCATGTAATACGCAATTAACGGCATAAACGTAAACGAAACAATGACTGAAGCAATCAGCGTGCACGTCATCACGACCGGCAGGCTGTAAAGGAAGAAGCCTGTATCGCCGCTCAGCATCAGGAACGGAAGATACGCGACTATGTTCGTGATGGTGGCAAACACAATCGCCTTCGCCAGCTTCGTCGGCCCAATCCAGGATGCGAGATCGCGCGGAGAACCCGAACCCAACTCGCGCTTGATCGCGTCCCCTGCTACAACAGGCATATCGACCAACAATCCGAGCGCGATGATCAAAGTCGCAATCGAAACCTGTTGAATGTCAATCCCAAGAACGTGAACGATGCCGAACGTCATCGCCAGCGTCAGCGGGATGGAAGCTGCCATCAGCATGGCCGCACGCCAGTCCCAGAATCCGACCAGGGCGACGATTACGACGAGGACAATGGCCTCATAGAGGCTGCCCATCAACAGACTGACAAGCTCCTTGACTTGCCGTGGCTGGTCCGAGGTGCGAGCCACAATAAGGTCGGCAGGCAGTTGCGGGCGTACATTGGCTAGAGCCTTGTCTACCGCCGCGCCGAATTTGAAGATCTGTTCTCCTGATCGCATTTGCACTGCCAGGGTGATGGCACGGTTCCGCTGCCAAGTCCCGTTCGGCTCGCGCGACGTCAGGTAGTTCAAGTAGCGTGTTGGTGTCTGATATGCGCGTGATATGTCCACCACATCGCGCAAGTAAAGCGGCGCCCCGGTAGACGATGATGCCAGGAGCACGTTGCCAATATCCTTCGTGCTTTTGAACTCTGCGGTTGCGTCAACCAAGACGTTTCGCGATTGGGTTTCGACGATACCTCCAGGAGCGGTCACATTTCGAGCGCTGAGGAGGTCTTTGATCTTTGTAGGCTGCAACTTGAGGGCGGCCAGCCGGCTATCCGAGTACTCCAGATAAATCTCTTCCGGCAGAACGCCGGCGCGCTGGACCTTCGCTACCTCGGGTACACGTTGCAGAGTGCGTTGGATCAGATCGGTGAAATC
>JAIQFW010000056.1 GCA_020073105.1 Terriglobia bacterium
CGGGATGGAGCGGCGGCCGGTGGCGGGGTGCTCGACCTCCTTCAGCGGCTCGCCGTCGGCGGAGATCAGGATCGCCAGCCAGCGCGTGCCGGCGAACTCGGCGGTGACCGCCATCACCATGACGCTGAGCGGGGTGGAGAGCAGGGAAGTGACCGAAGCCTTGATTGCGGTCAGCGGAGTGCGAAACTCGTGGGTGACGGAATCGAGCAGGACGGAGCGCAGTTGGTCGCTTTCGCGGGTGGCTTCCGCCTTGCTCAGTTTTTCGACAGCTCCAGCGCGCTCGACTGCAATCGCGATCAGGCTGCTCAAAGCTTCGAGAGTTTCACGGGAGAGCATGGAGCCGGAAACGCCGACACTTCCCACGACGCGTACTCCCATGCGCAAGGGAACCACGGCCACGCGGTCTTTGGAATCGATCTTGGGTTCACCGCGAGACCAGACCAGTTGCAGGTCATGGACGTCCAGAACATTGCGTATGGAACTGGAACGGTAAACATCCGGCCGATTGGGCAGGGACACGGCCGCGGATTCGACTCCGAAACAATCTACAATGAAGCGCGGGATGACATTCAATAGTTCGGCCACGTTGTCGCTGGACAGCAGTTGCTGGCTAAACTTGTAAAGGCGTTCGGTTTCGGCGCGCCGCTCGATGGCCCCTTGGGCCTCGCGGCGGGCCCGCTCCGCGAGTTCACTGGCGAGGACCGCAGTGACCACAAAGGCAAACAGGGCCACCCAATTCTGGGGATCGGCAATGGTCAGTGTGCCGTAAGGCGGCAAGAAAAAGTAGTTGAAGCCCAGTGTGGAAGCCAGGGCCATGAAAATAGCGGGCCGCAGGCCCCAGTTGGCA
Source organism: Terriglobia bacterium (assembly GCA_020073105.1). Lineage (GTDB taxonomy): Bacteria > Acidobacteriota > Terriglobia > Terriglobales > Acidobacteriaceae > JAIQFW01. The sequence goes on from JAIQFW010000056.1 coordinate 848, forward strand.
GACACCACCAAAATGGCGAGCAGAAAGGTGAGTGCGACCGTGGTCGGGTTTACCTTGATCACGATGTGGTAAGTGACCACAATGACAACCACGGCTGCAGCCGCAGTGATGTATTGGACGACCGGTTCTAGGAACGATCGCTTCACGCCGCGATTGTAGCTGACATCGACAATTTTGGCTTCCTCGACGACAATACCCCCGATGCCCAAAACTCCTGAGCAGTGGTTGGAAGAGGCAGCTCCCTCGAAAAAGGGCGGTGTATTCAAGCTATTCCTCGGCTACGCCCCCGGTGTGGGCAAGACCTACAGCATGCTGAGCGAAGCCATTCGCCGCCACAGCCGGGGTGAGGATGTGGCGATTGGGGTGATCGAGTCCCACGGGCGCAAGGCCACCGCCGATCTGGCAACGCAACTCGAGGCGGTTCCACGAAAGAAGCTGGAGTACAAAGGCACGGTTTTTGAGGAGATGGACGTTGACGCCATCTTGGCGCGAAAACCGCACGTCGTCTTGATCGATGAACTTGCCCACACCAATGTGGAGGGCAGCAAGCACCACAAGCGCTATCAGGACGTGCTGGAACTGCTCGACGCCGGCATCGATGTGCTCTCCACCATGAACATTCAGCATCTGGAGAGTGTGACCCCGACGGTGCAGAACCTGACCGGCATCACGGTGCGCGAGACGGTGCCGGATTGGGTGCTCAAGCGGGTGGATGAAGTGGTGATGTCGGACCTGACTCCGGAGGCGTTGCAGAACCGGATGCGGCGTGGAGATGTTTATCCGCTGGAGCGAGTAGGCCGGGCTTTGGGAAATTTTTTCCGCCCAGGCAATCTCATTGCATTGCGGGAGCTAGCGCTGCGCCAGGTCGCCCAGCAGGTGGACCTCAGCCTGGAGTCGTACCGGGAAAAGGACGAATCCAGCAGTACAGTGGCGGTGCGGGAACGCATTGCGGTATGCATCAGTTCGAATCCAGCTGCGAAATACTTGATTGCGCGAGGCGCCCGCATGGCCCAGGCCATGGGTGGCGAGCTCCATATCGTCTACGTGGATATGGGCCAGGACACCAGCGAAAAAGACCAGCAAAGTCTGTCCGCCAACATTCACTTTGCGGAAAACGTGGGCGCCCACATCGATGCAGTGAGAGGCAGCAGCGTGGCCAAAGCCGTCGCGGACTTCGTTCGCGAAAAGCACATCACCCAGGTTGTGTTCGGACGTTCGGCCACGCGGGGTGTCAGCCGGTACTTCTATCTGTCGGCGATCCACAAATTTCTGCGGGACGCACCTCCGGTCGACGTTCACATCGTTACGCAAGAACCATAGTTTATGCCTGAGCCCCGCCGTATTCTCGTGGTGGACGACGAGCCGCAGATCACTCGGGTGCTGCGGACCAGCCTTTCCAGCCACGGATACGACATCCGCGTGGCCAATGACGGAGAGACCGCCTTGGAGATCATGAAAGACTGGGCACCCGACCTGGTCATCACCGACCTTTCCATGCCGAATATGGACGGGCTGGAGCTGTGTCGGCGACTGCGACCTTCCACGCAGATTCCTATCATCGTGCTGTCGGTTCGTGGGGAGGAACGAACCAAGGTGCAGGCGCTGGATGCGGGGGCAGACGACTATGTGACCAAACCATTCGGGATCGAGGAGTTGTTGGCTCGCGTGCGGGCCAGCTTGCGCCGGACTCCCGCGGCGGAGGCGGGGCAGACTTCGATTGAGATCGGTGATTTCCGGATCGACCTGGCGGCGCACAAGGTCACCGTTCGTCGCCACGAAGTTCACCTGACGCCGAAGGAGTTTGATCTGCTGGTCTACCTGGCGCGGCACGCCGGGAAGGTAGTGACTCACCGCGCCTTGCTGGGAGCAATCTGGGGTGGCCAAAGTACAGAGCAGGTCGAATACCTGCGCGTGTTCGTAGGACAACTCCGCAAGAAGCTGGAGCCGGAAAGCGGTTCGCCACGCTACATCGTGACCGAGCCCTGGGTCGGGTACAGGTTTGAACCGGGGAAGTAGACTTGGAGTATGCGGCTCATTCGGTTCGCAGGGCTCTCATCGGCTCTAGTGAAGCCGCTCTGCGAGCGGGCACGACGGCCGCGATGAAGGCTGCGAAGCTCAGCACGGCGGTGGTCAGCAGTAGAATTTTCGGGTCGTAGGGCTTCACGCCAAATAGTTGCGTGGCCATGGCGTGTCCGCCGAGGATCGTCGCGGGGATGCCAATGGCCAGGCCGATGGCGATCTGCAGAAATGCTCCCATCAATACGAGCTTCAGAACATTGAGCCGGTCCGCACCCAGCGCCATGCGGATTCCGATCTCGCTGGTACGGCGCTCGACCGAATAAGCGGTCACGCCATAGAGCCCGACTGACGCCAGCACCAGCGCCAGCAAGCCGAACAAAGAAGTCAGTTTTGCAATCATCTCCTGCTGGCTGAAGTTGTTCTTCACCTGGTCCGCGAAGCTCAGGAAGTCAATCACCGCCAGGTCGGGATTCACCTGCGCAAGGGCGCGGCGAACTTGCGCCTCCAAGCCGGGCAAGTTGCCCCGCGTCTTCAGTTCGGCGGCATTCAAGTAATGGCTCCGATCCTCGAAAGTGATAAACCGAGGGTCTTCATACGTCATGGCTTGGTTTGCGGGAAGGAAGAACATCGGGGGAATCGTGCGGGTTGGCTGCCGGTATTGGGTGTCCTCAGTTACACCAACGATCTCGAATGCGCCCGCATACTTCAAGTCAAGGTCGCCGAAATGTTTTCCGATCGGACTCTCGTCTTTAAAGAAATGCTTGGCAAAGGTTTGGTTCACCACCGCCACGCGTTGTGTGGTTGGAGTGTCCTGCTCGGTAATTGGCCGGCCCTGCAGAATCTTGGTGCCGATGCTCTCGAAATAGCCCTCACCGATGCGCAACCATGAGGTCTGGTTTTGCCCGCTGTCGGGCGGCGGCGGCGCCTGCCCTTCGATGTAAACGGTTTCGCCCCAGTTATTACCTTCCATCGGGCTGTAGAGGGAGAAGCTCACCTGGGTCACACCCGGGATCGCCGCCAGATTGTCACGCATTTGGCGATAAAGGGCACTGAGCTGGGCCGGCTTGTATCCGGCCATCTGGGGATCGATGTGGAGAATGTAGCGGTTCGGGGTCTCAAACCCAAATTTCTGATTTTGCATGTTACGCAGACTCTGGGTCAGCAATCCCGCCGCGCACAGCAATACCAGTGACAACGCTGCTTGCGCCACCACCAGGGATTTTTGCGTCCAGTGTCTACTGCGGCCGGTTGAACGGTTTGCACCACGCAGCGCATCAGCCGGATCGGCGTTGGCCGTCATCCAGGCTGGGGCGACGCCAAACAGTATCCCGGTCAGTAAAGACAGGGCAAACGTAAAGCCAAGCACCGGGAGTGAAGGCGTGGCGTGGATCGCAACATCGTCCATGGGTTGAAATGCCAGGCGCAGAATGAGGTGCGTTCCGGCAAAGGCGAAGGCCACTCCCAGAAGCCCGCCCAGCAACGCCAGCACGGTGCTCTCTGTCAGCCCCTGGGCGATTTGCCGGGACCGTGGTGCGCCCAATGCAGCACGGATCGAGGTCTGTTGTTTGCGGTTGGCCGCCCGAACCAGCATCAGGTTGGCCACATTGGCGCATGCGATCAGCAAAACGAAGGCCGTGATCCCCATCAGCAAACGCAGGCCCACTTCGTACTCGTCGCGCATCGTTCGAACTCCCGCGCCGCCCGATGAAAGATGCAGCACCTGCTTTGGCACCAGGGCTCGTTCGCCGGGCTCAAGCTTGGCCACCGGGCTCAGCAGCCACTGCTGCAGTTCCACTTGCATGCGGGCCTGGAGGCTCTTCGCATCGGTACCGGGCACGACCCGGCCGATGATGTTCAGCCAGTCCATCTGGGGAAATTCCAGGATGCTGCTGGTGTTGTTCACCAAGGGCTCATTCGCCAGGGGAATCCAGAACGCGGGCGGGCTTTCTACCCTGTCACCGAAGAAACCCGGGGGCGCGATCCCGACCACCGTGAACGGCTGACCGTTCATGGTGAAGCTTGCGCCGACAATGGATGGATCGCTCCCGTACTTCTGCTGCCAGGTCCGATAGCTCATGACTGTGACCGGGGCGGCGCCCTTCTGGTCGTCTTGAGGTGTAATGACGCGGCCGATATAAGCACCCAGACCGAACATGGAGAAGTAGTTGCCGGAAACGTACTCGCTGCGCTGTGATTCTGCGGGCTGGCCGCTTCCCGTTCGGCGCACGCCAATCAGGTCGCGCCCGGACTGGAAAGCAGCCAATTCGATGAACCCCGGGGTGTTGTCGCGAAAAGTTTTGTATTTGTCGTAGGAGAACAAGGACCAGTTGTCCTGCAGGCCGCCGTTGATGCAGCAGTTCTCGACGTCGCCGATGCGATAGAGTTCCCCGGGTTTAGCGACGGGCAGAGATTTCAGCAGGACTGCGTGAACCAGGGTGAAAATCGCCGTGGTGGCGCCGATTCCCAGGGCCAGGGTCAACACAGCTGTAGCGGTGAAACCGGGGGCGGCGGCAAACTGCCTCAAGGCGTAACGGACATCGTCCGCGAATGGCATAGTTTCTCCCCATCCCCTATACGAACAGGTGTGGTGCTTTGTTCCGCTCAAACGGTGGAAGCCGTGATAACGATTGCCAGGCCTCGCGTCGCCTCCGGTTTGGACGCTGTACCGAGCCGTTCGTGAGCAGGCCGTGGACCGGTTGCTGCTGATTTCAGAGTGGTTACCTCAGTGGCGACCGGCTTACGAACATTCTACGAACTCTTTATTCAATCTTTACGTCCGGGATTATCCAATGTAGGGACGTTGGAGGGAATGCAGGAATGATGATGCTGGCGATGGTCAACATGCTCCTTTTGCTGGTGAGTTTCTTGAGCGGATTGCGCAAGAAGAACCCGGCAGTCAGCCAAGGTAGTGCTGATTCAGCAGGAGATCAAGCTGCATATGAGTAACGAGGGACACCCAGGGAGAACAAGCGTTAACCCTTACGAATTCCTTATGAACTATTAACCCCACTTTTACGCACGAAGTTGTTCAATGTATCTGACAACTTTTTCCCAACAACTTTGCCCGGACGATTGGAATGAAACTGATTTTCGCATTCTTGTGTGCGGTCGCAGTGATCTTCTTCCTGCGGGTGCTTGCGGGCCTGCTGGGGGAATGGAAAAACCTGTCAGCTCGCCCGGTGCGGGCTTACTTTACGAAGTTCAATCCAGCTACACGACGCGGAGAACTGATAGTTATGAATTCTGAAATTCGGAATCGCGAGTCTGCTGTTAAAGCGGGGAAGCGCGCGGTCTTGGTGGTGCTGGCCGCAATCATGTTCTTGCCAAAATTGCACGGGCAGGATACTGCCTCTCAACCCGCCCCCAGCGCGAACGAGGTCCAGGAGTTGCGGGCGCTGATCCGCCAGCTGGAGGCGAAGGTCGATCGCTTAGAAAATGAGCAGCAGAAGCAGGCTACAGCGCTGACCTCTTCAAAGAATGCTGCAGCGGACGCAGCCGCTGAGCCGACAGTGGCGAGCGTGCCGAACCCGCCGGCGGGCGCGCAGGCGGCATTCTCCGCTCCCGCTGCGGCTGCTCCCGCCCCCGAAAAGAAGCAAAAGGCGGACCCGTTCGCTTTCGCCGACTTCACCTGGCTCAATGGCAACCCCCGCACCAAGACCCCGGCCTTCGACAGCAAATTCTTCACGCCCGAGATCAGGGCCGACGTCGACTACATCTACGACATGAACAATCCCAAGGACGACACCATCAGCGGATCCAGCGAAGTCTTCCGCTCGAAGGAGATTCAGCTCACCCAGCTTGGGGTTGGCGGCGACTTCCACTATGACAATGTACAAGCGCGGGTGATGACCCAGTTCGGCATGTATTCGCAGACCACCCCACGCAACGATGCCAGCCCGTCACGCGGCCAGTGGAACCTGGATAATGCTTATCGCTACATCTCCGAAGCCTACGGCGGCTATCACTTTAACGCGCTGGATGGCATCAATGTCCAGGCCGGTATCTTCATGTCTTACGTCGGGCTGTTCAGTTATTACAATTTCGACAACTGGGCGTATCAGCCGTCGTACGTTTCATCGAACACACCCTGGTTCTTCAACGGGATGAGGGTACAGATATTTCCCAACGAGCATTTGAAGATCGAGCCGTGGCTGATTAACGGATGGCAGTCGTATGGCCGGTTCAACAACCGTCTGGGTATCGGGGGCCAGATCCTGTGGCGTCCAAACGGATGGTTCTCGTTCGTAGGCAATCAATACGCACTCGGGGCGGACGCTTTGAATACTCCGGGGCGTATTCGCTACCACACCGACGACAGCATTCAGGTCAAGTACTACGACAATCCCGCCACGTTCATCAGTAAGGCCGCATTTTCCCTGACCGGCGATTTGGGATGCGAGCATGGCGGCGGCGTGAGCTGCGCAGGAAACTCCGCGAAGGGGCCGAAGCAAAGCTTCATCGGATTCATGGCCTACAACCGCTTGTGGCTGCATAAGGACATGTTTGGTTTCACCGTGGGTGGCGGCGCGATCAATAACCCCGGCCGATACCTGGTCCTGCTGCCCCCGATCAATGGCGCGACGGCGGCTACGGGAACTCCGTACTTCACCGAGAATCCGGGCGATCCGTACAAGGCGTGGGATATTTCCGGAACGTTTGATTACATGCCGAGCCAGTACGTGACGTTCCGATGGGAGTATAACCATCGCGCCGCCAACGTACCGTATTTCTCAGGATCCGGCGGTGTGACTCCTCCGGGAGGCAATAACGGAAATCCTGGAGTGAAGGTTCCGAATTGGACGCCGGACCTGGTGAAGGATGAGAACCGTTTCAACATCGCGTTGCTGGTGAAGTTCTGAAGACCGGTGCGGCGATTCGCGACTTGGAGCAGAGAAGAAAACAGGAGCCATGCATTACGGTTTGTACATCTTGTTGGCAGTAGCGATCGGAGCGGTGGCGTTTCTGCTGTGCTTTTTGATCGCTCTGTGTAGGGACGCCACGCGGGCCAGTCGGCATCGGTCGGGTCGGGGCTCCTCCGCGGGCAAGGGGACGTGGGCGGCAACGGTTGTGGTGTGCACCTGCGTAGCATCAGGACATGCGCTATCCTTGCCGGCGAGCGACAGCACCCAGAACACTGAGAACCAGCAAGCCATGCAGCAGCGCATTAGCAAAGAGGACAGGAAGAACCTGGATTTCCTGCGGGACACCACGATCAATTTGTCGCAACACTTCGACCGTCAGCCTCATCTGGTGGTGGGGACGAAAGGAAGGCTCCTGGTAGGAGCGTCAGCAACATTGTTTTCAGGAGATAGGTTATGCAAGACATGGTTTGGATCGTAGTCACAATCGCGTTTTTTGTGGTTTCAATCGGCTATGTGCGTTTCTGCGATCGCATAAAGTAAGGAGATCGAAAATGGGCCTGGAGACACTAATCATGCTCGTCGTCAGCGGTCTGACGATGGTGTACCTCATTTACGCACTGTTGCGTCCGGAGAAGTTTTGACATGACGGTCAATGGATGGATTCAAATACTGGTGTTCCTTGGGCTGATCTTTCTGGTCACCAAGCCCATGGGCGTGTTCATGGCGCGCGTGTTCAGCCGGGAGAAGACTTTCATGGACCCGGTGCTGCGGCCGATTGAGCGGCTGCTCTATAGGGTCACCGGCGTGGATGAAAATCACGAGATGCGCTGGACGGAGTACGCGGTCTCGATGCTGCTGTTTAGCGTGGTGTCGATGCTCGTGCTGTACCTGATGCAGCGTCTGCAGGGTTTTCTGCCGTTCAATCCGCAGAAGTTCGGAGCGGTGACGCCCGAGCACCTGGCCTTCAATACCGCGGCTTCGTTCACGACCAATACCAACTGGCAAGCGTACGCGGGTGAAGCCACGATGAGCTACTTCACCCAGATGGCCGGCCTGGCATACCACAACTTCGTTTCCGCAGCGACCGGCATTGCCCTGGCAATCGCTTTCATTCGCGGCATTGCGCGCCGCCAGATGCAGACCATTGGCAACTTCTGGGTGGACCTGGTCCGCAGTTGCTTGTGGGTGCTGCTGCCTTTCTGCGTGGTGGGTGCCTTGTTGCTGGTCTCGCAGGGCGTAGTCCAGAACCTTCGGCCGTATGACAAGGCTACGTTGGTTCAGCCGCAGCAGGTGCAGACCACCGGAGCGGATGGCAAAACCGTGACTACCACCGTCACCGAGCAGACCATCGCGCAGGGTCCGGTGGCTTCGCAGGAGATCATTAAAGAGTTTGGTACAAATGGTGGCGGATTTTTCAACGCCAACAGCGCGCATCCATTTGAGAATCCGACTCCGCTCTCGAATCTCATCGAACTATTTGCCATTTTCACGATTGGCGCCGGACTCACGTATACCTTGGGTCGAATGACCGGCTCCCAGCGCCACGGCTGGGCGGTGTGGACGGCGATGGCGATCCTGTTCCTGGCGGGCGTGACCGTAGCTTACTGGGCGGAAGCTGGCGGCAATCCTCTACTGGCAAATACAAATCAGCGGGTCACGGCTTTGCAGTCGGGCGGCAACATGGAGGGCAAAGAGGTCCGCTTCGGTATTGCCAATTCCGCACTGTTCGCAACCGTGACCACCGATGCCAGTTGTGGAGCCATCAACGGCTGGCACGATTCCTTCACGCCGCTGGGTGGCATGGTTCCGCTGGTCAACATCATGCTGAGCGAAGTGATCTTTGGCGGCGTTGGCGCCGGCATGTACGGCATGCTGATTTACGTTGTGCTGGCGGTGTTCATCGCTGGACTCATGGTGGGGCGCACGCCGGAATACCTGGGAAAGAAGATCGAGGCCTACGACGTAAAGATGGCCATGCTCGTGGTGCTGGTGTTCCCGCTTGTCATTCTAGTGTTCACGGCGCTTTCCAGCGTCAACGGATTCGGAACGTCCAGCATCTTGAATCCAGGGCCGCATGGTTTGAGCGAGATCTTGTATGCATTCACTTCTGGAGCGGGGAACAACGGCTCGGCTTTCGGCGGGCTGACTGTCAACACGCCATGGTACGACACGACGATCGGCCTGACCATGCTGGCGGGGCGGTTCCTGATGATTATTCCGATGCTGGCGATCGCCGGCAACCTGGCACAGAAGAAGTATGTGCCGCCGTCACTGGGTACTTTCCCGGTAACCACGCCGTTGTTCACGGTGCTTTTGATCGGGGTGATTCTGATTGTGGGAGCGTTGACATTTTTCCCGGCACTGAGCCTTGGACCGATCCTTGAGCACCTGCTGTTGGCGGCGGGCAGAACTTTCTGAGGCTATGACTCGGCTATCGGCATTCGGTTTGTTTGCGGTAACGGCGATGTTGGTGACTTACGCATTGGAATCCAGAAGCACGTGGTTCATCCTGGCGTTCGCTGGCGCGTGCGCTCTGGGATCTATTTACGGTTTTCTGCAAGGCGCATGGCCATTTGGTCTGGTGGAAGCAGTTTGGTCCGCGGTTGCGGTGCAGCGCTGGTGGCAGAGGAATAACTTAGAACGAGGCTCAATCTAGCGGCGCGTATTAGCGAAGAGATAAAGATATGGCTAAGAAGAAAAAAGCGATTTGGGAATGGAAGATTGTTGGGCGGGCAATCTGGGACGCGCTGCTCAAGCTGAATCCTCACAAAATGATGGGCAATCCTGTCATGTTTGTGGTCGAAATCGGCAGCGTGATCACTACAGCGCTGCTGTTCAAGGGCGGCTCCGCGTTCAAGTTCAACTTGCAGATCACGCTATGGCTGTGGTTCACGGTGCTGTTTGCCAACTTTGCCGAAGCCATGGCGGAAGGCCGGGGCAAGGCGCAAGCCGACACTTTGCGCAAGGCGCGTGCGGAGACGATTGCCAACCGCATTCTGCCCGACGGAAAAACGGAACAGGTTCCCAGCTCCAAGTTGCGATCGGGCGATGTGGTGATGGTGTCAGCCAGCGAGTTCATTCCAAGCGATGGAGAAATCCTGGAAGGTGTAGCCTCGGTGGATGAGTCGGCCATCACTGGGGAATCCGCGCCGGTGATTCGCGAGGCGGGCGGCGATCGCTCCGCTGTGACCGGCGGCACACGCGTGCTGTCAGATTGGCTGAAGATCAAGATCACATCTAATCCGGGCGAAACCTTCCTGGATCGAATGATCGCTCTGGTCGAAGGCGCGGAACGGCAAAAGACGCCGAACGAGATTGCACTGAACATTCTGCTGGCTGGGTTGACCATCATCTTTCTGCTGGCGGTGGTTACGCTGCAGCCCTTCGCGATTTACTCCGGTTCGCCGCAGACGGTGTTCGTGCTGGTGTCTTTGCTGGTGTGTCTGATTCCCACGACCATCGGCGGACTTCTTTCTGCTATCGGAATTGCCGGCATGGACCGACTGGTACAGCATAACGTTCTGGCGATGTCCGGGCGCGCGGTCGAGGCAGCCGGTGACGTCAACACCTTGCTACTCGATAAGACCGGAACCATCACGCTGGGGAACCGGCAGGCGGCCGAGTTTGTTTCGGCTCCCGGCATCACTGCGGCCCAGATGGCCGACGCCGCACAACTCTCCTCGCTGGCCGACGAAACTCCGGAAGGGCGCTCCATAGTTGTCCTGGCCAAGGAGCGCTATGGTTTGCGAGGCAGGGATTTGGCTGCTCACGAGGCCCAGTTCATCCCGTTTACCGCACAGACCCGCATGTCGGGCGTAAATCTCGATGGCCGGGAGATTCGCAAGGGTGCGGTGGATGCTATCTCCAAGTACTTGAGCGAGCATGGTACGGGATTGCCGAAGGAGGTCCAGTCAGCGGTGGAGACGATTGCACGCTCCGGGGGAACGCCCCTTGTAGTCGCAGAAAATCGCCGCGCCCTGGGAGTGATTCACCTGAAGGACATCGTCAAGGGCGGCATGAAAGATCGTTTTGATCAGCTTCGGGCCATGGGCATCAAGACGGTGATGATTACCGGGGACAATCCGCTGACCGCGGCGGCAATCGCGCGCGAAGCAGGAGTGGACGACTTCCTTGCCGAGGCGACTCCGAAGGACAAGATGGACCTGATTCGCAACGAGCAGAAGCAGGGCAAGCTTGTCGCGATGACCGGCGACGGCACCAATGACGCGCCGGCTCTGGCCCAGGCGGATGTTGGAGTTGCCATGAACACTGGAACTCAAGCGGCGAAAGAAGCCGGGAACATGGTCGATCTGGATTCGAATCCGACCAAGCTGATCGAAGTCGTGGAAATCGGCAAGCAATTGCTGATGACGCGCGGTGCGTTAACTACATTTTCGATCTCCAACGACGTGGCCAAGTACTTTGCGATCATTCCCGCGATGTTCGCCGGGACTTTTCCCGTACTGAACGCGCTGAACATCATGGGGCTGCAAACGCCGCAGTCCGCGGTGTTGTCAGCGGTGATCTTCAATGCGCTGATCATCATTGCGCTTATCCCACTGGCGCTGCGGGGTGTGAAGTATCGTCCGATGGGTGCGGCGGCTTTGTTGCGGCGCAATCTGTGGATTTACGGTTTTGGCGGCATTGTGGTGCCGTTTGTCGGGATCAAGCTGATCGATATGGTGATCACGCGTGCGGGGATGGCGTGAGAGCTTTTTGTTGTCATCCCGAGCAACGCGAGGGATCTGCAGTTGGAACAGCAGATTCCTCGTCGCTAGGCTCCTCGGAATGACAAGGGTTGAGAGGGAAGAGGGCAATGAAAAAGAACTTGATGATTTCGGTGCTGATGACGATTGCGACCACGATTCTGCTGGGGATTATCTATCCGCTGGTGGTCACCGGGCTGGCGCAAGTATTTTTCAAGGACAAAGCCAACGGCCAGCTGATTGTGCGGGATGGACAAGTGGTTGGATCGCGGATCATCGGGCAGGCATTTACCGGTCCGGCGTATTTTCACTCCCGGCCTTCGGCCGCGGGCAGTGGGTACGATGCAGCGAATTCCAATGGCTCGCAGCTCGGGCCCACGAATCAGCACCTGATTGACCGGGTGAAGGCGGATGTCGCGGCCGCGCAGATGGACAATCCAGGACAGCCCGTGCCTATCGATCTGGTGACAGCGTCGGGGTCGGGGCTTGATCCCGACATAACGCCCGCGGCGGCGGAGTTTCAGGTTCCGCGCGTCGCAAAGGAACGGGGGGCCTCTGCGGACGATGTAGAACGACTTGTCCAAGAGCATACCCAACAACGACAATTGGGGTTCCTCGGGGAACCACGGGTGAACGTGCTGGAGCTCAACCTCGAGCTCGACCAGCGATTTCCGTTGAAGAAGCAGGCTAAGGCCGAATAGACATGAGGCTCTGGCCAGGACAGGTTTGGGCTTTGACCCTGCTCCTGAGAAGGCCGGATGGATCTCTACAGCGCGCTGCAATACGTCCTGTTCTTGGCCATCGTCACCGCCCTGGTGAGGCCGCTGGGCGGATACCTGGAGAGGGTCTTTTCCAGGACACCGACCGTCCTCGACCGATTATGCCTTCCAATTGAGCGGCTCATCTATCGCATTACCGCAGTTGATCCCAATGTGGAGATGACCGGCACGCAGTACGCGACCTGCTTTGTGTTTTTTGGTCTGGTGGGTACGCTCCTGTTGTATGCCATTCTCAGATTGCAAGCGTTTCTTCCCTGGTTTTTCCCCGAGTACCACACAACCCAGCTGTCCCCAGACCTGGCTTCAAATGTGGCGATCAGTTTTTCCACCACCACTACCTGGCAAGCCTACGGCGGCGAGAACACCATGAGCTACTTCAGCCAAATGGTGGGTCTTTGTGCACAGAACTTCTTAGCGGGTGCTGCGGGGCTGGCGGTTGGGGTTGCCTTCATTCGGGGTCTTGCCAGGCAATGCTCAGGAACGCTGGGGAACTTCTGGGTCGATCTGACTCGTGCTTTGCTCTGGGTGCTTTTGCCAGGAGCACTGATCGGGGCCATATTGCTGGTCTGGCAGGGAGTACCCATGAACTTCCGCCCCTATGCAGTTGCCACTTCGGTCGAGCATTCCCAGCAAGTGATAGCGCAAGGGCCCGTGGCGGCACTGGAAATCATCAAGAATCTCGGGACGAACGGAGGCGGCTTCTTCAACGCCAATGGCGCTCATCCTTACGAAAACCCAACGCCTCTCACAAACTTTCTGGAAATGTTGGCAATCGTGCTCCTGCCGGCGGCATTAACCAACACGTTGGGCAGGATGATTGGCCAGCCGCGCCAAGGTTGGTTGCTCTACTGGGTAATGATTTTCCTCTTCAGCATGGGGTTGATCTTCGTACGTCATTTCGAACAACGCGGAAATCCTCAGTTCGGCGGTGTTGACCTTCAGAGCAGTTCGTCCCAATCGGGCGGAAACATGGAGGGAAAAGAAGTACGCTTCGGGATTGGCGGCTCTGCGCTCACCGCGGTGGTCACGTCAAACACGGCGACGGGATCGACCAACTCAATGCACGACAGCTTCACGTCACTTGGAGGGTTGGTCCTTCTGGTGAACCTTCTGCTGGGAGAACTTGTTTTCGGAGGACTCGGGACAGGTCTCTACAGCATGGTGATGGCGGCCGCGATTGCCGTGTTTCTCGCCGGCCTGATGGTTGGCCGCACACCGGAATATCTTGGCAAGAAGATCGGGCCCGCCGAAAACAAGATGATTATGCTGTACGCCCTGGCCGCTCCATTCTTCGTCCTGTCGTTTACCGCGGTTGCGGTCAGCAGTAAGGCGGGGCTCTCCGGCCTGACCACGAACACGGGGCCTCACGGCCTCACTGAGATTCTTTTTGCGTACTCGTCCTGCTTTGCCAACAACGGGCAGAGCTTTGCGGGGCTCAGCGCCAACACTGTTTTCTACAACCTGACCACGGCACTGGTCATGATGGCTGGCAGGTTTGGCCTGGCCATTCCTGCGCTGGCATTCGCTGGGATGTTTGCCCGGCAGAAAAATACACCGTCCTCGTTGGGAACTCTTCCTACGGATTCTCTTTCGTTCGGGATTCTGCTCACCATCTCCCTGATCACGGTGACCGCGCTGAGCTATCTTCCGGCACTGGCTCTCGGTCCGGTGCTGGAGCGGTCGGTATTCGGAACGTAAGAGAACCAGTGCAGGGGCTAGGCCTATCAACAGAGTCCCTACCTGCCGGACCAGGGCATCCGCCCTGCGCGGCCATTGCCAGAATGCTAAACTCCCTCTGTGGCCCGCATCGCTTACCTGGAATGTACTAAGTGTGGCGCGCAGATCAGTGCCGATCAGCCGCGAACCGTTTGCCCAAAAGACGGCGGCGTGCTCTACGTCCGCTATGACCTGGCGGCGCTGAAGTCAACTTTCCCGGCATCGTCGCTCTTCGGCCGCACGCCCAACATGTGGCGCTACGCCGAAGTGATGCCGGAAGCCGAACCGGTGACATTGGGTGAAGGATTCACCCCGATGCTGCCCAGCCGCGAGTATCCGAGCGTCTATATAAAGGATGAAGGGCTGAATCCCACCGGCTCGTTCAAGGCCCGCGGCATGGCGGCTGCGGTCACCATGGCGAAGGAGTACGGTCTCAAGAAGCTGGCTGCTCCCTCGGCGGGGAACGCTGCCAGCGCACTGGCCGCTTATGCGGCTGCGGCAGGGATCGGTGCCCACATCTTCATGCCCCAGGACGTTCCCCTCGCCAATCGTGTGGAGTGCGAGAGCTATGGAGCGCATGTCACGTTGGTGGATGGCTTGATCAGCGACTGCGCCCGCATGGTCACGGAGAAAAAAGACAAGGAAGGCTGGTTCGACGTTTCCACCCTCAAAGAGCCCTTCCGCGTGGAAGGCAAGAAGACCATGGGCTACGAAGTTGCCGAGCAGTTGGGATGGCGCATGCCCCAGGGCATTATCTATCCCACCGGGGGGGGCGTCGGGCTGATCGGCATGTGGAAGGCTTTTGATGAAATGCAGCAGTTGGGCTGGATCGGATCGGAGCGCCCGCAGATGGTCGCGGTGCAGGCCTCCGGTTGTGCGCCAATTCCTAAAGCATGGGACGAGGGCAAGCCGGCGTCGGAGTTCTGGTCGAATGCTTCGACGATGGCGGCGGGCCTGCGCGTGCCCAAAGCGTACGGGGACTACCTGATCCTCGACATCCTGAAGCAGAGCGGGGGAGTGGCGCTGGCGGTGACCGACGCCGAAATCATGGATGCGCTGCGCCACTGGGCGCGAGTGGAAGGCGTGTTCGCGGCACCCGAAGGGGCGGCGGCGTTGGCGGCGTATCGCAAGCTGCGCTCCAGCGGATTCTTCGCTGCACACGACACCGTGGTGCTATTCAATACTGGCTCCGGCTTGAAGTATCTGGACGTGATTGAAGGCCAAAAGGCGGAAGGGAAGAAGACCGAGCGCCCGACTCCGCCAGCATCACGGCAGATCGGCGGAATTATTGGGCCGTATTAGAACCAGCAGTTAGCACTTAGCATTCAGCATTCAGCCAATCAGGTTCATGACCGAGCGCCTGTACTACCACGATTCTTTCTTGTATGAGTTCGACGCTGAAGTCGTCGGCTTAGTCTCGTCCGACTCTCGGCCGGCGGTGGTTCTCGATCGCACGGCTTTCTATCCCACCAGTGGTGGTCAAGTATTTGACACTGGCTGGATCGTTCCTGGCGAGGGCGAGAAGTCACGGGTTGTCGAGGTTGCAGAAGAGGAGAGCGGAAGGGTCCTGCACTTCGTCGAGGGCCCGTCGCAAATCCAGGAGGGAAGCCGCATTCGCGGCCTGATTGATGTGGATCGCCGGCGCGACCACATGCAGCAGCATTCCGGCCAGCACGTTCTCTCCGCCGCATTTGTGCGGTTGTTTAACATGCCAACGGTTTCCTTTCACATGGGAACGGAAGCCTGCTCGATCGATTTGGACACCAAGAACCTCACCACTGAGCAAGTTCAAGCTGCTGAGGCGCTGGCCAACGACATTGTCACGCAAGACCGCTCGGTGGGCGTCCGCTTTGTGACTCAGGAGGAAGCGCAGGGACTGGGGCTGCGCAAGCTGCCGCCGGTGGAGCGGGACAAGCTGCGGCTGATCGACATCCACGATTTTGACTTGACCGCCTGCGGAGGCACGCACGTCGCAACCACCGGGCAAATTGGGTGCATCCTGCTGCGCAAGATCGAAAAGGTGCGCCAGGGGTGGCGAGTGGAATTCGTGTGCGGGAAGCGCGCGGTTACAACTGCGCGCGGGGACTACACGACACTAGCTGAAGCTGCCGGGATGCTTTCAAGTCATATCCTGGACGTGCCCGAGCAGATCCGCAAATCTCAGGAAGAAGCCCGGGCCTCGCGGAAGTCGCGAGAAGAGTTGCTTGAAGAATTGGCCGAGTTGTACGCGAACCAGATTCTGGCAGAGACGCCCGAGACTGCCGGCCGGCGAATCGTGGTTCGTACGTATTCGGATCGTGATCTGACGTTCATCAAACTGCTCGCGCAAAGACTGACGCGGCAAGCTTCTAATGTGGTCGTGCTGCTGGGTAGCGTTTCCGGTCAGCCTGCGCTGGTGTTTGCGCAGTCTCCGGGGCAGCCGTTCGACATGGGCGCACTGCTGAAGGAAGCTCTCGCCAAGTTAGGCGGTCGCGGCGGCGGGAGCAAGGACATGGCCCAGGGCGGACCGGCGCGAACCGAGGATCTCCAGACAGCACTGCAAGAGCTGGCCGCCAACCTGCCGGAGTAATGCCAGCCTATCCCGCCCGCACAGCGGAGGCCCGTCCTTTAGAAAAGAGTAGGTCACAGCCAGGGTGCGCCTCCGAGGAGTATAAAGTCCAGCAGGAGGTAAGTTCTATGATTCGGAGCGCGGTCGCAATATGGAAAGGGAGCCCGGCGGCCGGAGAGGGGACGGTTTCGACTAGCAGTGGAATCATGTCGAACGCCCTGTACTCGTTCGGATCAAGCAGTGGCAATGAGCCCTGCACCAGCCCGTCGGAGATGTTAGCCGCGGCGGTAGCGTCGTGTATGTCATTGATGTTGACGCAGGAAATGGACAAACTCGGAATCCGCACCGAAAGCGTGAGGACTGAGGCGGAATTGACCCTCGAGGAACATAGAGGACGGTGGCAGATTACGAACATTGAGCTGCACGCCAGCACGCATCTGCCGGAGTGTGACGCGGAGAAGTTCCAGCATGCGTGCAGGGCCGCGAAATCTCGGTGTCCGATCTCGCACGCCCTGAATGTTCCGATCAAGCTGACCTCGGCTTTGGAGCGGGAGGTGCACGCGGTCACAACCTGAACCGGCAGGAAACTCTGCCGCTGATCCAACGGTGGGTCGTGAGAGACGCATCGCGGAGTGCGGGGAAGTAATTCTGACTTCGTGCTACAGTTCTCTCAACGGTCCTCATGGAACAACGCCTCATCCTCGTTAATCTGCTGATCAAGCTCGGCGTGGCGGCCGCGGTCTCCAGCGCGCTGGTGCGGTCGGTGGAGTTCAAGTCCCTGCTGTTTCGGGAAGAACGTTCCTTGCGGCAGCAAATTTACCTGATCCTTTGGATCGGTATTCCCATGGGGCTGGGAGTATGGATTCGGCTCGTAACTCCCAGCTTCCTCGCAGGGGACTTGTCGTTTGAAACCACGATTTTGCTCGGGTTGCTGGGAGGACGTTTTACAGGGATGGTGGGCGGCGCCCTGATTACGTTTCCAGCCCTGCTGTATGGGGAGTGGGCCACTCTGCCATTCAATCTGCTGTGCGGCTTCATTGCAGGACAACTCCGCATCCTGGCCGGCAATCAGGAAGAAATCTGGTCTTTCTCTCCGTTCATTGATCTCAGCATCTACCGCTGGATTCGCCGCAACCTTCCCACCCCCCGCCGCTTCGACTGGCAGATCATGTTTTTTGTGACTATCGTCGGGCTGCGTTTCGTGGATACGGAATTGTTTCGACTTTTGCCCCACTCCACCTTCACTCTGGAAAGCCCGAAGCTCTGGGTGGAGGCGCTGATCTATGCCACTTCGATCATGGTGATTGGCACAGAGCTGAAGATCTGGAACGGGGTGCGCATCCAGATCAAATTGGAAGAGCAGGAGCGGCTGCTGCTGAGCGCCCGCATGGAGGCGCTGCAAAACCAGATTAATCCGCACTTCTTGTTCAATACTTTGAATTCGGTTTCGTCACTGGTGCGCTTTGATCCGGACACGGCCCGCGAATTGATTCTTAAGCTGGCCACCATCCTGCGGCGGCTGTTGAACAGTGGCGACGCCTTCGTGCCTTTGCGGGAAGAGGTGGAATTTGTCGACAACTACCTCGACATCGAAGTGGTCCGCTTCGGGCGCGACAAGCTGCGGGTCGTCAAGGAGCTCGATTCCGGATCACTCGAGGTGATGATTCCCAGCATGCTGCTGCAACCCCTGGTGGAGAACTCCATCAAGCACGGGCTGGCTTCCAAAATCGAGGGTGGGAGCATCTTCCTGCGCAGCCGTCTCACCGACTCGCAGCTGATTGTTGAGGTCGAGGACGACGGAGTAGGAATGGGATCGGCCCACTTGCTGGAGAAGCCGACCGGACTGGGTGGTACCGGAATCGGCCTGGCAAATGTCGCGGAACGGCTAAAGGTGCTTTACGGCGACACGGCGCGCATGACCATTGACAGCCACGAAGGGAAGGGAACTCTGATTCGTTTACGGTTACCGGCCCTGCACAGCGAGGGTTCGATTCCCGCCGCACTTCACGAGGAACGTTCCAGTATGCGGCGGTAAAACTCTTCGTATTGCGGGATGATCTTCGAACTGCAGAACCGGGATTGAGCCACGGCACGGCAAGCCTTCCCCATTGCCCGCAGGCGGCCTTCGTCACTCAAGAGTTCTATGGCGAATCTGGCCATGGTGTCGACGTCGCCGACCTCAGCCAGATAGCCGCTGTTCCCGTGTTCAATGACTTCCGGAACGCCACCCACACGGGTGGCAATCGGGACCACCTCGCAGGCCATGGCTTCAAGGGCGGCCAGCCCGAAAGACTCCAGTTCACTGGGCATGAGCATGATATCGGCAAGCGCCAGCTTCTCGGCGACACGGTCCTGTTTTCCGAGGAACAGCACGTCGTTGTGGATCCCCTTCTGTACGGCGAGCCATTCTGCGCGAGAGCGGTCCGGCCCGTCTCCGATCATCAGGAGTTTGGCGGGAATTGTCTGGCGGACCCGCTGGAAGACCTCAATGGTATCGGTGAGCCGCTTGACGGGGCGAAAATTCGACAAGTGTACCAGGATGCGCTCGTCCTCGCGGGCAAATTCGGCGCGCTGTTGCGGCGACGCTACAGTGCGGCAGTATACGTCGCAATTCACGAAGTTGTAGATCACCTCGATGTCGTTCTTGACGTCAAATTCGCGCAGGGTCCGTTCCCGCAGGTATTTTGAGATCGCGGTGACGCCGTTGCTCTGCTCGATGGAAAAGCGAGTAATGGGCAGATAGGAGCGGTCCAGTCCAACCAGAGTAATGTCGGTGCCGTGGAGGGTGGTCACAAAAGGCAGGCGCTGCCCTCGGGGTTTGGCGGCGAGCATCTGGCGGGCCAAAAGCGCGCTTACGGAATGGGGGATGGCGTAGTGCACATGCAGAAGATCGAGAGCATAGAGCTCTGAAACCTCTGCCATGCGCGTTGCGAGGGCCAGATCGTAGGGTGGAAAATCGAACAGCGGGTAACGTGAGACGTCGACCTCATGATAGTGAATGTTGGGATTTAACTCGGTGAGCCGGATGGGCTGGGCATACGAGATGAAATGGATTTCATGACCGCGGCGGGCCAACTCCAAACCGAGTTCGGTCGCCACGACGCCGCTGCCGCCGTAGGTCGGATAGCACGTAATCCCAATCTTCATGCCTGGTCCCTGCCACGAGAGTACGCGGCCTGCTGATTCGATGGCAACGAGAGGGCTGGGATTCAGATTTTGCGGTCGGTCCGGGACTACGACTTCGAGTTACTGGCGCCCTTGGCGGCGTCACGGCTGGCCAGGCCATCGTCGAGCTTGTCGAGGTGCTGTTGCAGCTGTTCCTGGACAGTATTGTCCAACGCCGTGAACTCGATGCCCATGCCGACTCCGGGATCACTGGTTCGCACCACGCCGCTGGTCTGGAATTTCTCGTCGTTCATCCAGAAGGTGATGTGGACCCTTGTGCCCAAGGGCAGGGGAAGCAGGGTCTCAACATAACAACCGCGCCCACCGATGTCAGTCGCGCTGGTGTGAATATGCGAGCGGCGGGAGTCCTCAAAGCTGATCTCGATGGGAAAGAGCACCTTGTGCCGTTCAAACCTCCGCTTGTTGCCGCTGGTCGAGGCTTCCTGCTTTTCCCACGCCGCCAGATCTTGCCAGGGGCTGCGTTGGTTGGGAAGCAGTTGTACTCCCACATCGATCTTTCGTGCATGTCCGCCATCAATGACCCAGATGACTTTGAAGCGGGCCTTCTTTTCAGCGTGCTGGATTCCGATCACGTCCCCGGCCTTCAAGGGATGGCTAATGCTTGATAGCTGCGCGCCCTCGCTGCTGAGGTTGTTGGCATTGGCGTTCTGGAAGAAGGGGCGTCCGTCGGCATCCATACCCCAAACCCGCACAAGAATCTGGGCGTCGACGCGGCTCTCCGGTCTGTTATCCATGGACTCCGTTACCTGAACGAGTAATGTAAGAGACTGCTCCATCTTAACAATGGCGGCGTGACCTTGGGTGGTTACCTTCGTAAGGGGTAGGGAATCCCGAAGGGCGTGTACGGGTGGATTCTGATGAGCCGGCTTCAGAGCAGGTCGCGGTAAGAAACGAGCTGAATTCCGTTTCGATTCAGCAGCTCGCGAGTCACTGGCGAGGTCAGCAGCCGCAACTCCGTTTCCCTCGACTCCCGCAGCCGGGTGTGGACTCCGGCCAATTCGGCGTCGTTGTAGCCGGGGTGGGTCACGAACTCCCAGGTCCCCTCGGGAAGATTTTCCAGGATCAAGTGGAAGAGTCTTTCGTCCAGTGCTCCGGTGGCTACAACCCCGAGGCTGCCGCCGGTGGTTACCATGCCGGCGGCGTGGACAGTCTCGTGGAACTTTCGTGACAACGCGTTCAGCACTTTGACTTCGCCGTAGCGTTTCCAAAGATGTGGGCGGCCAGCGATCAGCGAAAAGGCAACCCGCCCGAACGGGTTTCGGATAGCCCTGACCCCGCATGCTTGTGCCGCGCGCAACACGGGACGAAGTACGGCCGGGAAGAGATGAGTGTGCTTGTGAGTATCCACGTGGCGTACGGTGATTCCGGCCGACTGCAGCTTGCGGACCTGTGCCGTGGCTTCGGCTTCGATTTCCTTCTCGTGGAGGCGGCCGGTGATCGCGCGAAGGGCAAAGCTGCCGATGTCCCTATGGAAAGTACGGTCCCCTGCGAGCAGGCTGGGGACATCCGCCGGATCGAGGAGTGGGCTGCCATCCACCAGCACCAGGTGACAGCCGACACCGAGCTTCGGGTGTGAGTGGGCGAGTTGAACCGCGTCGTCGAAGGCGGCTGAGTTGGCCATCAGAGTGGCGGATGTCACGATACCTTGCGTGTGGGCCTCGATAATGGCGCGATTCACACCGAGGGTAAGACCGAAATCGTCCGCGTTAACGATCAATCGCCGCACGCGACAGGATAGAGGAAGCCGTCGGCATTCAGCAATCAGCATTCAGCTGCCAGCACTTGGCATCTAGCACTTGGTCGTGGAGGACCGTGCAGTACCCGGCAAAGACCTGAGCTGGCCGAATGCTGACTGCTGAGTGCTGATAGCTGGCTTCTAGTTTGTAGTACGCGGCAAAGGCCTTTGCTGGCTAAAGGCCAAGGGCTAACTGCTAATTGCCAGGTCGCGGTTTGACCGCTTTTTCAAGCGTCACGTATACTCAAGTCTGTTGTTCGTGTAGATGCCCCTCAGCTATTGTCGCGAAGACTTTCGCGAGGCTCCATCCTGGTTTAACATCAGGAGTGAGGGGCGGTTAGCTCAGCTGGTTAGAGCGCCTGCCTTACAAGCAGGAGGTCGCAGGTTCGAGTCCTGCACTGCCCACCAGATTGGCGATTCCGGTCGCAACACCGGGGACGTAGTTCAGTTGGTTAGAACGCTGCCCTGTCACGGCAGAGGCCGCGGGTTCGAGTCCCGTCGTCCCCGCCAGATTTTAAAGGACTTGCTGGGATTCAGCGAGTCCTTTTCATTTTATCGGGACGCCCACGGGACTAAGATGACGGTGCTCCCGTTGTTCACAGCGTCAAAGAGTGTAATCGCCTGGTTTCGTCAACCATCCAGATTCGTGTCTTAACCTGGCTTTTGGTTTTCGGATTAACTTCGGCTTTTTCCTTGATATGGGGAACAGTCGTCTAGGCCCAGAGATAGCCATATTTCAGGGTTCTGACTAAACGTTCGCTAAGCTTGCAGAATATCGCACAGCAGTCTTGATTCGGCGCATCGCTACGAAGACCGATCACCGAAAATTACTCATCAGGATGACATCGCTGCTTTCGCTTCCCCGAGTCAACGCCAGTTGCTTGCCATCACGCGACCATTCAAAGTCGAAGATCTCGCCTGAGTCAAAGTGTGTGACCTGCTTCGGTGGTCCGCCGGTGAGACGCTGTTGCCAGATGTTGGAAACGCCGTTCTGCGTTAACACGTACTCAATGGCTTCCCCTTGTGGCGCCCAGCGGGGCCGCCAGGCCGATACAGGCCAATCAAAGTGATGCATAAGGGTCCCGCCATCGAAGGCAATTACCTTCAGCTGATTTGGTTGCGATCCAGAGGGCGAACTAGGGTTGAAAACAGGAGTCTCCGGCGCGGCGACATATGCGATCCGCTTGCCTTCTGGCGAGAACGCGAGAACATCTAACATCCAAGCCGCCGGGGTCTGCGTAATCGCTTCCGGAGGCTTCTCGCCCGTGATCGTCACACGCATCAGAGTCAAGGAAGGAACCTGGACATAGATTACCCACTTTCCATCCGGCGAACATTGTGGTGACGTAGCGACGGTCTCGTCCGCAATGCGGATGGGGTTTGAACCGTCCGCATCCATCCGCCAGATTCCAGCTTTTGGTTCACGGTAGGTGGAGGAGACAATATAGCGCCCATCGCCACAAGCCGATGGATTTCCGATTGCATGGTCATTGGGCGTCAGCAGGGTACGCGCACTCCTATCGGAATTTAGAACTGAAAGATTGCCATCGCCGCTAGCGAACAAGATCCGAAGGTCGGACGTCCAGGAAAATCGTCCAACAGCATGGTCATTTCGCGTAACCTGCT
>JAIQFW010000256.1 GCA_020073105.1 Terriglobia bacterium
GGAAAGCGAGGGAAACCGCACGATCGATCAGGCTTGTAGCATAAAACTGGCGGATCCGTGAGGTAACGGGCAGCCGTTCGTTCCAGCCACTAAGCCGGGTTGTCCTCCTGTGGCTTCGCGGATAATTTGGCGGGCTGCTCTATAGAGTGGGAAGGGAACGGAAGGCTCGGTCGCGATATCTGAACGGGTGGATTGTCTTACCGTGAGATCAAGAAGCCGTGTTTGTTGCGTTGGATCTTCCCTTGCTCTTCGAGGGTGTGGAGAGTTTCAACAACGCGTTGATTGCGGACCTGCAGGCGAGATCGCAGAGCGTCGACAGTCATTGGCTCCGGTGCCTTGGATAAAAGCTCCCGGATACGAGAAGCCAATCCGTCCTGAAGTGGTTCAGATGGAGCGTCGTGGGCGGAACGGATCTTGAGGTAAGCACCAACAGGGTCAGAGTTCACAAGGTCCAGGGTTACTGGACCAAACGCGGGAGCAGAACGATGCTCAGCAGAAAGTGACCGTTGATCGCGATGCATGCGAAGATATAGGAACGAATCGAGCCATGCGTAAAGATCTCCCGACCCACGCAGACTGTAACCGGCCGCGCCCGTGGGCGACACGCTCTTTCGGACGTGGTGCACGAGCGCGATCGCGGCGCCGGTAGCGCGCTGGAGGGCACGGAGGTATCCGAGAAGCGCGGCGACCTGTCCGGCAACGTTTTCATCGATTGCATGCACCCGCACCAGCGGATCGAGCACAAGCAACACTGGTCTGTAAACGTTCAGGGTAGCTTCCAGCCGATCCTGATGGTCGGGACGGTCCAAACGGAGTGAATCGACTGTGATGATATGTACATCCAGCCGCTCGAAGTTGACTTTGTGCACTTGGGTGAGAGTCTCGACGCGGGCGCGGAGTGCCGTGGCGGAATCTTCTGCGGCATATAGCAAGACGGGGCCTGGTGAGAAGACCGGAAAGGTGTCGAGACACGGGCTGCCAGAGGCCACCGAGACGGCTATTTCCAGTGCCAGCCATGTCTTGCCACTTTTGGGGCTGCCGCCGATGATTCCCACCGCCTGGTGCGTCCAGAGCCGCTCAATGAGCCAGGATTGCCGGCGGACGGGGATTTCGAGCTCCGAAGCACGCACGACAGGCAAGGGCTGCGCCTTTCCGTTGGACGCGCAGCCCTCACCCTGGGATGGTACCGGTTGACGGGTTGAGAGCCGAACCTCGATGCTGGTACCAGCAGCCTCCGTGGCGACTTGATGCAGAAGATCCAAGTATTTCCCTGCAAAGCGGGTACGAAAGGCCTCGGTCGGAACCATCAGATCCAACACCGAACCGTGCAGTCTCAGCGCTTCCAACGGACGGAACCAGGTGTCGTAACACCCCATCGGAATCTTTGAGGCGATGCCGGCCAGGATCCGATTCCATAAGTCTTCAACACCCTGGTTTTCTTCATTCATTGAATCGCTTCTCCGCAAGCCTGGATTGCCTTTTGCACAACGGCTGCGTCTACAATATTCGATTTGGCCTTCAGCGCGATGACCAGACAATGATCTCCGAGCACGTCCAGCCGGCGCATGATGCCGCCGGTAGCCTTCGACATCAGCAGCAGTGCATCATCACTAAAGACCTCGCGCCGGCAGCCTGCCGTGTTCATACGATGGCGGATATAGAGCTTGACCTGGTCGGCATCGAGCGGTGGGATATGAATCCGCATGGGCACTCGCGCCGTCAGCGAAGCCAGAACATTGCGCTTGAGAGTTTCGCGCAGATCGGGAAGCCCGATGAGGATGAGAGACAGCCAGGGTTTGGAGTCTTTCTCAAAATTGCAGAGTATGTGCAGCTGCTCCAGCACCTGGACGGCGAGAAGGTGCGCTTCATCCAGGACAAGGATGACGCGCAGTTTGTGCTGACTGGCCAGTTCCTGGATGTGCTGACTGACGCTTGAGTGAAGCGCAGCAAAGCTGGAGTGAGGCTCCAACCCCATTCCGATTGAGAGCTGGCGGTAAAAGTCACGGCGGTTGACAGTGGAATTGTGCGTATAGTGCAGCCGATAGCGTCCTTGAGGGAGGTCTTCTTCCAGGGCCCGTAGCAGACAGGTTTTGCCGCAACCGGAGTCCCCAGTGACTACGGCAGAACTTCGGCCTTCGATGGCGGCCTTGAGCGACTGCAGCGCTTCCTGCAACTGTTCCGTCTGCATCATATCCGGTGGGGCGATGTCCTTGGTGAAAGGCTCGCGAGTAAGGCCATAGGTTGAAAGGAGCTTATTCATGGTTGCCTCCTTCCGGATCCTTTTCCCCTGGCTCACCACTGGCAAGCGGATCCTCTTTCCGATCCAGATTTGGCCGGAGCATGTTTCCCAGTATGAGATCCGGAGCGTTGAGGCCGGTCTTGGGTTTATCGCTCGAGGCGGGGGGTGTGGAAACATCTCGTTGGCGATGGGCGTTGGCGACCGGGTTGACCGTGCGCAAAGGGATCTCGACGTTGGCGTCCAGGAGACTGACACGGCTGGTATCAAGCAATGAATATCGGAGCCGGACCTTGCAGCGTCGCAGATAGGGCGGCACTTCGTAGGAGATTCCGCGCCACTGGACGGTGGAGTCATTGCGCGCCAAGCGTTCGATCTCGCCAAAGAAAGTCTGTTCGAACTGGCTGTGATCCGACACCCAGCGGATCTCCTCGGCATCGCTCTCCCAGACTTCAAGTGGCGTTTTTCCGGAGAGAGAAGAATGGGGCCGGCGATGATACTCGGCTTCGACGTAGCTCCAGAGGCGCAGATTAAGTTCGTCGATGGTTGTGACCTTTTGCAGATCCAGACGGTCGACGACGTGCTCTCTGAGCGATCTCCAAAATCTTTCAATTTTTCCTTTGGTGGGTCCATCTCCCGGACGGCTGTGCACTATATGGATATCAAGCTTGGCGCACAACAGGCGCAGGTCATGGCCGGTGAAGCTCTTGTGATTGTCCAGGAGCAGCCGGCGCGCAATCCCTCTGCGGGCAATCGCGTTGTATAGCACGATGAGAAAACGGTGTTCGGTCTCGCCAAATCCGGCTTCCAGATAAGGGATGATCCGGCTGCGATCATCCAAGAGACCAAAAATGATGACTTTCTGAGGAC
This sequence comes from Terriglobia bacterium, assembly GCA_020073105.1. Lineage (GTDB taxonomy): Bacteria > Acidobacteriota > Terriglobia > Terriglobales > Acidobacteriaceae > JAIQFW01. The sequence continues at coordinate 3,107 of JAIQFW010000256.1, forward strand.
GTCCCGTAGCCGAGTTCATAAGCGCCGGTCCGTGCAAGGCGTCGGCCTGCCACAGTTCCCCGCACATCGATGCTTCCCAGCGAAAGCGTGCTGCGACATCCACCTCCATCCGGGGGCCGGACAGGCCTTGGCGGCGCAGCAGCCGCTGGATTGGGTACACACTCATCGCGCCGCGATTAATGCGGCCGGCCAGTTCGAGTTCACGCAGGATCAGCGGCGCCGAGCGCCCCGGGTCCTCACGCTTGAGGTCGATTATTAGCCGCTCAATCTCGGGCGACAGGCAGCGGCTGAAGCCCTGGTCCGAACGCGGTAGCGGTTTCAATCCTTCGAATCCGTCGTGGCGGTGCTTATAAAGCCACTCTTCCAGGGTGGCGTATGCCATCCGGCGGGACCGTCCCCGGTAGTCTTCAAAGGTTTTTTCGGACAGCTCCCTCAGCAGCGGGCGCAGTTCTCCCCATCGAAGTTTCCGGCTGAGCACATCCCCGAGGATAGCGTGACGAAACAGCGCTTCTTTTGTGCGATCATCATCATTCATGAGTTCCTCCTGAGGTTGTTTTGATGATGCCGCACAGCATCTGCTTCACGGCGGGCCCGGGCCAGAGTCCTTCTCTGTGGGTAAGGTCTGGCGCAATCGGACCGACGAACCGGGCAACAAAAACCCTGGAAGGAAGTGCTTCAACGGCCAGGCATTTTTGCGATTGTGGACCAGATCCTGGAGAGTTTTGCGAACGGGGCCGGACAGTTCCTCGATTGCCCGGATACCGGATTGCACCACATGCCCTCCTTCGGCCAACAGCCGCTCCAGGTAGGTTTTCCCTTCGTTTCTATCGGCGGCTGGCTTGGCTGCACCCAAGCGCGGACCTAACCAGCCCCACAAGGTTGGAGATATCAAAAGCTGTTTCCGCCAGCGTCGGAGGCTGCGCCATTCCACGGCGCCCTTGGGCCGGCCAAACCGGGCTCCAATCGATCCCGCCGATTCCTGGAGAATGCAGTGGCGGTATAGAGCTTCGATGATGACCGTGCCTGCATACCAGCGCCAGGGATGTAGCCAGTCAGGCAACAGGCTCATCGTGTGGCCGCAGACAAGACACAAAAAGCGCCGGATCCAAATGACGATCCAGCCAGTTTCAACAAGCCCGCGGACTTGCCGCGAGTACATGCCGTGACCAACCAACTGAAGACTGCCATCCGCATTCTGGGCGGCCTGGCCGCAGATGACACAAAACCTGGGACGAAGATCTTCCAAAGAAGGAGCATCCGCGCCTCGTGCGCAGAGTTGCTCGACAGCAACAACGAGGCTGTGTAGAATGATCACCGATTCTTGGGGGGTGGTGGTCTGGGCGCAATCCCGCAAAGAGAGGCCTGCCCACCGCCTTTCCTCCTTTCTTAACGGTCCTCCATCCTACTTAAATGTCGAGGGAATCAACAAGCACGCACTGCTGAACGCAGCGCGATATAGCAGGATCATGTCAGATCAATTGCTGCAGTTTCCCTGAACAGGGAATCCCCGGAACGGCTTCATCGCCCTGGATCAAAGCCTCGCGTAACATCTGATTCAAAAATCCATAACTTTTTGAATAGCCAGAGCGGTTGAATCCCACCACCGGAGAAAACGACCACACTCGGCAGCAACGGATATGAATAGGCCAGCTCAATAGCCTGCTCGA
>JAIQFW010000257.1 GCA_020073105.1 Terriglobia bacterium
AGAACCGAGGTTTTGGGATCGTGTCCAAACCGAATCGTGCCGTTCTGGTGGGCCACGCCGGCAAGCGGAATTCTCTGTCCGACGTACAGGTTGCGGCCGAACAGTCCTTGGTGGCACTCGTGGCCATGCATCGCGCAGTTGGTCTGTTTCATGGCTTGCTTTAGCTTCGCTTGTAGCCTCTCGTGTGCCTCAAGGTTGTTCGGCGTGTATGTCAGGGCGATCTTGCCGTCTCGACCGATGGTGACGCGGTTGTTCGGATCGGGCAGATCCTCAGAGGTGAGCCAGAAATCAAGCGAGTGCTTGGCCATCAGTTCCAGAGTGAAGTTTGGGGCAATTGCCGGCGCGCCGGCTTTGAGTGTGATCGCGTCCAGTTTGCCGACAAACGAGATGTGCCCCATGGGGTACTCGAAGTCTTTCGAGCCAAAGTAGAAGTCATTGACCCCCAACGTCTTTTGAAAAACCGTGGGGTTGGGACACTTCGAAATCGCCATCATTACCGAGTTGGTGTGTCCCATGTAGTGGCGGCCCACGATGTCGGAACTGTTGGCGAGCCCGCGTGGGTGCTTGTCATTGGCGGAGCGCAACAGCAGCGCGGCGGAGTTAATTGCGCCACAAGCGACAACCACCACATCCGCGGAATAGGTCTCCAGGCTGCCGTTGCGTTCCACGACTACGCTATTCACCTCGCGTCCCGATGCATCGGTGTCCAAGCGCTTCACGAGTGAATTGGTCAGCAGGGTGACGTTGGAATGCTTGATCGCCTCATCGATGCAAACAACTTGCGCGTCGGATTTCGCGCCCACCAGACAGGCAAAGCCGTCGCAGGTGTTGCAGCGGATACAGCGGCTCTTGTGTGGGTTCTTCTCGTCGAGCATCACGCCGACCGGCACGTGGAACGGTTTCAAGCCCGAACGTGCGAAGTCGTCGGACAGCTGCTGGATGCGTGGTTCATGGCTGACGGCGGGCCAGGGATAGGGGGCGTTGGCTGGTGGTTCCGTCGGATCTTCCCCACGATTGCCATGTACCTGATAGAGGTTCTCAGCCTGCGTGTAATACGACTCCAAGTCGTCGTAGCTGATTGGCCAAGCGGGCGAGATGCCGCCCTTGTGACGTAGTTCGCCGAAATCCTCTTTGCGCAGGCGGAAAAGGGCAGCACCGTAAAACTTGGTGTTCCCGCCCACGTAATAATTCGTGTGTGGATGCAGGTCCTTACCGTCCTTGTCGAGCCAGGATTCCTTGGCGTTGTAGTGGGCGTCGACGTTGACGACCTGCGGGTCCCAGTTCGCCTTCTCGCGCGGAACGTAGTCGCCACGCTCGAGGATGAGGATGCGCTTCCCGGATGGAGCCAGGTGGTAGGCAAGGGTTCCACCTCCAGCGCCGGTACCAATAATGATTACGTCGTAGCGATTGTCGTTCATGATGTGAATCCTCCGTTTGCTCCGCAAAAAATGCAGCGCTTTGGGTTGTCGTGGTGGAGCTTGCAGCACTTCACGGCCTGCCTACCTTTCCGCCAAAGGTAGAACTCGGCGGCGATGAACATGCCCAACAATGGTGCTGTGATGTAAATCCAGAAATCGTCCCAAACACCGGACGGGAAGGCCGAACCGAAAGACCGGGCAGGATTCATGCTCATCCCTGAGAGTGGCGCTTCCAGGGTGATGTATGTAGCTACCAGCAGGCTTGCGAAAGCCCCTGTGTATCGCGAGAGCCGGCGGTGGTTTGAGAAATAGAGGACCGCCGACATCATGCCGATCGCAATGAGCAATTCGGCCGCAAACGCCACCCACGGCCCGCGTGGTCCCGGTGTGGTGACTACGTATCGAACAGCTGGATGGGAAACCTCTCGGCGGAGAAATTGAGACACCAGAAGGACGCCGAGAACGGCTCCGACAAACTGCGATGCAATATAGAAGAGGGCGTCCCAGAACTTGATCTTGCCGAGCCGGAAGAACGTCAGCGTCACCGCGGGGTTGATGTGTGCACCGGACTGCTTTCCCCAGGACGAGTAGAAGATCGCAATTGCGGTCAGTCCCATGGAGAGTCCCCCGAGAAGACCTCGCAGGAAATCAGAAGAGACTGCCTGTCTCACGGGTGACTGGGGATAGCCATACAGCACGCCAAACGCACAAGCCGACACCATGAACGCACCGAGCAGGCTTGCTTCCATCAGGTACTCAGGCCAGTGAAGACGCAGAGATGCGAATGCGCCCAGTTTGGGCGCTTGTTGAAGTGACGTTGCGATCGGCAGCGCGGGCATAGTCGCCAGGTTTTGCGCGTTTGCCACACGGTTTTGCGCGGTGCCATTCATGGGATCTGCGCGGTGTGATTCCCGCATCTCGGGAAAGTGACAGGAAACATTCCTATATGTTGCTAGTCTCGAAAGACCCCGCAAAATGAGGGGCACGATTCCGGGGGATGTTTTTGGTAGGGGAATTGGGACAGTTGGTGCGGACGACAGCTTTTATTGGACCCGAAACAGTCGTCGGTACAACCGGTCGCTGAAGCCCTTCGGTAGTTCGATCGCCTTTTCGTCGCCCAGCAACTGCACAACATTTTTCATGCCGTCGTAGACAGCAGTGCAGTGCCTGCATCTTTCAAGATGGTCCTCGATCCGGACTCGCAGCTCAGGCGTGAGATCGCCTTCGAGATAGTCAGACAACTCCCTGCGTACTTGATAGCAATCGATTTCTACAGTCCTTGATTTATGCGACACAACTAGCACCGGTCGATTGGATGCCCGGGCGTTAAGAAAGTGACGCTCGTACGCACTTTTGCTTTCCGGTTCGTTTTGTGAAACCTTCATCGCCCTTCCGAATCCCACTGCCACGTGAGCAAACTCGGCACGGCACATGAGCCCGCAGAGATTCAGGGTTCGCGAATCGTTAACGATTCATCGCTCAGTGCGGGACGGCTCACCAACAAATCTCACACAAAGCAAAGGAATCCAAATGAACACCGCAACGCGCTTTTTGCTCCGGGCTCTGTTGATGACGACTATGCTGTTCGCCGTCTCGGCCGTCGCCCAAGACATGCACAATACCGGCCAGTTCCAGGGCCCGAAGGCCAACAAGGGACACGTCACCCACAGCACGCGTGACGGCAAGAGTGTCCTCACCCTCTCCGACGACTTCGTCGTTCCCGACACACCGGATCCGCACTGGCAGCTCGTGGACTCCGACGGCAACGTCTATCTGGTCGACAAGCTCAAAAAGAAGGCGCTGATCGGCGACAAGTACCAGAAGGAAATCGTCGTGCCGAGCTACGTCAAGAATGTGTCCAAGGTCGTGATCTGGTGCGCTTGGGCCGAAGCCAACCTGGGCGAGGCGTCATTCAGCTCGCCCGTGAAGTAAGGAAACAACAAACGTGGGGCGCGTGGCGATTCGAACCTGGACGCCACGCCCTCAACTACTTGAGAGGGCAGGAACGTTATGAGCATTCAGAGACATGCAATTCGATCCATCGCACTGGCTGCCGCCGTGTTCTCGATCGCAGGCATCGCGGGCGCGCAAACCGCTGACAAAAAGACTCTCACGCTTCAGGGCGCGGAACGCGTAATTGCCGCCGCTAAGGCAGAGGCGCAGAAACTGCAGGCGCCCGGTGGTGTCATTGCTGTCGTGGATGACGGCGGCAACCTGATGGCGCTCGAGCGGCTCGATGGCACCTTCTCCGCGGGCGCAAATATCTCGATCGGCAAAGCCAAGACCGCCGTCATGTTCAAGAAGCCCACGCGCTTCTTTGAAGAGCTGATCAATTCCAGCGGCAAGGGCCGCACGGTGATGACGGCGCTCGAGAACTTCACTCCTCTCATCGGAGGAATTCCGATCACAGTCGACGGCCAGATCGTAGGGGGCGTGGGTGTCAGCGGCGCGGCCAGCGCCGACCAGGATGAACAGCTGGCCATCGCCGGCTCGAAAGCGTTCGACACCAGCGCTACGAGTATGACCGGCGACACTCCGGCAGTTTCTTATTGGGAGAAAAGCAAGGTGGACGAGGCCTTCTCGAAGGGCTCGGTGTTGTTCGACGGAAGCGACGGACGCAACTACATGGTCCACGCCAGCCGCCGGGAAAAACCCGGCCAGGCGGAAATCCATACCAAGGACGCGGACGTGATCTACGTGCTCCAGGGAACTGCCACATTCGTTACCGGTGGCGAGGCAGTGGACGGCAAGACCATTGCGCCCGACGAGATTCGTGGCAGCAGTATCAAAAGTGGTGAGACACGGAGGATCGCTAAGGGCGACGTAGTCATCGTGCCTCGTGGAGTGCCGCACCAGTTTCTGGAAGTGACAAACCCGTTCCTCTATTACGTGGTCAAGGTCCGCTGAAGAGACGATCATGCACACACAACGACAACGACAAAGGATTGCGCAACTGTTCGGGCTACTGCTTTCGTTTGCGCCGCTCACAATGACGGCACAGGTCGTTCAGGACCCTCCTTTCGGCCGACCGGACGCGGTGGTCGATCTGGCCTCACACGAGGGAGTGCAACTGGTGAAGGGCCAGTGGCGCTACCACGATGTGCAGATTGTGGACGCCGAGTCTCGCTCGGTAGGTCCCGACCTGAGGCCCAGCGGGAGCCAAACCATCAAGACCTACGACTACTCTCCCCACGCGGGGCCAGCGGACTTCGATGATTCCCAGTGGGAAGCCATCGACGCAACCTCGCTTGACCAGCGTCGTTCGACAGCCAAAGTGTGCTTTAACTGGTACCGCATTAACGTCACCGTACCCGAAAAGATCGGCAACTTCAGCACCGCCGGTTCGACCGTCGGAACGGCAAGATGCCCCGCGTCCTTGGCCAGCTTGGCGGGCCGGTCATCAAGGGATTTAACGCTCCCAACCGAGTGATCATCACCAGGAACGCACAGCCTGGTCAGCGTATTCAGCTTGCTATCTTTGGCATGAACGGACCAATTTCCTTCAGCCCCCAAAACTTCATCTGGATCAAGTCGGCAACCCTGGATTTCTACAAGTCGCCGAAGGTTGCGACCAGCGAGACCCCAGCGCAGATCATCAGGAAGGACCCGTCGTTGGATGAGATCGTTCCTGCCGGGGCCAAGATCGAGAAGCTTGCCGGCGGATTCCTGTTTACCGAAGGCCCCATCTGGATACCCCGCACGGATGATACCGACGGCTATCTTCTGTTCAGCGATCCCAACAACAACACCATCTACCGTTGGACGCAAGACGGGCAGCTCTCAATCTTCATGACCAAGAGTGGCTACCGTGGGATGGATATCGGTGAGTACGGCCAGCCCGGGTCAAACGGGCTCACGCTCGACAAAGAGCGACGCCTCACGATCAACCAGCACGGTAATCGCCGCGTGGTTCGCATGGAGAAGAACGGCCAGCTCACCGTGCTGGCAGACCACTATCAAGGCAAACGCCTCAATAGCCCGAATGACTTGGTCTACAAATCCGACGGCGCGCTCTATTTCACCGACCCTCCATTCGGTCTGCCGAAGTTTTTCGATGACCCGCGTAAGGAATTGCCCTACAGCGGGGTGTTCCGCGTCTCGCCCGATGGCAGAGACGTTCAGCTCTTGACCACCGATCTGACAGGCCCCAACGGCCTGGCATTCTCTCCGGACGAGAAATATTTCTACGTGGATGACTGGGACACGTCGAAGAAAGTCATCATGCGCTACGAAGTCAAACCCGACGGCACATTGTCGAACGGAAAGATCTTCTTCGATATGACGTCCGCCGAAGGAGAAGACGCGCTCGACGGGCTCAAGGTAGACCAGGAAGGGAACATCTATGCGTCAGGCCCAGGGGGGCTGTGGATTGTGTCTCCCGAAGGCAAGCACCTGGGCACAATCGTTGGACCTGAGCATCCCCATAATTTCGCCTGGGGCGATGATGACGGCAAGACGCTGTATTTGTGTGCCAAGAGTGGCTTGTACCGTATCCGGCTGAATATCCCGGGGATTCGTCCGTAGCGCGACCAAACAGGCTGCGGCTAAGAAAACGGACGCGAGGTCGAGGAGAGGAAATCAATCATGAGAACCTATTGGAGCTTTGTTTTGGCGCTCATGCTGTCCGCGGCGGCGACACTACACGCGGAGCTGCCGACCAAGAAGGTGTTAACCCTCGGCATGGCGAAGAAGTTGGTTGCGGCCGCGGAAGGCGAAGCCAAGAAGCGAGGCGCCACAGTCGTAATTGCCGTCGTTGACGACGGCGGGCAATTGATTCTTCTGGAGCGTCTGGATGATACCCAAGTTGCCAGCGTTGAAGTCGCCATTGGCAAGGCTCGGACAGCAGCTATTTTCCGCCGCCCCAGCAAAGTGTTCGAGGACCAGGTGAAGAACGGGCGTGTGGCCGCTCTAGCGCTGCCTGGGGC
>JAIQFW010000057.1 GCA_020073105.1 Terriglobia bacterium
ATGGTGGCCAGCGCCTTGATCTCGTTGATCGAAATCACGCGCCCTTCGACGACGCCGGCTTTGAAGGTGAACTCCGGGTTGTCCTTGGCGTACTTGGACAGCGCCTTGGCCAATGCCACCGGATCGCCGCTGGTGTAGGCAATCGACGTCACCCCGGCAAGGTTCTTGAGAACATCTTCGACCTTCGTGCCCTTGGCCGCGCGCTCCGCCAGGGTGTTTTTCACCACGGCATATTTGGCGCCCGAACTCCGCAAGGTCTTGCGCAGCTCGTAATCCTGGGCCACGGTCAGCTTGCTGTACGTGGTCACGATCAGGCTGGACACATTCTTCAGGTCCTTGCCCAGCTTCTCTACCTGCTCCGATTTCTTCGCTCTGGTAACCGCCATGTTTCAATCCCTCGAGAATCTCAGTGTTCCTTGCCTTTCTTTGCGAAGGCACCCAAAATCGCGCGTTTGGCGCGCTTCCTTAGCTAAGCCTTTGCCGCCGCCTCTATCGCACTGGTATCAATCGGAATCCCGGGGCCCATGCTGGAGCTCAGATAACACCCCTTCACATACTTGCCCTTGGCCACCGTTGGCTTCGCCTTGATCACGCTACTGATCAGCGTGTTCGCGTTTTCCACTAGCTTTTCCACTGGGAACGACATCTTCCCCACAGGAACGTGCACCAGCGCCGTCTTGTCGGTGCGGAACTCCACCTTGCCGGCTTTGATCTCCTGCACGGCCTTGGCAATATCGAAGGTCACCGTGCCCGTCTTCGGATTTGGCATCAACCCCTTGGGTCCGAGAACCTTGCCCAGCCGTCCAACCGACTTCATCACATCGGGCGTCGCGATCAGTGCGTCGAAGTCGGTCCAGTTCTCCTTGTTGATCTTCTCGACCATCTCCTCGCCACCCACAAAGTCGGCGCCGGCCTGCTCGGCTTCTCTCACTTTGTCACCAGTGGCGATGACCAGGACCTTCTTGGACTTGCCCAGACCGTGCGGCAGAACCACAGTGCCGCGCACCATCTGGTCCGCATGCTTGGGATCGACCCCAAGACGCATGGTGATCTCGACCGTCTCGTCAAACTTGGCGTATTTCACTTTCTGCAGGAGCGGCACCGCTTCCTGCAGCGGGTAGGGGCGACTTTCGACCGCCTGCCGCGCTTTCGTAATGTTCTTGCCTGACTTCTTCATTTGTATCTCCGTCTCCCACCGCTCACCGTTGTTCCGGTGAGCCGTAGTGTTTCGACCTAGACGTAGCAAGCCACGTCTCTACAAACTACCCAACTACTTCGATCCCCATCGATCTTGCGGTGCCGCGAATGCTCTTGATCGCTGTGTCCACCGATGCGGCATTCAGGTCCGGCATCTTCTGCTTGGCGATGTCCTCAACCTGCTTGGCGGTGACCTTGCCGACTTTGTCCTTGTTCGGCGCGCCCGACCCCTTGGCGATCCCGGCCGCGCGCTTCAACAGAATGGAAGCGGGCGGGGTCTTGGTGATGAAGGTAAACGAGCGATCGCTGTAAACGCTCACCACGACCGGGATGATCAGCCCTTCCAGTTCCTTCGCGCTGGTCCTGGCGTTGAACTGCTTGCAGAACTCCATGATATTGATCTGCGCTTGGCCCAACGCGGGCCCCACGGGAGGCGCAGGGGTCGCCTTGCCGGCTGCAATCTGCAACTTCACCGAACCTGTGACTTTCTTTGCCATGTTTCTCCGAGCTCCTAGCTGCTAGCTCCTAGCTACTACGCTACCTTTTCCACCTGGTTAAACTCCAACTCCACCGGGGTTGACCGGCCGAAAATCGTCACCATCACTTTCAGGGTCTCGCGGTCTTCGTTGACCTCGTCCACGATGCCGGTGAAACTGGCAAACGGCCCTTCGGTGATGCGGACTGATTCGTTCTTCTCAAACTTGACCTTGAGCTTGGGCTTGTCCTTGGACTCGTCGACCCGGTACACAATGTGCTGCACTTCTTCCTCGGACAGGGGAGTGGGCTGCTGGCCCGTACCTACAAACCCCGTGACCCGCGGCGTCGACTTCACCACGTGCCAGACATGGTCGTCCATGTCCATTTCCACCAGCACGTAACCGGGATAAAACATCCGCTCACTGGTATATTTCTTGCCCCCACGGACTTCGGTGACCGATTCGGTGGGGATGAGCACTTTGCCGATCTTTTCCTGCAAGCCAAACGCCTGGATGCGCGACTCCAGGGACTCCTTGACCTTGCGCTCAAACCCCGAGTAGGAGTGGATGATGTACCACTTCATGTTGGGATTGCGCAGGGCCTCGGCGGCGATGCTGCCGCCTTCGGCGGCCGGTGCAACAGTTTCCAGAATCTCTTGTTTTTCTTCGTCCGGCATAAGCTGCTCGAGAACTTCGGCTTTCTTCCCTGACTTCATCGACGCGTCAAATACTTGAACAGGTAATTGATCCCGCTGCCAATGGTGTTGTCCACGGCCCAAAAATACACGCCAAAAAGGAAAACGGTAATGATGACCACGATGGTGGTGGCGCGCACCTCTTTAAACGACGGCGCGGTCACTTTCTTCATTTCAGTGCGCACGTCGTTGTAAAAAGTCTTGACCCGCTCCGGCCAGGACTTGATCCGATCGCCAAAACCGTCGCCGGCTGCCAGGATTGAATTCGCCATTTTCTTTGTCTCAACTCCCATCAGTCCCACCCTGCTTCATCGTGTAAGACGGGCGAGACGCCCGTCTTCCATTGCTGCCTTCCGGTCCCGTTCAAACTCTGGCAGGGGCGGAGGGATTCGAACCCCCAAGTTCGGTTTTGGAGACCGACAGTTTAACCGTTGAGCTTACGCCCCTGAATTCAGCCTTCAGCAGTCAGCCGTCAGCTTTCAGTAAACCCGCCGACTACTGACTCCCGACTACTTAACCTCTTTATGCGGCGTATGCTTCCGGCAACGCTTGCAAAACTTCTTCATCTCCAGCCGGTCCGGAGTCGTCTTCCGATTCTTGGTGGTCGAGTAGTTCCGCTCTTTGCAATCACCGCACTGCAACGTAATGATCTCTCGGGGCATACAAAAACCGCTCCTGGCTGTTAGCTTCTAGCTTTTAGCTCAAACCCTGTACAATTTGTGCGGGGACGGTCGTCCAGCGGAGCTTCGCTCCGCCTGACCGGGTCGAAGACCCGGTCCCACACAGACATTGTCTACGTCACGATCTCGGCAATCGTCCCGGCGCCTACCGTGTGACCGCCTTCGCGGATCGCAAACCTTAGGCCTTTCTCCATCGCCACCGGCGTGATCAGCTCAATCACCAGACTCACGTTGTCTCCAGGCATCACCATCTCCGTGCCCGAGGGAAGTTCGGCGACTCCCGTCACGTCCGTCGTCCGCAGATAAAACTGCGGCCGGTACCCTTTGAAGAACGGTGTATGCCGTCCACCTTCTTCCTTCGTCAAAATGTAAACTTCCGCCTTGAACTTGGTGTGCGGCGTGATTGACCCCGGCTTCGCCAGCACCATCCCGCGCTCCACATCGTCTTTCCCAATACCGCGCAGCAAGAGCCCGGCGTTGTCTCCCGCCATGCCTTCGTCCAGCTGCTTCTTGAACATTTCCACGCCCGTCACCACCGTCTTGCGGGTATCGCGGAAACCTACAATCTCCACTTCCTCGCCTACCTTCACCTTCCCGCGCTCGATTCTGCCAGTGACCACCGTTCCGCGGCCCGAAATCGAGAAGATATCTTCGATCGGCATCAGGAACGGCTTCTCCAACTCCCGAGCCGGCTGCGGCACATACTCGTCCACCGCCTTCATCAGCTCGTCAATCTGCTTCTCCCACTTCGCTTCCCCGTTCAATGCGCCCAGTGCAGACAGCCGCACCACCGGGACCTTGTCTCCGGGGAACTGATAAGTCTTCAGCAGTTCGCGCACTTCGAGTTCGACCAGATCGAGCAGCTCGGGATCGTCCACCGCATCGCACTTGTTCAGCGCCACCACGATGTAGGGCACGCCCACCTGTCGGGCCAAGAGCACGTGCTCGCGGGTCTGTGGCATCGGACCGTCGGTCGCCGCCACCACCAGAATCGCTCCGTCCATCTGCGCCGCGCCCGTGATCATGTTCTTGATGTAGTCGGCGTGGCCCGGGCAGTCCACGTGCGCGTAGTGCCGCTTGTCGGTCTCGTACTCCACGTGCGCGGTGGCGATGGTGATGCCGCGCGCTTTCTCTTCCGGCGCGTTGTCGATCGAATCGAACGAGCGGAACTGGATCTTGGGGTTGTGCTTCTGCAACACCTTGGTGATGGCCGCGGTCAACGTCGTCTTGCCGTGATCAATGTGACCAATCGTGCCTACGTTGCAGTGGGGTTTTGTTCTCTCGAACTTCTCTTTTGCCATATTCGTCCTCGAACTCTTTCGGAAGTTCCTTCGCTACGCTCAGGATCTCGGCGTGCGGCTCGGACGCCGCACAGGCGCCTCGACTTTCGCCATAGTATTGCCGTGCCTCGCTCAGTAATAGCGATATAACTTCTGAAATCTTGCCCGCAGTTCCGGGTCAATCTCCTCTACCCGGGACAAGTAGAACTCACGCATCTGCGCCTGGTCGGAAACCGTCAGCGACTGGTACAAGCTCTGGGCTGTCTGTCCCGACTTGGCCAAGGTCTCATCGACCTTTTCAAAAAGCCGGGCGGCCAACACTGACTCCCAGTCGCGCACCCGGACATTGCTGCTATCCAGCCGCTTGAGGAATTTCTCGACCTTCTCGGAGCCAAAGGCGCGGCTGATTGCGCCCTTGAGTTCCGCGAACTCCTTCTCCCGCTCAACCTTTATGACCGCTTGCTGGAAGCCGACCACGCGTTAATCCTGTCTCAAAACTATGGAGCGGGAGACGGGAATCGAACCCGCGACCAACAGCTTGGAAGGCTGTGACTCTACCACTGAGTTACTCCCGCCCGTATTCAGCCGTCAGCGTTCAGCCGTCAGCCAAACCTTCCGCAATCTCTGGAGCCGATGATCAGGATTGAACTGATGACCTCTCCCTTACCAAGGGAGTGCTCTACCAACTGAGCTACATCGGCGGAACCCGTTCTCGAACTGCCACGACCGATCAGAAGACATCGGCTTACTGATCTTTGTCACCGCTGTTGTCCGGATGCAGAAACTGCTTTCTGTGCACCCAGGTCTTGATGGCAAACATCGCCAGAATTGCCAGCGTCACCAAGCGAATTCGCTGGTCGCTAATGGTGGTCCACGACAGGATACCCAGCACGACGTACGCGACCAGACCTACGATTAAGCGATTCACTTCAATCCGTGGTGCACAGGGGAGGATTCGAACCTCCGTACCTCGCAAGGAGGAGCAGATTTACAGTCTGCCGGCTTTAACCACTCACCCACCTGTGCAGAATGCCCGAGTTCTCGGACCCTGCCATTTCCGGTTCACTCGCCGGGCTTTGCGCGCGCGGAAGACTATGCGGAGGCAGACGACACAAAATGACAACACTGAATGCGCACGCCAACTCGCACGTACGCACACACCTCATTTGGAAATGCTTCCTTATGGAGTGCTGTTGGAAAACTTGTTATGCCGCCGCGCCGCGCACAATGCCCTGCGTTCCGGAACCGGTCCTGCTGATCAATGCTGGAGCTGGCGAAGGGATTTGAACCCCTGACCCTCTGATTACAAATCAGATGCTCTACCAACTGAGCTACGCCAGCAGTCAGGGACACAGGCCCATCTCCGGGCACATTGCTCCCTCTGATCCCTTCCTGATGTCCGGGACAATTTTAAAAGATACCACAACGGTATTTGACGTGCAAGCAACCGGCCACTGATTTCGAGGCCCGCCCTGCCGACATCCTTGGAATGCTATGATGGGCCTTCTCTGATGGGCCCCGGCGCGGCAGGGAGAGAGTGGGTTCGCCGCCAAGCCGTCCTTACATGAGAATACGACGCAGCCTCCCCATTGTACTGGCCGTTCTCCTGGTCGCGGCGGCCGTGGCCCTGGTGGTTGTACTCCGCAAACATGCCCCTCCGGAGGCGGCCCGCCTGCTGCCCGGCGCGGATGGCTTCGTCTACATCGACTTGCAATGGATGCGCCGCGCCAATCTGGCCGGCGAACTGCCGCCGGTATCCCACGATCCGGAATACGAACAATTCATCCAGGCCACTGGCTTCCAGTTCGAGCGCGATCTGGAAGAGGTTGCCGTCGCCGTCCATTATCCTCCGGTCGTGGATCGGTCGGTTGCGGACCAAGCGACGGAGCCACGCTATTCCGAGGTCTTCGTGGGCAAGATCGAGGGAGAGCGCCTGCGAGCGTATCTCAAGAAGATTTCCAGTTCGGTCGAGAGTTATCGCGCGGTAGACATTTATGCCATTCCCCTCGAAGGACGCACGGTTCGGGTGGCGATACTCGGGGTCGATACAGTGGCTGCATCCAACCATCCCGACCCGCAAGTGATCCAGGGAATCGTAGAGCGCTCTCGCAAGCTGGCGTCACCATTTGGTGGGCCCGCTCTGTTGCGCCAGCACTACCAGCGCATCCCCATCGCGAGCCTGGCTTGGGCAATTTTCAAGGTGGATCCCTCGGCAAGCGTTATGGCGTCCTCGGTGGTCAACTGGTCATTCCTGTTTTCCAAGCCAGCCGTAGTCGTGGCTTCGGTTCGCTACCTGAGAGCTGTGCACTTCAGGGCCTCGGCGATCACGGAGAGTGAAGCGGAAGCCAAGCGCGTCACTGAGCAAGTGGGGGCGTTTTTGAATCTTTTCCACACGGCAGAAGGTACGGTGGGAACCTCGGGTCCCGATCCCGATGTCAAGGCGGTTTTTGACAGTTTGAAAGTCGAGCAGCAAAGCGAGCGCGCAGTGCTGACGGCCACCATACCGGTGGGCTTCATCCGCAAGGTGGTGGCGGAGGGACCTGCGGTGACGTTGTCACCGCCTGCGCCCCCGCCAAATCCTGAACCCAAGCCACCGCGCTTGAAAAAGAGACGCCTAAAAGGCGTAAAGCCGCACTAACGGCCCGTCTTGGGCAAGGCTTTTTGCGACTTCTTCGCCGGCCAGACATCGGATGCCAGATAGGAACCTCGGTAAGGACACTTTTGCACCTGGGTAATAATGCGGCAGCAGGTAGAATGATCCTATAAATGACAAGCCTTCCTCTTCCCATTGCGGCATTCGTTGCGGGTCTCGTGTCGTTTCTGTCGCCGTGTGTGTTGCCGCTGGTGCCCGGATACGTGTCGCTGATCTCTGGCGTGGGGGTGGAGGAGCTGAAATCCCAGGAGTCGCACCTGCTGCGCAAGATGATGCGAAACTCCATCAGCTTTATCCTGGGATTCAGTGTCGTCTTCATTACGTTGGGCGCGATCTCCACCGAGGTGGGCCAATTGCTGGCACGGTACAAGTCCAGCCTGGCGCAGATTGCGGGAGTGGTCATCATCCTTTTCGGTCTGCATCTGACGGGAATTTTTCGCATTAATGCGTTGTATGCGGACAAGCGCCTGCACAAGGTGAAGGGCGGCAGCACGGCCGGAGGAGCGTTCCTCATCGGCTTTGCCTTCGCATTTGGCTGGACTCCGTGTGTGGGTCCGATTCTTGCGGTCATCCTAGGCTTTGCTGCCGCTCAGGACTCAGTCTTCAAAGGCATCGTTCTGCTCACCATCTACTCGATGGGTCTAGCAGTACCTTTCCTGCTCACTTCTTTCGGTATCGAGCGTTTTCTGAAGTTCTATAGCCGCTTCCGGTCTCATATGCACGCGCTGGAGGTCGCGAGTGGCGCTTTGCTGATTGCCTTGGGTCTGTTGCTGGTGTTCGGACGCTTCACCATCATCTCGAATTACTTGTCGTTCCTGAATCGATTCGCGCTTTAGCGGGAGTGCTTCGTGAAACGTGATCCGGTTGTCATTATCGTGGTGGCGATGGTGGTCTCCCTGATGCTGGTCATCGGGATGAACCTGGCCCGCAAGCGGACTCCTCCGCTGGAAGGTCCCCAGGGAAGAGGAGAAGTCGCCCCCGACTTTGCTTTGCAATCCCTCGACGGAAAAACGGTCCACTTGTCCGATTTTCGCGGCAAGGCAGTCCTGCTGAACTTTTGGGCCACCTGGTGTGCACCCTGCAAGATCGAGATGCCGTGGTTTGTCGAGCTGCAGAAAGAGTACGGACCCCAGGGCCTGCAAATTGTCGGCGTGGCGATGGACGATGCCAGCCCCACGGACATTGCAGACTTCGCCAAGGAGATGAGCGTGAATTATCCGGTTCTGATCGGCAAGGAATCAGTGGGCGACGCTTACGGAGGAGTGCAATTCTTGCCTGAAACCTTTTATATTGACCGCAATGGGAGGGTGGTGAGCCGAGCGTTCGGATTGAAAGGACGGGGCGAAATCGAGGACGATATCAAGAAGATCGTCGCCTCCAACCTGGTGCAAGCTCAGAAGCAGGTACGATGACAGGACAGGCGGCCGTGCCATGTTGAACAACATCGCTAAGACGGCGTTTTTCATCGCGGTTTCAGCGGCCCTGCTATATGGTCAAAATCCGCCGGGCAGGAAAGTTCCTTCGGTGACGCTGCTACCCACGCCCGTGGCCAACGTCTTTCGCGGCAGAGGTAATCCGGTGGAGCTGCAGTTCCGGGTGCAGTCAGGTTTCCACATCAATTCCAACAAGCCCGCCGCGGAGTATTTGATTCCTACCACGCTCAAGATCGATGCTCAAACCGACATCATGTTGGGAGGCGTCACCTATCCTGAGGGGGAACAAATGAGCTTTGCCTTCGCTCCCGAGGAGAAGCTGAGCGTCTACAGCGGGAATTTCAGCCTGTCGGTGATGGTAAGGCCGCTCGCCAGCGTGCTCCCCGGCAGGTACGCCTTCCGTGGAGAGTTGAAATATCAGGCGTGCGACAATGCCGCCTGCTACCCGCCGAAGAAGCTGCCTGTGCGGTTTGAGGTGAAGGTGGTGAAGCCTTCGCCGCCCCGCAGGAAGAACCCCGCCCAAAGCCCGCACGTACACAACTGAGGACCCCATGAAAAGACTTCTGCTGGCGATGGTCGCCCTTGCCTGTGTGGGCTGTTGGGCGGAATCGGCCTCGGCGCCTCTGATCATTCAGAACGTCACGGTGATCGACGCGACTGGGGGTCCCGCCCTTCCGCGCCGCACTGTGGTTGTTCGGGACGGCAGGATTGCTGGAGTGTACAGTAGCAGCGAAGACCTACCTTCCTTCAAGAGCAAGTCGGTTCGCGTTGACGGAACGGGAAAATTTCTCATTCCTGGCCTCTGGGACATGCACGTCCACATGGTGTTCGGGGAATGGTTCCCGCGAGGAAAAGAAATCACGCTGCCACTTTTTATCGCCAACGGTGTGACCGGCGTACGTGACATGGGCAGTGAGTTGGATGTCCTCCAGCAATGGCGAAAGGAGATCGCTGCAGGTACTTTGCTGGGACCGCGCATGGTCATCGCCGGGCCCATGCTTGATGGCCCGAAGCCGCGCTTTCCCAGCTCCATCGCGGTTGCAACACCAGAAGATGGCCGCCTCGCAGTCGATGAGCTGAAACGGCGTGGAGCGGACTTTATCAAGCTGCAATCGCTGATTCCCGCCGAAGCGGTCTTTGCCATCGCCGACGAGGCCCACAAGGAGCACATCCCATTCGTGGGTCATGTACCCGACTCGGTTCGCGCGGCCGCGGCTTCCAATGCCGGACAGAAAAGTTTTGAGCATCTGATCGGAGTTTTTGAAGGCAGTTCGCCGCTGGAAGATGAGTTTCTGCAAGGCGGAAAGACAGAAGGCAAGTTCCTGGCGAGCTATGATCCGGCGCGTGCCGTAGCGCTCTTTGCCCTGCTTGCCAAGAACCATACCTGGCAGTGCCCCACGCTGGTCTGGGAGCGAGGCGGAAACCTGATCGACGAAGACGGAGCCGGTTTCGCTCACGACCCTCGCGCCAAGTACGTTCCGGCCTACTGGAAGGACGTAACCTGGAAGCGATTTACCGACGAAATTGTGCGCGGATTCAATACCGACGATCTCTCCACTCGCAGGCGTTTCGTCGAAAAAGAGTTGGAAGTAGTGAATGCCATGCACCACGCTGGGGTGCAGTTTCTTGCCGGAACCGACACGCCCCCGGGCGTCTACGTCTTTCCCGGTTTCAACCTGCATGAGGAACTGCAGAGATTCGTGGCTGCTGGGTTCACGCCCATGGAGGCGCTGCAAACCGCCACTCTCAACCCGGCGAAATTTCTGGGCATGGATGACCGCCTGGGGACGGTTGAGAAAGGCAAGATGGCAGACTTGGTGCTGCTCGATGCCGACCCTCTTGATGACATCCGCAATACGCAGAAGATCGCCGCGGTGATCGTCAACGGACGCTATCTCTCCCGCGGCGATCTGGACAAGCTGCTGGCGGGAGTGGAGGCGGCCGCAAAGCAAAAGTAAAGAGCTACCAAGAAAATTCCGCGCGCAATCCGGAAGGCAACAAAAATGGCTGAGGAGAGCTCTCGCCCTCCCCAGCCCAGTTCTCAGGAGGCCAACTACGGTGTGACGGTGAAGTTTTGCGAACTGGTACCGGTTCCGCTCGGAGTGGTCACGGCGATCGGACCAGTCACCGCTCCAGTAGGAACCAGGGCGTCCACTTCGGTGTCGCTGATCACCTGGTAGCTGGTTGCCGCAACGCCCCCGAAGGTCACTTTGGTTGTACCCTTGAAGCTGGTTCCTTTGATTCTCACCGGCGTTCCCACAGGACCACTCTTCGGACTGAAATTCAGAACCGCCGGAGTCACCAGGAAGTTGCCGAAGGTTACGATCCCGCCCGCGGTTTGGATGCCAACCCATCCCGACTTCGCACCCAAAGGCACGATTGCGGACACTTCAGTGTCGGAGATCACAGTGAATTGCGCGGGCTTGGTGTTCCCAAAGCCGACGCCCTTGGTCTGGGTCAGACTCTGACCGGTGATTGTCACCGGCGTCCCTACCGGACCATGGTCTGGGTCGAAGTTGAGGATCTGCGGCGTAACCAGAAATTTCCGGTTACTCTTCATCGTGCCGGTGAAAATCGAAACGGTCACGACCCCTGTGGTCGCTCCCGCCGGCACGGTTGCGGTCATGTAGGTATCGGAGACGTTGTTGAAAGGCGCTGGGGTTCCATTGAAGGAGACCTGCGTGGTGCCGGTAAAGCCCTGACCCAACATCTCCACCGTGGCGTTTACTTTGCCTTGCCAATTGAGCAGGTTGACGAACTGCTTCAGGCCCATGTCGAGGCTGTAGAAGACACCCCCGCCCAGGGAGTTTCCGGTGGTGAGCCCGTAGAACTTGCCGTTGGTATGTTGCACCAGGGGTGCTTCGGGGTAGAATCCGGGATCACAGGTCGGATCGCAGAAGTTGTAGAGCTTCGTTTCGACACCGGCCGGAGTGACTTGAAACAGCATGCCTGCGTTTTTCGTTCCGCCATTAGCGGTGGAACCGTAAAAATTGCCATCTGTTCCAAGCGTCAACCCCGCATAAGGAATGGCCCCGTCGGTGTTGTAGCCAGCGAAGGAATAGAGCAGCGTGAACGTCCCGGAAGCCGTGATCTTGAAGACAGTTCCGACATTCTTGGTGCCTCCGCGGGCGGTCAGGCCGTAGAAGGCGCCGTCGTTGCCTTGCACCAGAACTCCCTCCGGGTAGGCTCCGTCCGTCGTGCCGGCAGCAAAGTCGTGAAGAACGGTGGTCACGCCCTGAGGCGTCATCTTGTAGACGACACCATAGTTATGCGCGCCGCCGAAGACCGCCGTGCCGTAGAAGTTGCCGTCAGTGCTTTGGGTCGGAAGATTGGGGCCGTTCCCGTCCGTGTAAGTGAACTGGTGGAGTGGGGTGAATTTGCCCGATAGCGAGATCTTGTAAAAGGCTCCGTAGTGCCCGGTGTACTGGTTGTTGGAGACGCCGTACAGGTTCTTATCCTGGCCCTGCAACAAGGTGAAGTTGGGGGCCCCGCCGCCGTCGCCGTTGTCGAAGTTCCACAACGTGGTCAATGTCCCGCTGGGAGTGAGCTTGAAGATTGTTCCGGCTCCGTTCTTGCCGCCGGCGGCGGTCGTGCCGTAGAGATTTCCGTCAAAACCCAGGGTCAGCCCGCCCAGAGGGTTGGAGCCGTCGGCACAAGAGGGCAGTGCGCAAAAGTCATAAATCGTGGTGAACTGCCCGCTCGTCGTCATCTTGTACGCGGAACCTCCCTTATGGGCCCCGCCAGTCGCGATTGTGCTGTAAAAGTTGCCGTCGCGTCCCTGGGCCATCAGCTGCGAGAAGATGCCGGTGTTGTTACGGTCAGTTTCCGGAAAGGTGTAGAGCGGGGTATAGGTCTGGGCGTGAAGTGCCGTGGTTACGACCGCGATGAACGCCAGGACAGCGAGTCCGCGGGCCTTTTTTGCATGTGTCTTAATCATAATTTTTTCCTCCAGCGAAGCGTGGTTGTCTTTCATGAGACTCTTCAATCCTCAACAGTCGATTACCTGCGGTGTGATCATGCCAATGCCGGGTTACGCTGCCAGCTTCCGGGATTGTTGTTCCGGGTTGTCGGTGGCCTTTGCCACCAGAAACTGCTTGGCGGCCACGCCGGCGAAATAAATGCTCGCCAGCAGTGACAGGTAGGCTCCGAAACCGATGGAGATCATCTTCATGGCTTCTTCGCGCGCCTGTTCCGCATATTCCCGCATGTTGGCGCTGGTCCCTGCCGGTCCCAGAGCGTTGTTAATGCTGCTGCGAATCGCCAAGGCGACCCCCGCCATGAACAAGAGCGGCAAAAGCCCACCCAGCATTGCGCGCCGGTCCTTCCAGAAGTGATGGACGAAGGGACCGACAATCGAGACCAGGGCGAGGAAGCCGTAAAAACCAGCACTCGGCCCGCTGCGCCCACCCTGACCCAGCATTTCGAAGGCGTTCTTGGCGTTCAGAAAACCCAGAATCTGCCAGAAGGTGAAGTCCAGCGACCCCAGGGGCGTGTTGATGGAAACCGTAGACAGGAAGAACCAGCCGACAATCAACAGTCCCGCGCCCACCAAGGCCGGCATCCCAAATCTAGCCACCATAGTAGAAGCCAGGGCGGCTCCCTTCTGTTTGGCCGCCGCCAGCGCCACCTCGGCCTGCTCTTTGGCGAGCTGTGATTCGGCTACCGCGCTGATGGCCATGATCCTTCCGCCAGTATCCAATTCCACCTCCACTACCATGCCGGGCTTGGGCGCAACTTCTGATCTCCAAACACCCTCCAGTGAAAACGAGTATTGCTGTCCTTCGACCATCAGCAAGCCCGGGCCTGCACTCGTGTCTCGCAAGACCTTGCCGCGCTTTTTCATAGTCCCTCCTGGGAGCTGAGAGAAACGGAGTAGTTGTGTGAGGGTGCGTAGGGTGCTAGGATTTCGTGATTCGGAAGCCGCCCCGCTTTCCCCCACCCCGGCTGGCTTCCTGATGCACGCTCACCTCGCAATGCGCAAAGACTCGGGGAAAACCGTCATGCCGGAGGGAAATTTCCAGGAAAAACCAGGGTCCGAACCCGGCGAAACCGGTATGACTGCGGACGAAAGACAGGCGTTGGACCGGCTTTTCAGCCTGACCTACGAGGAGTTACGCCGGTTGGCCTCCAGCGTGAAGCGGGGGGACCCGGGCCTTACTTTGAGTCCTACGGCCCTGGTGAACGAGGCCTGGCTGAGGCTGGCGAAGTCGCCGGGCATCTCGGCTACCTCGCGGATGCATTTCAAGCGTATTGCGGCCCGTGCCATGCGACAGTTGCTGATTGAGGCGGCCCGGCGGCGTAATGCCCGCAAGCGCGGGGGAGAGGGCGAGGCCACCTTCGTCACCTTCGACGATTCGCTGGACGGGGCCGGGACCAGCGAAGGCCTGCTTGCGCTGGATGCCGCTCTAGAGGAACTTGCCCGCCTCGAGCCCCGCCAGGCCACGATTGTCGAAAGCCGGTTCTTCGGTGGGTTGGAGATGGGCGAAATCGCGGACATGATCGGTGTCTCCGAGGCCACGGTGCTGCGCGATTGGCGGGCGGCCAAGGCTTGGCTGGGAAACGAACTGCGGCGCGGACGCTGAGCAGAACCAAGGGACAATATCGAAATGGACAGTACGCGTTGGCAGCGAATCCAGAGCTTGTTTCATGACGCCGCCGACCTGCCTTCGTCCCAGCAGGGCACTTTTCTGAGAGCAGCGTGCGGCGATGACCAAGAACTCTTAGCAAACGTCCTAGCCATGCTGGAGCAGGACGCCAAGGGCGCGTCGCTGCTGGATCGCGGGCTAGCCGAAGTCGCGCATCAGACCCTCAAGGAAACAACCCCTGGTTCCTTGCCGATCCAGGAATTCGGGCCATACCGGGTTCTCCGCCTGCTTGGCGAGGGCGGAATGGGCGTGGTCTACCTGGCTGAACGAACCGATCTTGGCAACCAGGTGGCAGTCAAGATCCTTCGCGACGCCTGGCTTTCCCCCGCCCGCCGGGAGCGTTTTGCCAGCGAACAGCAGATGCTGGCGCAGCTCAATCACCCCTCCATCGCCCGGCTGTACGATGCCGATACTCTGGCCGACGGCACTCCCTGGTTCGTCATGGAGTACGTCGAGGGCATCCCACTCACCGAATACTGCCGAAAGTACAGCTGTTCCATCAATCGGCGCCTGCAACTATTTCGCTCGGTGTGCGAGGCGGTTCAATATGCCCATCAACATGCGGTCATCCACCGTGACCTGAAGCCGACCAATATTCTGGTGAAGGACGACAGCACGGTGAAGCTGCTCGACTTCGGCATTGCCAAGCAAATCGAGAGCCTGGACGTCCCGGTGGATCAGACCATGACCGGGCTGCGGCTTATGACGCCAGCCTACGCGGCGCCCGAGCAGGTCCGCGGCGAGCGAGTGGGACTTCATACGGACGTTTACTCGCTCGGGGTGATTCTGTTCGAGTTGCTCACCGGGCAGCTTCCGTTCGATCTGTCCAATCTGACCCCCGGCGAGGCTGCGACCATCGTCGTCGGGCACGATCCGGGCAAGCCCTCCGCGATCGCCAAGCGGGGCGGCAAGGACGGGCAACCCTCCGCACTGAGCAAGACGGCGTGGGCCGACCTCGATGTGCTTTGCCTCACCGCGATGCAGAAGGATCCGCAACGCCGGTACCGGTCGGTGGAAGCTCTGATTCGCGATGTGGATCATTACCTGAACGCCGAGCCGCTGGAGGCCCGGGCCGACACGCTGGGCTATCGCATGGCGAAGTTTGTCCGCCGTCACCGAAGGGCGGTTACGGCGGCGGCAGTGGTTTTTGTGGTGATCGTCGGTCTGGTTGGATTCTTTACCGTGCGGCTGGCAAAGGCGCGCAACGCCGCCCTCGAAGAAGCTGCCCGCACCCAACGGGTCCAGCGTTTCATGATGAACTTGTTTCAGGGCGGCGACGAGGCCGCCGGGCCCGCCGATGACCTGCGTGTGGTGACGCTGGTGGACCGCGGCGTCCAGGAAGCACAAGGCCTCCACAGCGATCCCAAGGTGCAAGCCGAACTGTATGCAACGTTGGGAGGCATCTACGAGAAGCTGGGTAATCTTGACCGGGCGGATTCCCTGCTCGGCCAGGCACTGGAGAAGCGTAGGTCGTTGTTTGGCGCTGACAGCGCGGAGGTGGCGGAGAGCCTGGTGGCCTTGGGCGAGTTGCGCTCCGACCAGGCGCAGTTGGAGGAGGCGGAACGGCTGGTCCGCCAGGGGCTCGATATGAGCAAGCGGCACCTGCCGACTGGCCATCCGGCGGTGGGAAAGGCGACCGCTGCCCTGGGAACCATCCTGGAGAATCGTGGTGCCTACGAGGAGTCGATCCGGATCCTGGACGAAGCAGTGCGGCTGCAATCCGCGCCCGGTCTAGCGGAAGCTGATCTGGGGGCAACCCTGAGTGAACTGGCCAACTCGCACTTTTATGCCGGCCACTTGGATATCTCGGACGCCATCAACCAGCGGGTCCTGGCGATAGACCGCCGGATTTATGGAGAACGCCATCCCCAGGTCGCCAATGACCTCATCAACCTGGGTGCCATTCAGTTCGAACAAGGCCACTTTCCAGAGGCGGAAAAATACCAGCGTCAGGCGCTGGACATCACCCAGGGTTTTTACAGCAAGAACCATCCGGAGACGGCTTCGGCGATGACCCTGCTGGCCCGCACACTGGTCAACGAGAAACGATTGGAAGAGGCGGATGTTTTACTGCAAGGAGCGCTCACCATTCAGGAACACGTGTACGGAAAAGTGCATCCCCGGGTGGCGTCGGCAGTCAACGAACTGGGGCGGGTGGCACAACAACAGGGCAAGCTGCGCGAGGCGGAGGCGGACTTCCGGCGCATGGCGGACATCTACCGCCAAGTCTATGCGGGGAAGCATTACTACATCGGAGTGGCACTTTCGAATCTAGCTGGTGTGTATGTGGAGGAGAAAAAGTACACCCAGGGCGAACAGTTGTTCCGCGAAGCGCTCCGCATGTACGCCCAGACTGTGCCTCCCGACCACCAACTGGTTGGGATCGCACGGACGCGCCTTGGCCGCGCACTTTTTCTGCAACGCCGCTACACGGATGCTGAAAGGGAGAGTCACGCCGGGTATGAGATCCTGTCCAAGCAAACTACCCCGTCAAAATACTGGCTCGACAAGGCGCGTTCCGACCTGGCAGAAGAGTACGCTGCGCTCAAACAACCGGACAAAGCCGCACAGTTTCGGGCGGCGCTCACCACCACGGCCGCGAAGTAGCCTAGCCCTTCGCAGTTTGCCCCTTCTTCTCGATCTTGGCCCAGGTGTCCTTCAGAGCGACAGTGCGATTGAACACCAGCTTTCCCGGCTGCGAGTCCGGATCCACACAGAAGTATCCCAGGCGCTCGAACTGAAAGCGGCTGCCTGCTGCCCCAGTCGCTAATGACGGCTCGAGCTTGCAGTGACTGAGGACTTCAAGCGAGTTGGGATTGAGATTGGCCGTGAAGTCCTGGCCCTCTTCAAGCTCGCTTGGATCCTCCTTGGTGAAGAGGTTGTCGTAGAGGCGCACCTCGGCATCGACCGCATGCGAGGCTGAGACCCAATGGATGGTCGATTTCACCTTGCGGCCGTCGGGAGCGTTGCCGCCTCGGGTTGCCGGATCGTAGGTGCAGTGAACTTCGACTACTTCGCCCTTGTCGTTCTTCACCACACTCTTACATGTGATGAAGTAGCCATAGCGAAGCCGGACCTCGCGCCCGGGTGAAAGACGGAAATATCCTTTTGGCGGATCTTCCCGGAAGTCATCCTGCTCGATATACAGCACCCGGGAGAACGGCACCTTGCGCGTGCCCGCGGCGGGATCTTCAGGATTGTTGACCGCGTCCATCTCCTCGGTTTGGTTCTCCGGATAGTTGTCGAGGACTACTTTCACGGGATGGAGCACGGCCATCACCCGGGGGGCGTGTTTGTTCAAGTCTTCGCGGACGAAGTGCTCGAGCATGGCCAGCTCGACAATGCCGTTGGTGCGGGAGACCCCGGCGGCGGTCACGAAGTTGCGGATTGCCTCGGGCGTGTAGCCGCGCCGGCGCATGCCGCACAGCGTGGGCATGCGGGGATCGTTCCAAGCGGTGACGCGACCTTCCTCCACCAGTTGCCGCAGCTTGCGCTTGCTCATCATGGTGTAGGTCAGGCTGAGGCGGTCAAATTCGATCTGTTGCGACGGGAAAATTCCCAACTGCTGGATGAACCAGTTGTAGAGCGGCTGGTGGTCGGCAAACTCGAGCGAGCACATGGAGTGGGTAATTTTCTCCAACGAGTCCGACTGCCCGTGAGCGTAGTCGTACATCGGGTAGATGCACCACTTGTTGCCGGTGCGGTGGTGCTCGGCGTGCAGGATGCGGTACATCACTGGATCACGCATGTTCAGGTTGGGCGAAGCCATGTCGATCTTGGCCCGCAACACCCGCGAGCCGTCGGGGAATTCTCCGGCTTTCATGCGCTCGAACAAATTCAGGTTTTCTTCCACCGCTCGGTTGCGGTAGGGGCTGCCCTTGCCGGGCTCGGTCAATGTGCCACGGTGCTTGCGAATCTCGTCGGCAGAAAGATCGTCAACGTAGGCTTTGCCGGCTTTGATCAGTTGGATCGCCCAGGCATAAAGCTGGTCGAAATAGTCGGAAGCATAGAAGAGGCCGTCCCAGTGAAAGCCGAGCCACTTCACGTCTTCCATGATCGCGTCGACGTACTCGACATCTTCTTTTTCTGGATTGGTATCGTCGAAGCGCAGATTGGTGTGGCCGCCGAATTCGTCCGCTAGCCCGAAGTCGAGGCAGATGGCCTTAGCATGGCCGATGTGCAGGTAGCCGTTGGGCTCGGGAGGAAAACGGGTTTGTACGCGGCCGTTGTACTTATTGGTCTTCAGATCGTTAAGAATGATGTCGCGGATGAAGTTGGAGGGGCGAGGCTCGGGCGAGGCCGGCTCAATACCTGCGGTTTCAGGCTTTGCTGTATTCATGCTGGATTTCATTTTATAACCAACGCGGAGCGTTGGTTCGATGGATGGGCCTGCGAACCGGCGTCAGCTATCGCGCGGTTGCGGCCAGCACCTTGAAGCGAACCTTCTCTTTCCGCTGCAGGTACTGGACGATTTCGAACAAATTACGGGCTTGCGGATTTCCGGACGGACCCAGCATGCGCATCAGACTCTTCGGCGAATGGTGCGTGATTTCGGCAAGTTCGCTGAAACCTACGGTTGCATTGATGTAATCGCGCAGGATTGTTTTGCCCGTCTCCACGTCTCCCTCAAGAAGGCTTTCGACACCCTCACGCAGAAGTTCCTTGCGGAAAGCGGGATCGCGCCGCACCCGCGCCTGGATTGTTTCCTTGAAGTCTCGTGTCAAAGCCATTGCTGTTCGCCTTAATGTTTTCTCTTCTTGTAGTCGCGCCACCGGGCAATCGCGTCCTCTATGTCATTCTGCTGCCGCTTTTTGGTTCCGCCGCCGAGCAGGATCACTAAACGCTCCCCGTCTCTGCCAAGGTAAATCCGATAGCCAGGACCGAAATCGATCCTGTATTCGTGGACGCCAGCCCCGACGCTCTTGATGTTAGACAAGTTTCCTTGCGCCAGCCGTGTCAGGGCCACGGTCACTCGGGCAGCAGCCTGCGCACCCAAACTGTCGAACCATACCGCAAACGGGCTGCGGCCATTCCTGTCGAGGTATTCAAGAACCTCAACTGTGTATAATGGTAACATATATGTTACCTATGTCAAGGGGTTACGGAGCTTCACCCGCCCATCGTCAACACCACCCGGAACCGTGCTTTGCCGCTCAGCATCCGCTCATAGGCTTCTGCCGCCTTCTCCAGCGGGTAGCGCTCAATCATTGGCCGAACACCGGTCATGGCGCTGAAACGCAGCGTATCTTCCGAGTCCATGGCTGTGCCCGAGGGCCAGCCTTGCACCGTGCGGCGCGGGAGGATCAGTTGCAACCCCGAGAAGCTGAGGGGTTCGGTGCCAACGCCGAGGACCAGCAGTTTGCCGCCTGGGGCCACTCCGTCAATCAGCGCGGAAATCGACTTGGAATCGGGGGCGGTCGCCAGCACGAGCCGCGCTCCACCCAGCTTTTGCAGAGCAGCGGCCGGGTCTCCGGATCCCGTGTCTATGTAGCTGTGCGCGCCCAACTTGCGGGCCAGCGGCTCTTTGTCGCCCCCGCGACCGATGGCCACGGTGCGGAAGCCCATCTGCCGTGCGTACTGGATCCCCAGGTGGCCGAGGCCGCCGATGCCCTGGATCGCCACCAAGTCTCCGGCCCTTGCGCCGGAGTTGCGCAGCGGGTTGTAAAGCGTAATGCCGGCGCACATGAGGGGAGCGGCCTCGTCGGCGGGAAGGTCGTCCGGCATTGCGGCCAGGGCCTCAGCCGGAGCAATCATGTACTCCGCGTAGCCCCCATCGAAGTGGATGGCGGTAACTTTCTCGAATTTGCAAAGAATGAAGTCGCCGCGGCGGCAGGGGTCGCAGACAAAACAATGGCCGCCATGCCAGCCCACACCCACCCGCTGGCCGGGCTTCCACTGGGTGACGTCGGCCCCGGCCGAGTCGATGCGCCCGGCGATTTCATGACCGGGTATGCGCGGATACGGCTGGCTTGGCCAGATGCCTTCCTTCACCAGCACATCGCTGTGGCAGATGCCGCAAACTTCAACCTTGATACGCACCTGTCCCTTGCCCGGCTCGGGAATTGGACGTTCGACGACTTCGAAATTTCCGTGGGCTTTGCTGACTTGAACAGCTTTCATGCGAGACATAGATTCATCCTTGAGGAATGGCGATCTTAGGAGAATTGCCGAGCAGAGTTCTGAACAGCCGAAGACACCCTCGGCAGTGTTATAGATGATAACGAAAACAGCGGCGATGCAATGAAGGTGATCTACTCGTATCGCAGCGAAACCACGGGATCGACCTTTGCCGCTCGCTGGGCGGGAATGTAGCTGGCGAGCAGCGCGATGAAAATCAGCAGTAAAGAAATGGCCGCAAAGGTGGCCGGATCTGTCGCCCTCACCCCAAATAGAAGGTTGCTCATCAGCCGGGTGAAGGCGAAGGCGCCCACCAATCCAAGCGCCAGCCCGGAGAACGCCATGGCCATCCCTTTTGAGACGACCAACTTCAGAATTCGACCCGGAGTGGCACCTAGAGCGATTCGGATTCCGATCTCACGTGTGCCTTGGTTGACCAGATACGCCATCACCCCGTAAGTTCCGATCGCCGCCAGCGCCAGAGCAAGGCACGCGAAAAGCGTCAGCAGCAGCATGGAGAAGCGGCGACGTGCCAGCGACTCCCCGACGCGCGCCTCCATGGTCAGCAGGTTGTAGATTGGCAGGTCGGTATCGAGTTCGTGGATCTCGTGCTTGACCGCCGTGGCCAGAGATGCAGGATCGCCCGCACTCCGCAAGACCACGTTCATGGCTCGCGTCGGATATTGCGTTTGAGGAAGGTAGAAGGCAATGCGGGAGTCGGAATCCAGAGTGTACTGTTTCACCCGGCCCACCACTCCAACGATGGTGATCCAGGGCGCGGCGGTGTCGCTCAGGCCTCCCAGATGAATGCGTCTGCCGACAGGATCCTGGTTGGGCCAAAGTTGCTGGGCCATGTATTCGTCGACGATGGCGACGCGAGGATTGGCGGTGGTGTCCTGATCGTTGAAAAAGCGTCCCTCGTACAACGGAATCTGCATCGCCTGGAAATAATTTCCGCTCACCATGCGTTCATCGGCGTTGATGAAATTTTCGCCCGGAGGTGGCACGCGGCCTTCCACCGTCACCGGCCCCCAGGCAAACATCTGGCTCAGGGGAAGTGAGGTGACCGCTCCGGCGGCGGTGACGCCGGGTAACCGCTCCAGCCTTTCACGAAGTTGACGATAGGTGCTCAGCACCGCTTGGGGGTCTTTATACTTCGGGCCGCTCATGGTGAGTTCCAGCGTGAGTACGTTCTGAGGATTAAATCCCGGCGGCACGTCTTGCACCCGGGTGAAGCTGCGGATGAGCAGTCCCGCCCCAATAAGCAACATGGCACAAAGTGCCAGCTCGGAGATCACCAGCAGCCTGCGAAGGTTGTTGCCGCGTCCCCAAACCGCGCTTGCGCCCGCCGAACCACGACTTTCGTCTTTCAGGGTGGTGTGAACATTGAGCAGGCAGACGCGCAACGCCGGCGCCAGGCCAAACAGGATCCCCGACAGCATGGAAACCAGCGCAGTGAACAGGAGGGCCACTCCATCCACGCCGATGTCGTCCAGGCGCGGCACACTCTTCGGCCCCAGAACATGCACACCGTAGATACTTGCAAAGGCGAATACCACGCCGAGCGTGCCCCCGCCCAGGGCGAGGATCACGCTTTCGGTGAGCAACTGGCGAACGATGCGCACCGGGCTCGCGCCCACTGCGGTGCGAATGGCTATTTCTTTTTGCCGGGCGACAGCTCGGGAAAGCAGCAGATTGGCCACGTTCGCGCATGCAATCAGGAGCACGAACCCGACCGCGCCCAGCAAGACGTAAAGAGTTGAACGGACGTCACCCACGACCTGCTCCAGAAGCGGCACGATGCCGAAGGTCAAACCGCCGTTGGGCGGATACACCGTGGGATAGTCGCGGCGCAGCCGTGCAGTGATCGTGTCCATCTCTGCCTGGGCTTGCTTGACTGACACGTCCGGCTTCAGCTTGCCGATGATGTTGTAGTCTTCGTGGTCGCGAATTCGGGAAGCTTCAGGGCCGAGCGGCAGAGGCAGAAGGATATCGGCCTGTTCGGCGCCATCGAGGGTGGGCATGACTTCGCGCGGCAAGGCGAAGCTGCGCGGCATGATTCCGACGACTTCGTAGGGCATGCCGTTGATCATGATCGACTGGCCGACCAGGTGTGGATCGGACCCGTAGTGCCGCGTCCACATCCCATAGCTGAGGATGGCGGTGGCAGGGCGTCCGGGAGAGTCTTCCTCAGGTACAAACAGCCGGCCCATGACTGCTTTCTGTCCAAGCATGGGCAGCAGACTGGAGGAAACGCGGATGGTTCCCACACGTTCCGGGTCGCCCTTGCCAGTCAGGTTGTAGTTTCCGCCGATGGCAATCGCGACCTGCTCAAAGCCCGAGTGCCCGTTCTTGATGTCGAAGTACTGCGCGGTGGAGAACCAGTCTTCGGTGATGTTGAGACCCGGCGAGCGGTTCCATAGAATCACCAGCCGGTCGGCGTCTTTATAGGGAAGCGGGCGCAACAACAGCGCGTTGGTGATGCTGAAAAGGGCGGTGTTGGCTCCAATGCCGATGGCCAGCGACAACACGGCAGCCGCGGTGAACCCCGGACTCTTGGCGAATAGCCGGAGCGCGTAACGGAGGTCTTGAAGCAGTGTGTTCATGGGAACCGAGGCGCCGCAGTGTCAGATGTTAGCAACCGCGTGACGGACAAGCCAGAGCATTGGACGGGCGGGCATCGGGAAGGTTTGCGGGGAATGCCCAGACCTGAAGGTTTATTGGATTCTTTGCAGTGCTTGGTCGATCCGCGCCAGAGTCGTCTCTTGCCCAAGCACTTCCAGGGTCTCAAACAGCGGCGGGGCGTTCTTGCGGCCGCAGACGGCGACCCGAATGGGCTGGAACATCTGCCCAGCTTTGATTCCCAGCTCTTGTGCCGCCGCGCGGAGCGTCTGATCCAGGGGATCGTGCTTGAATTCGGTCTTCTCTAGGACTTCGCGGGCCTTCTCTAACACCTTCTTTGCCATGGCCGCGTCGCCTTTTTGCGGGATGAGTTCAGCGGGATCGTAGGGAGGCAGTTGGTCCACAAAGAAGAAATCCGCCGCGGTCAGCACGTCGCGCAGCAACTTGATACGTTCGCGGATCAGGGGCGTGACCTTCAGCATCCTGGCAGGATCGACTTGCCATCCCTTCTCTCGCACGATGGGCAGCAGGCGGGCGCTGAGGTCTTCGACCGTCAATCCGCGGATATGCTCGGCGTTCAGCCAGACGGCCTTGGGATCGAACGTCTCTTCGGGATAGACACCCTGCACGAGCGAGACGCTCGCGCCTACATCCTTGAAGTTCACCACCGCATTCGCCCGGTTGATGCCTTCGAGCGAAAACGCGTCCACCAGTTCCTGCTGGGAGAGCTTCTCGCGGTTGTCCTTGGGCGACCAACCCAGCAGGCAGAGGAAGTTGATGAAGGCCTCCGGCAGGAAACCGGCATCACGATAGGTGGTCACGCTGACTACCGGCCCGTGCTTGCGTTTCGAGAGCTTGGTCCCATCCGGCGCGACCAGGAGCGGCAAATGAGCAAACTGCGGCGGCGTCATCCCTGCAGCTTCAAAGATTAGGACGTGCTTGAATGTGTTGGTCAGATAGTCCTGGCCACGGATAATGTGGCTAATGCGCAAGTCGGCGTCGTCGGCGCAGGAAGCCAGATGGTAGGTCGGCATGCCATCGCTGCGCAGCAGGGCGAAGTCCTCAATGTCGGCAGCGGCCTTGGCTTGGTCTCCGTAGACTGCGTCCTCGAGCGGCCCGATGACCTTTGCGGCACGCTTCTCTACCTGGCCTCGGACGCCTCCAACTACGTCACCGGCCTC